>CAYVWG010000056.1:0-5222 GCA_964455425.1 uncultured Oscillospiraceae bacterium | reverse complement strand
CTGTGCCAAGGGGATCCGCGTTTGTCCCAGTAAATACAGGAAATTATGGAGGAAAGAAAAGATGAAGGGAAGCATCCGGGTATTATGCAAAAGCACAAACGGGAAGGTGATCGAGGAAGAAATGGAAATATTTTTCCTCGCCTGCAAGGCAAAGAACGTAAAAATCAGCCGTTCGGCATATTGGATGGAAAGCCGCTGCACAGAGCTAAAGGCGACCTTCCAAGTACCGTATATGGATCTGGCTCACTTGCAAAGGAACGTTATGGCTTTTTTCTGTAACGGCCCCTATACCTTGGACTGTATGGAAAGTGCCAACGGGGTGGAAATGGTCATGCGCGCCACCATATCGGAGCTGCTAAATGAAAATAAGAGTCTGTTCTTGTCCTTGTATTTGCCCCGGGTAAGCTTGCAGATGGTAAAGTAAGCGCAAGCGGGATAGCGTAGGCACCGTATATTCTGCGTGGAACGTTGACCGTATATGTCCATCCGTTTGGCGTTTTTTGCCAAGCTGTTGGCGATGCAATAAAATTCATGCCATATGGCGCCGCAAGAGGGAAGCTAAAGCATATGCGCGAAAGCGGCATCGATCCTGTGTAAATTGGTATAGCGAAACATAGAGAAACGTGAAAATACGCGCCCACCAGGCAGAAGCTATTTTGCCTGGTGGGCGCTTTAGCTTGTTCAAAAACCGTGTAGAGCCTGGGGCGGCTATGCCGGGATTTCGCCGGGGTAAGCGTTATAGGCTTTTTATGCTGTTTTAGCCTGATTTTTAATCGTCCAAGTGCTTCATCGCTCCCCATACGCTGTCATATCCTCTCATATTCTGTGAGGAGTTGTTGTAGCTTTTGTCGTAAAAAAGCGGTCGAGCTTACCGTTCAGAAAGCTATCCGGATCCCTATGATCCCACCATGACCGAGGTGGAGATCGATGGATATGCCTATGTGGGGTATCTGCCCATCCCCGCCCTGGATCGGGAACTGCCGGTGATAAGCCTATGGGGACAAAATTCGCCTGCTGCGATCTTCCCAGGGAGAAGCAGCCATTTGACCATAGGTGCATCGGCCCTGAAAACGCGGAAAGTACCAGCGTTTTCGGGGCGTTTGGCTTCCGCCTTAGACCGATGGAATCTTTGCCCCAGGCCTGGCTGCCGGGAGAAAAAACTATGGTTGACAATTTTAGCGGAAGATGTTACAGTTGTAACCGCAAGGAAAGGGGGATGAACCATGGCCAGGCCACATACCAGCGGAGATCGACTGGTTTCCGCGCTTTTGCAGCTGCTCCAGGAACGGGAGTATCATACGCTGACGGTTACCGACATTGCCAAGCGGGCGGGCGTATCCCGGATGGCGTTTTACCGTAATTTTTCTACCAAGGAAGCCCTGACGGCCCGTCTGATTCAGGCGGTAGGGCAGGAGGCGGGGCAGCTTCTTCAGCGGCAGAACAAATCCCAGGGGCTGAAGGACTATTTCGCGGAGCTGTTCCGCCTGGTGCAAAAATACGGCACGGTAGTGAAAAACGTATATAAGGCCAATTTGGGCGAGCTGATTTTGTCCTATCTCAATCAATCCCTCTTTGTCTCGATCAAAGACCGGGGCTATGCCGCTGTGGATGTATATAAGGCCCGATTCTTTACCGGCGCGTTTTATAATGTAATGATTCAGTGGGTGGTTTCCGGTATGCGGGAAACCCCAGAGGATATCGCCGCCATTTGCAGCGGCCTCATACTAGCCAAGTAAAGTTAGGAGAAGTAAAGATGAGTAAAATTTTGATTGTAACCGACTCTGCCAGCGATATTTCCTATGAGGACGAAAAACAATACCAGATCCGCATGCTGCCCTTTACCGTGGTTGTTGACGGTAAATCCTACGTCAGCCGGGTGGATTTTGACAATGAAAAATACTACGCGCTTATGGCCCAAAGCAAAGAGCTGCCCACGACATCTCAAATCACGGCCTTTGAATTTATGGAGCAGTACCGCAGCTTTGCCGCAGAGGGCTACACAGACGCTATTTTGATTCTCATTAATGGCAAGGGCAGCGCCACCTATGAAAACGCCCAACAAGCGGTGCGGATGCTCCAAGAGGACTACCCAGACACCCATATCCGGCTGCATATCATCAACTCCCGCAGCTATTCCGCCGCCTATGGGCACGCCGTGGTCAGAGCCGGGCAAATGGCCCAGGAGGGCAAGTCTGTGGAAGAGATTTTACAGTGGGTCAACAACTGGATCGACCATGTGATGATCTATGTGGGCATCTATGGGCTGAAATACGCGGCAAAATCCGGCCGCATCCCCACGGCAGCGGCCTTTGTGGGGGACGCCATCGGCATGAAGCCCATTATGAAGATCTGGGACCAGCACATTGTCACCGCCGGCAAAGTGCGGGGAGAGAAGAACCTGATTCCCGGGGTTGTGCGGATGACGGTGACAAAAATGACGCCGGGATCGGAATATTGCATCATTGGCGGGCAGGGCACGGAGGATGTGCAGCATCTGGCCGCGGCGATGACGGAGGCTGTAGGGTATCCTCCGGTAGGCGTTTATCAAATCGGCGCCGCCGTAGCCACCAATATTGGCCCCCGTGTAGCGGCAACGGTGTTTCAGCAGGAGCAGACGGTGGAGAAATGAGATACAAAGCGATCCTGTTCGATCTGGATGGGACGTTGCTGCCCATGGATCTGGAAAAATTTGTTGCCGTCTATTTTGCCTCCTTGGCCCGAAAGGCGGCGGAGCTTGGTCTACCGGTGGAGCGGTTTATGTCGGCCCTGCAAGAGGGCACCAAAGCTATGATCGTCAACGATGGTCAGACAACCAACGCCGAGCTTTTTTGGCATCGCTTTGCCGGCATTTTGGGGCAGGAAACGGATTCGGTGGAGGCCGCCTTTGACGTCTATTATGCCCATGAATTTATGGAGACAAAGGCCGCAACCTGGCCAAATCCCATGGCCGTGCAACTGGTGAAAGCGGCGCGCAAACAGGCGGATAAGGTGATTTTGGCAACCAATCCGCTGTTTCCTCTTTGCGCCGTAGAAACGCGCCTAAGCTGGAACGGCTTGTCGGCGGCGGATTTTGACGATATTACATATTATCAAAATTCCCGCTACTGTAAACCCAACCCGAAATACTTTACGGAGATTTTTCAGCGTCACGGCCTATCGCCGACAGATTGCCTTATGGTAGGCAACGATCTTAAGGAGGACGGTTCAGCGGCCAGCCTGGGCGCGGAGGTATTTATCCTTTCGGATTGTCTCATCACCCATGGCCTTTCCCCACAGAAGTTTACCTGCGGCACAGCGGAAGAGCTGTTGCATAAGCTGGCGCAAACAGAATAACCACCAAAGGCATCCAATGTACGAAACCGGAACATTGGGCGCTTTTGGCGGCTTTGCCACGCGGCGGGGGTTGCCTTGGCCAGTGTGACAATCCCCAAAACGATCAAAAGAATGCCAACGGGAGCCATAACGGTTCTCGTTGGCGCTTTGCTTGCCTTAGGGGCATTTTTTTATTTGTTTTCCCTGTACATTTTCTTAAGGTCGGCAATCGAGTAGTCTGTGTCAAATAAACGGTTTATGCATGCCCGGGTAATGCCATACCGCCAGTGGTATTCATCTATGTAGCGAAAGAGGGTGGCAAGGATTTCTTGCTGCTTGTGGCGGGCCAGTATTTCCTGCACTGGTAGGTTTAGTTCGTTGTCTACGGTTTGCGCAGGTTGTTCGGTTTTCTCCAAGGCATGCACTCCTTTCGGTTCCCATGGGGTAAGCGTGTAGAATTCATTTAGACGAAATCTTTCCATATTAAACATATTATCACACAATATGACAAACTTCAATACGAAAATACATATAAGCGGTTAAGAATTGTAATGCTACACACAAGATTACCGATATTTTTGAATATTCTCTTGACTTTTGATATTGAAAATAGTACTATTAAAAATAGTAAAAAATGGAGGTGTACATATGTCATCAATAGACTTAGCTATACTCGGCATGGTATGGGAAAAGCCCCAAAGCGCATATGACATTCGGAAGGATGTGACTTATCATCATATCTCAGAGTGGACAAGAATCAGCGTCCCCTCGATCTACCGAAAGGTAATCGAGATGGCCGAAAAGGGATATCTGCAAAGCGAGATCGTAAAAGGAGAAAAGTTTGCGGAGAAAGCGGTCTATTCTATTACAGATAAGGGTCGTACCTATTTTCATCAGCTCATGTGTGACTATGCGGAGCAGCTAGTTCCTCTGCAATTTGATTTCAATGTGGTCATTGCCAATCTCAACAAACTTGATAAGGAACATGCGCTGGATCTGGTGCGGCGGCTGAGAGATAATATTGAAGGTTCTCTAAAAACCACGGAGGAATATGCCGATCAGTATGCGGATATACCGCTTGGCGGAAGAGCAATCTTTGATCAGCAACGGCGGCTTTATCTTTCCCTGATAGAGTGGCTTAACGATTTTGAGCGGGAGATTGGGGCAGATTATTAAGCAAAGCATGTGCACGGAACCGTCACCAAGGGGCCGTAGGCAAAGACGCAGAGCCGATAAGCTTGTGAGATCGCTCACAGTTTACCGGCTTTTTCCTTGCAAAACGAAAATCGCCAGCCTGGGCTGGTAGTTTTTTCCTATTTTTTATAAATATTATTATATTTTATCAATTTTTTTATTGACATACAATTGGGTTTGGTGTATTTTATAGTTGGAGGTGACAGATATGTTTGATGTTCGCGAGTACATTCGTCTATGCTGTGTTAAGCGCGGAAATATTTCAGACGCGGAATTGGCACGCAGGACAGGACAAACGCCACAAAATTTGAACAACAAATATAGGAGGAAAACGTTCAAAATTTCCGAGCTTGAAAAAGTTGCCGAAGCACTCGGCGCAGAGTTGAGAATAGAATTTATAGACAAAGAAACAGGAAAACCCATTATGTGACGAACAAGCTCAGGGGATAGCACTCTGAGCTTGTTTTGCGCATTATCCTATTTGGGGCGGCTCAACTTTTTGCCCATCTTTGTTTTCATACGTTTTCTCTTGTTCGGGACAGGCGCGATGATTTCGGAGGCGACAATTCAACGCTTTGCAAATGAAAACAAGATGCTTCCAATCGGCTGTGTTTGGGGCAATGTGCTAGCGTATCACGATTTAGGCTATACAAGCGGCAAAAATGCAAAGTGAGAGGTGTACGGCAAAAAAGGCCGTACACCTCTCGGACACAGAT
>CAYVWG010000055.1:0-10766 GCA_964455425.1 uncultured Oscillospiraceae bacterium | reverse complement strand
CTTAGATGCCTGACCGCCGGTGTTAGAATACACCTCCGTGTCGAACACGAAAATGTTGACGTCCTCGCCGGAAGCCAGCACATGGTCTACACCACCAAAGCCAATATCATAGGCCCAGCCGTCGCCGCCAAAGATCCAGACGGATTTCTTGGCCAGGTATTCCTTCTTCGCCAGGATATCCTTTACGGTATCGCAGCAAACATCTGCCTCCAGGTTGGCAACCAACGCGGCGGTAGCTGCTTTATTGGCCGCGCCGTCGTCCATGGTATCCAGGTAAGCCTTGCAGGCGGCTTTGCGATCATCGCTGGTGGTCTTTTCCATCACCTCGGCGACCTTTTCCGCCAAGCTCTCGCGGATAACTTTCTGCGCGGTGTGCATGCCAAGGCCATGCTCCGCGTTATCTTCAAACAGGGAGTTGGACCAAGCAGGGCCATGACCGTCCTTATTGGTGCAGTAAGGAGCCGTAGCGCCAGGGCCACCCCAGATAGAGGAACAACCAGTAGCGTTAGAAATGTACATTCTATCGCCAAAGAGCTGGGTTACCAAGCGGGCGTAGGAAGTTTCCGCACAGCCCGCGCAGGAGCCGGAGAACTCCAGCAGGGGCTGCCGGAACTGGCTGCCCTTGACGGTGTTGTCCTGCATGTCGGCCTTATCGGACACCTGGGACACGCAGTAGTTGAACACCTGCTGCTGATCCAACTGGGTGCCTTGCGGCTTCATTACGATGGCCTTAGTGGGGCAAACGCCAACACAGACGCCGCAGCCCATACAATCCAGGGGAGAAACCGCCATGGTAAAGCTGTATTTGCCCTTACCCTTACCGGCCTTCACCGGGACGATCTTGGCATTGGCCGGGGCATTGGCCGCCTCATCCTCCGTAAGGGCGAAAGGACGAATGGTGGCGTGGGGGCAAACATAGGCGCAGTTATTGCACTGGATGCACTTATCTTCCAGCCATTCCGGAACGCTGACGGCAACGCCGCGCTTTTCATAGGCAGACGCGCCCAACTCGAACTGGCCATCCACGTAATCGGTAAACGCGGAAACCGGCAGGGAGTCACCGTCCATCTTGTCCACCGGGATAAGAACGTTTTCTACCATCTTCACCAGCTCGGCCTTGCCGGACAGCTTGCTTTCCACAGGCGCGTCAACGGCATCGGCCCAATCGGCAGGCACGTCCACCTTGACAAAGGCGGTGGAGCCGGCATCAATGGCCCGGTGGTTGCAGTCTACCACATCCTGGCCCTTTTTGAGGTAGGAGTGGGTGGCCGCGTCCTTCATGTAGCGGATAGCGTCCTCTTCCGGCATGACCTTGGCCAGGGTGAAGAACGCCGACTGCAAAATAGTGTTGGTACGCTTGCCCATGCCCACCTGAATGGCCAGGTCAATGGCATTGATGGTATACAGCTGGATGTTGTTCTTGGCGATATACCGCTTGGACTCAGCGTCCAAATGCTGGGCCAGCTCTTGCGCGGACCACTGGCAGTTGATCATAAATACGCCGCCGGGCTTAACGTCCTGCACCATCTTGTAGCCCTTGACCACATAGGAGGGATTGTGGCAGGCCACAAAATCCGCCTTGTTGATATAATAGGGGCTTTTAATGGGCTGATCGCCAAAACGGAGGTGGGAAATGGTCACACCGCCGGTTTTCTTGGAGTCGTACTGGAAATAGGCTTGAACATACTTGTCGGTATGGTCGCCAATGATCTTAATGGAGTTCTTGTTGGCGCCTACGGTGCCATCGCCGCCAAGACCCCAGAATTTGCACTCGATGGTGCCCTTAGCTGCGGTATTGGGAGCGTTGCTGTCCTCCTCCAAAGAGAGGTGGGTCACATCATCCACAATGCCGATGGTGAACTGACGCTTGGGCGCGTCCTTGGACAGTTCGCTGTACACAGCAAACACAGAGGCAGGAGGTGTATCCTTAGAGCCAAGGCCATAACGACCGCCGATCACGGAAACGTCGTTACGTCCAGCATTGGCCAGGGCTGTCACCACATCCAGATACAGCGGCTCGCCCAGAGCGCCAGGCTCCTTGGTACGATCCAGCACAGCGATTCTCTTTGCCGTTGCGGGAATCGCTTCCAGCAGCTTGTCCGGACAGAACGGACGGTATAGCCGTACCTTCACCAAGCCTACCTTCTGGCCGTTGGCGTTGAGGTAATCGATGACCTCCTCCGCTACATCGCAGATAGAACCCATGGCCACAATGACCCGGTCAGCGTCCGGCGCGCCATAGTAGTTAAAGAGCTGATAGTTGGTGCCCAGCTTTTCGTTGACCTGCTGCATGTAGCCTTCTACAATGCCGGGAACGGCGTCGTAGTAGCTGTTGCAGGCCTCGCGGTGCTGGAAGAAAATATCGCCATTTTCGTGGGAACCGCGCATGGCAGGGCGCTCAGGGTTCAGGCTGTGCTTACGGAAAGCATCCACCGCTTCCATATCGCACATGGATTTGAGATCTTCATAATCCCAAACCGCAATCTTCTGGATCTCATGGGAGGTGCGGAAGCCGTCGAAGAAGTTGATAAACGGAACCCGGCCTTTGATGGCCGCCAAATGAGCCACAGCGCTCAGATCCATAACCTCTTGGGGGTTGGTTTCGCAAAGCATGGCAAAACCGGTCTGCCGGCAGGCATAAACGTCAGAATGATCGCCGAAGATGTTCAGCGCATGGCTGGCTACGGTTCTCGCCGAAACATGGAACACAGCGGGAAGAAGCTCACCGGCGATCTTATACATGTTGGGGATCATCAGCAACAGGCCCTGAGAAGCGGTGTAAGTAGTGGTCAGCGCGCCGGCCGCTAAAGAGCCATGAACCGTACCGGAGGCGCCGGCCTCAGACTGCATCTCCACAACCTTAACCCGGTTGCCAAAGATATTCTTCCGACCTTGGGCAGACCACTGGTCGACATTATCCGCCATGGGACTGGACGGAGTGATGGGGTAGATGCCCGCCACCTCAGTAAACGCATAGCTGACATGAGCGGCAGCGGTGTTGCCATCCATGGTTTTCAGTTTTCTTTGCAAGTTTATTACCTCCAAACTATAAAGGAGCAAGGCCCCTCACATTTTGTCGTGATTATCATACCACCAAACTTTCATTTTGTAAATCGGGAAAATTTGATTTGTTTGGATTTCCGAGGATTTTATTTTTTTGTCCGGGAAAAGCGCGGATTTCGGAAAAGAGTATTTGTAATTTTCACGGCTTTGCGTTATGATAAGCATATAAAATCCAAAATGAGGAATTGCGTATGGTTAGTCATGTCAACTCCCTGGGCATCGGCGGCATCACCGGCTACCCGGTGTCTGTGGAGTGCTTTATCTCCAACGGCCTGCCGGGCTTTGATATTGTGGGCCTGCCGGACACTTCGGTGAAAGAGGCGCGGGAGCGGGTACGGGCGGCGGTAAAAACTGCCGGATTCAAATTTCCCGTCAGCCGGATTATCGTGAATCTGGCGCCGGCCAACACCAAAAAATCCGGCACTTTATACGATTTGCCCATTTTGCTCAGCATTCTGTCCGCCTCCGGATTGGTCAAGCTGCCCCAAGCGCCTTGCGCTTTTTTGGGGGAATTGAGCCTAGAGGGCAATCTGCGGCCGGTAAACGGCGTGCTGCCCATGGCCATTGCGGCGGCAAAGGCCGGCATAGAGCTTCTTTTCGTTCCGAAAGACAATGCCCCGGAGGCCACTTTGGCAGAAGGGCCGACGATTATTCCGGTGCAATCCGTTGCCCAGTTGGCCGCTCATTTGGACGGGCAAGCGCCCATTGCTCCCCAACCCATTTGGACGCCGCCGGATTTCACCGGCAGCCTGCCGGATTTTCAGGACGTTCGTGGGCAGGAAAACGCCAAGCGCGCCTTGGAAATTGCCGCCGCCGGCGCTCACAACATCCTTATGGTTGGCCCGCCCGGCTCCGGCAAAAGCATGCTGGCTAAGCGCCTGCCCTCCATTTTGCCGGATATGACCCGGGATGAGGCGCTGGAGATCACCCAGATTCATTCCATTATGGGCATGGTGGACAAAACCAATCCTCTGGTGTCGGTGCGCCCCTTTCGCAGCCCTCATCACACCGTGTCCCCCGCCGGTCTGGTGGGCGGCGGCTCGGTGCCCCGGCCTGGAGAAATCTCCTTGGCCCACAGAGGGGTGCTGTTTTTAGACGAGCTGCCGGAATTCCATAAGGAAACCATGGAGGTCATGCGCCAGCCCCTGGAAGACGGCGCTGTCACCATCACCCGGGTCAACGGCACGGAAATCTATCCCTGTGAATTCATGCTGGTGTGCGCCATGAATCCCTGCCGCTGCGGCTGGTATGGCGATCCCAGTGGCCGCTGCACTTGCTCAAAAAAGATGGTAGAGCAATATCTCAGCCGCATTTCCGGGCCGCTGCTGGATCGCATCGACATTATGATTGAGGTTCCCGCCGTTCCCTTTACCGAGCTTCAGTCCCGGCAGCCTGCAGAATCCTCCGCCGCTGTGCGGCAGCGGGTAAACCAGGCCCGGCAGATCCAGCGCCGGCGCTTTTCCGGCACAAAAACCACCTGCAATGGCCGGATGACCCCCCGGCAGCTGCAGCAGCTGTGCGTGCTGGATGAAGCCTGCTCGGCCCTGATGCGGTCCGCCTTTGACCGCCTGGGACTTACCGCCCGAAGCTACGACCGGATCCTTCGGGTGGCCAGGACCATTGCCGATCTGGATGGGAGCGAGGCCATTACCCCCGCCCATCTGGCAGAAGCCATACAATACAGAACTTTCCCTGTGGGAAGAAATTAGGAGTAGACGATGAACGAAATTTTTCTCTTAAAGCTGGGTGAAATCGTCCTTAAGGGCGGCAACCGCCGTCAGTTTGAGCATAAGCTGCAACAAAATGTCAGCCGCAGAATGCGGCCCTTTGGCAGCTTTTCCGTGTCCATATTGCAGTCCACAGTGTATGTGGAGCCAGAAGATGACGCCTGTGACATGGAAGGCGCCTGGGACGCCTGCCACACCATTTTTGGCGTAGTCTCCCTTTGCCGCTGCCGTCCCTGCGGCAAGGATATGGATGACATTTACGCCGCCGTTGTGGCCTATTTGGGCGATGACCTTGCCTCCGCGGCATCATTTAAGGTGGAATCCAAGCGGTCAGACAAAGCATTTGCCCTCAATTCCATCCAAATTTCCCAAGAGATCGGCGGCCGCCTGGCGGAGGCATATCCCCAGGTGCAGGTGGATGTCCACCACCCGGCCTACACGGTGTATGTAGAGGTGCGGGACTACGCCGCCTATGTTCACGGCCCGGCAGAGCCTGGCGCCGGAGGACTGCCTACCGGCGTAGGCGGACGGGCGGCGGTGCTGCTTTCCGGCGGCATCGACTCCCCTGTGGCAGGCTATATGATCGGCAAACGGGGCGTGGAGCTGGAATGTATTCACTTCTTCTCCTATCCCTACACCTCTGAGTTGGCCAAGGACAAGGTGCTGGAGCTTGCCCGGCTGATGACCCGGTACTGCGGCAGGATGTCGGTAAACATTGTGGGCTTTACCGAAATTCAGGAAGCCATTCGGGACAACTGCCCGGAGGAATACTTTACCATCATCATGCGCCGGTTTATGATGCGCATTGCCGCAAAGATCGCCAATAGCCATGGCTGCGGCTGCCTGGTGACCGGAGAAAATCTAGGGCAGGTTGCCAGCCAGACTATGGAGGCCATGGCCGTTACCCACGCGGTGGTAGACCTTCCCGTATTTCATCCCTTGATCGGCATGGACAAGGAAGAGATCGTCACCATCGCCCGGAGGATTGGCACGCTGGACACGTCGATTTTGCCCTATGAAGACTGCTGCACCGTCTTTACCCCCAAGCATCCCAAGACAAAGCCCCGTCTCAAGGCGGTAGAGCAGGTGGAATCGGCGCTGGATGTGGAAGCGCTCATTGCCCGGGCGCTGGAAAATACCGAGCTGGTGAAGGTGCGCTACCATGGTTGACTCCGCCGCCCAAAGGCTGATTCGCCAGCTGATCCATTGCGGCAAGACCCTGGCCTCTGCGGAGTCCTGCACCGGCGGGCTTATTGGCAAGCTGCTTACGGATGTTCCCGGCAGTTCCGCCGCCTATGTAGGCGGCGTGATCAGCTACACAGACCAGGTTAAGCGCCAGGTGCTGGGCGTTGGGCAGGACACGCTCACCCAGTTTGGCGCCGTCTCCGCCCCAACCGCTGTGGCTATGGCCCAGGGCGCGCGGGCCGTCACCAAGGCGGATCTTGCCGTAAGCACCACCGGCCTTGCCGGGCCGGATGGCGATGGCTCCGGCAAGCCGGTAGGTCTGGTGTATATTGCTGTGGCAGATGGCATAAGCTCCATTGTCCGGCAATATCACTTTTCCGGTGATCGGAGCGCTGTGCGGCAGCAGGCGGCTTTGGCCGCTATGGCGCTGGCTCTGGCCCATCTCACCGGTGAGAAAGGGTAACATGAAAACGTCCAAGCTCTTTTCTTCTCTTGCCTTTATCCTATACATTTTGGTTCTCTTTCGGCTGACCGTCTTTCGCGGCGGCTGGTTTACCCACGGCTGGCTTTCCGGCCGTGTGGAGTGGGTGCCCTTTGTCTATCTGGCCAAGCTGGTACGCATTGGGTACTGGCGCTATTTTGTCTACCTCTTTTTGGGCAATCTGTTTTGGTTTGTTCCCTTGGGCATGGCCTTAAAGGGATACGGAAAGCCCTTTTTTTCGACCTGTCTGCTGGCTCTGGCTCTTTCCGCCACCATTGAGCTTTTGCAGTTTGTTCTTGGCTCCGGTGTCAGCGAGGTGGAGGATTTGATCCTCAACACCGCTGGCGCCGCCTTAGGCTATGGCTGCGCCGGACTGCTTTGGCGCAAAAGGGGAAAAGCATCGAATAAACCTATTGACAAACAGAAAGAAGGATAGTAAAATAATTTTTCAAAATTTTAGGAGGTGTACCATGGAAGACAATGGATATGTAGTAGTCATTGGCGGCATGAACTTGGATATTGCCGGGCTTTGCGGCCCTGTATACCGGCCAAGTGACTCCAATCCCGGAAAAATTGGGATGACCGTAGGCGGTGTTGGGCAAAATATTGCCCAGAACCTTGTCCGCTTGGCAGTGCCCACCTATCTGATCACCGTGTATGGTGACGATGAGTTTGGCGGCATTTTATCCAACGCCTGCAAGGAAAACGGCATCCGTCTGGAGTACGCCCAGTGCATCCCAGGGGGGAAAAGCTCTGTCTATCTTTATGTCACAAATGCCCAGGGAGATATGGTAGCCGCGGTGAACGAAATGGATATCACCGAGGCCATGACGCCAGAATTCTTCGCCCAGCGGCTGGATTTCATCAACGGCGCTAAGCTCTGTGTGCTAGATGCCAATGTCCCTGGTCCCTCCATCCGCTATCTGGCACAAAACTGCACAGCGCCGATATTTGTCGATCCGGTTTCGGTAAGCAAGGTATCCCGCATCCAGCGGATCCTCGACCGCATCGACACCCTTAAGCCCAACGCCATTGAGGCGGAACTGCTCACTGGAATTGCCATTGAGGATGAGTCTTCCGCCAAAGCCGCCGCCGCGAAGCTCAATGCGCTGGGCGTAAAAAATGTCTTTATCTCCCTAGGCAGCCGGGGGATCCTTTGCTCTGGCGGCGGCGAGTGCGTGCAGGTACCCATAATTCCCACCAAGATCGTCAGTGCCAATGGCGCGGGAGATTGCAGCATGGCCACCATCGCCTGGGCCAGATACCAATTTGGCGCCGGCATTAGCCTTGCGCGGGTGGGCCAGCTGACCCAAGCTGCCGCCAGCATAACCCTGGAAGCGCCTGAGGCCGTTTCCCCCAAGCTTACCCCTGCCGCTGTGCTTGCCCGGGCGGAGTAACAAGCCCTGCCCTACGGCGCCGCGCTTTTGCGCCGGAAAGGCAATGACCCTTTTGGCAATAGAATTTGCCCCGCCTTTCTTGGTATTCTTTCCCCCTTTGGCAAATTCTATCATACATATCACAACAAAGGAGAGAACACACATGAAAAAACAAATCTATTCCCTGGTCAACTATAATGAGAGTGTCGCTGTTATGGACGCCGGTGCGGATCATATTGGTCTTGTGCCGATGCAAAGCGGCGGTGTACCGGCTCACAGAGTTCCCTTTGATGTGGTTGACCGCATCTTTGCCGAGGCCAAGCGCCGCGGGGTAAAGTGTGTGGCGATTATGCTGCAGAAGGATCCTGATGAGATGATCTTCATCACCAAGCGGGTCAAGCCCGATATCCTCCATGTGGCAGGCATGGAATATACCGCCGATGCCGCCTTTGCCGAAAGGCTGCACAAAGAGTGCCCTGGCGTTGAGCTGATGCAGGCCGTGCTGGTAGACGGCCCTGCCGCTGTGGACCGGGCAAAGGCCTACGCGGAATACTGCGACTATATCCTCACCGATTCTGGCCTAGCGGCTGACACCGGCATCGGCGCCAGCGGCCTTACCCACGACTGGAGCATCGATGCCGAGATCGTCCGCTCCGTCAACATTCCGGTGATCATCGCCGGTGGGTTGGGGCCGGATAATGTAGAGGCTTGCATCAAGCAGGTCAAGCCCTACGGCGTTGACTCTCTGACCAAAACCAGCTATAAATACAACGACGGCGTTATGGAAAAGGACATCCCCAAGGTAGCTGACTTCTGCCGCCGGGCAGACCAAGCCGCCGCCGAGGTTGGCCTGGAGTGAAATTATTAAGCAAGAACCTGACCGTAAAATCCACCGTCGTTTCTCTGGTGGGGATATTTCTGGTGTGCATAGGCGTGGCGTTCAACAACAACACCATGCTGGGCAACGATCCTGTGGGCCTAATCTACGACGGCGTACGGGCTGCCGCAGGGTTAAACCAGCAGCAGTTGGGATATGTGTCCAACTTCATGAATATCGGTCTGGTGCTGCTTTTGTTTTTCCTCGGCCGCAAATACCTTAACCTTGGCACCTTTCTCTACCTTATCCCCTATGGCGCCTTTGTTTCCGTAGGCAGCTGGCTTTACCCCCATATATTCACCAATTCCCTGCTTGTTATCCGGATATTGGGGGCCTTGGCCGGATGCAGCCTGTACTATCTGGGCATCAGCCTTTTTGTGGCCAGCGCCATCGGCGTAGATCCCTTTAATGGGTTCATGCTCACCATCAGCGACCGGCTGCATTGGAGCGTGCGGCGGTCAAAGATCACCATGGACGTGGTGCTGACCATCGCCGGTGTGCTTCTGGGCGGTAAATTTGGCCTGATCACCGTGTTTACCGCCTGCACCACCGGCCCGGTCATCCAGTTTTTAGGGGATATCTTCCGAAAGACCATTTACAAAAACCGACAGTGTGAAGAATAGGAGATATAACACCATGAATGTTAAGCTAGAGCAAAAAGTAAAGGTCGTGGTATCTCACAACCTGGCAGCTACCATGGCAGAGATCATGACCACCCAAAACTACAAAAAGCCTATGGTGGCCATGGATAAGTTCCTTCGCAACTCCCCGCTTGTACAAGCCATGCTGGACAAGCTGCAGCAGATGGGCCTTTCCTACTACATGTACGATAAAGTAGTGTCCGACCCGCCCCTGTCCGTGGTCAATGACGGGGCGGCGCTGTTTGCAGAAAACGGCTGCGACTGCATTATCGGCATGGGCGGCGGCAGCGCCATCGACACCGCCCGTGGCATCAATATCGTTCGTACCTACGGCGGGCAGATCCAGCAATACGCCCTGGAAAAAGCCGTCCCCGGCCCTTGCCCCGGCCTGATTGCCGTGCCCACCACCTCCGGCACCGGCAGCGAAATGTCCAACGCCCTTATCGTCACAGACACCGAAACCCAAGAGAAGCTGGCGGTTCTCTCCAACGATGCTGTCAGCGAGTTTGCCATTCTTCATCCGGAGCTGCTGGTCACCCTTCCCAAGGGCATGACGGCGGCTACCGGCCTGGACGCCTTTGCCCACGCTGCCGAGGGGTATACCTCCAGCCTTTCCTCCCCGGTGTGCGACGCCATTTGCGAAAAGGTGATGTACCTGATTGTAAAGTATCTGCCCAAGGCGGTAGCCAACGGCGACGATCTGGAAGCCCGGGAGCGCATGATGGTCGCGGCGGCGCTGGCTGGCTGGATGCTCAACAATTCCGGCACCCATTTGGGCCACTCTCAGGCACATATCATCGGCTCAAAATTCCATATGCCTCACGGCGCGGCCTGTGCCTACGCCCTGCCGGGCACCTTGAAGTATACCGCTCCCTATCAGGTGAAAAAGGTAAAGGAAATCGGCCTGATCCTTGGGGCGGAATATCCCGCCGATCCCACCGACTTGGAGATTGGCGAGATCACTGCAGCCAAGTTCCGCTGGTTCCGGGATGAGGTGCTGGGTCTGCGTCCCTTTGACAGCTGGGGCATCACCCGGGAAGATGTGCTTGCCAATGCCAACGCGGTAGCCAATGAACGCTTTGCCGGCAACGCTCCTATGCCCGTTACGGTAGAGCTGGCAACAAGCCTGCTGCGGGAATTTGGCTAACCCAAGCGCATATCCCGCATAACCCAAAACCGGATGGATCAAACCGCCGTTTGATCCATCCGGTTTTTGCGTGCCTCCTAGGATGGGAATGTCCAATGAACAAGTTTTGTCCTCAAAGAGGGATAGAAAATCTGCAAACTCGGTTCAACCAAAAAGCTTCCCCATAAAGGCGCGGAAAGCGCTGTGTTTGAAGCGGCGATAAATTGAGCGCTCAATCACGGCGCAAAACGGCTGTTTATTCTTTCCAACAGCAAATTGCACCCGGCACT
>CAYVWG010000054.1:7321-10871 GCA_964455425.1 uncultured Oscillospiraceae bacterium | reverse complement strand
TGCAACAAGAAAAAAGGACAAACAACCCTCTTCCTTGCCAAGAAAATTTGTGCTATAATAACCTCGGCAGCCGGCGCGGTGGTACGCGCCGAACCGCGTGATAACGCGGTTTGCGGAAATCGTTGATTTCCGCGCCGAGAACATTGAACCATCAAAACGCCCTGCTGCGGCAGGGCAGGCGCTATCGCGCCACGCAAGCGTTGCTTGCTTTGTTTTGTGGTATAATATCCGCAAGGCGGATATTATACATTTATCGCCGTGTTTTCTCCCCGGCTGCGCCGGGAACCGAACATACAGGGCTGGCGTACGCCCTTCCGCCTGAGGCGGTGCGGTCAAAGCTTTTTGCGGGGGGGGGGAAGTGCCAGGCAGGCTGCGGATTTCTATGCCTGCATGGCCCCAAGCTTTTACGGAAAACCATTAACATCATCCATTGGAGAAATGTCTCCGTGGCGATTTAGGAGAGATATCATGAATGCAATTGTAAATGTTAATCCCTATTGGGGCATTGGCACCGGGGGGAAGCTGCTGGTCACGGTGCCGGCAGACCAACGCCGTTTTCGGGATTTGACCTTGGGTAAGACGGTGGTTTATGGCCGCAAGACCCTGGAGTCTTTGCCGGACAAGGCCCCCCTTCCTGGGCGGGAGAATATTATCCTGTCTAGGAACAAGGCGTTTTCCGTGGAGGGGGCAACGGTCTGCCACAGCCAGGAAGAACTGTTTTCCCTGCTGAGGGAGCGCTATAGCGAGCATATTTGGGTTGCCGGCGGCGAAAGCGTCTATAAGCTTTTGGTGCCCTACTGCGAAAAGGCATATGTGACCTTTAGTTATACCCAGCTCCGGGCGGATCGGCATTTTCCCAACCTTAACCGCAACGAAAACTGGACGGTGACGTCCATGGAAAGCACCCAAATTGAGGGCAAGGTGCCCTTTCGGTTTGTGATCTATACCAACGCCAAGCCACAGAGCCTAAACCAGGGGTAGCCTATGCGCAGAAGAGACAGAGAGCTTCAACGCCGGGAAGAGATCCTGGAGGTGATGGCCCGGTGTGATGTGTGCCGCCTGGCCATGCAGGATGGGGACTATCCCTATATCGTGCCCCTGAACTTTGGCCTGCAGGTGCGGGACGATCAGATTTTTCTGGTGTTTCACGGCGCCAAGGAAGGGAAAAAGCTGACGCTTTTGGCCAAGGACAACCGGGTAGGCTTTGAGATGGACTGCGGCCACCGTCTGGTGCTGGACGCGGCCCAGGGAAACTGTACCATGACCTATGAAAGCGTGGTTGGCCGGGGCCACATCGAAATGGTGCCGGAGGAGGAAAAAACGGCGGCCTTACAGGTGCTGATGGCCCACTATGGCCGGGAGGACTTTGCCTTTAACCCAGCCGTGGTGCCCCACACGGCGGTTTACCGCTTGGTGGTGGAAGCCTGCACAGGAAAGGCTCGAAGAAAGGGCTGACCCGGCAGCGTGCCGGAAAGGCGAGGGATAAGGAAAAGGCAAAAAAGCGCCGGCAGCAAAAACCGTAAGGTCTGCTGCCGGCGCTTTTTTTGGCGCGGGAAGCGGTAAAATCCCGTGTTACAGCAGCAGCTCATAAAACGCGGATTCTGACAAAATGGTCAAATCCTGCCCGGCTAGGCAAAGCTGCTCTGCCTGGCGCTGCTTGGGCGTAATTTTTCCCATGCGGCGGTTTTCATAGGTGTGGTTGGCCAGCACCAAATAGTTGACCTGGGGAGATAGGGAGGTTTCGCAGATGCCGCCCCGCTGCTTTATGCACTGATGCAGTTGCCCCAGGCGCAAGGCGTCCGGCTTGTCGGCCACCAGAACGTGACGGCCATGGAGAAGATGGCGGCTGTTGAGCACCAGGGCTTTTTGCGGATACTCCGGCACAACCAGACAGTGGCGGCGAAGGGCGGTGCTCTCTTGGGCGATGAGGGTAAGCAGCTCATCGGTGTCGCCAAAGCGAACCTCAACCATGGTGATCAACTGGTTGTAGCACCGGCGGATAGCGTGGCAAGCGTCTGTAGACCGGAACACCGGCTCAGGGATAAGTCCCAGAGCCTGGGCCAGCGCCGGCAGGCGATAGTCGCTAAGCTCTGGTATAAGCAGATACGCCAGGGAGAGCAGATCCACATAGTCGTTGGCAAAGGCGCAGCCCAGCGTCTGCTGAGACCAATCATACAGGTAGTTGATGTGGCTGGTCATACGAAAGCCCACCAACGTATCTTGCTCGATAAAGGCCAGCACCTGGGGCATGACGGCCAGGGGAGAGGGGGCCTCCACCAGCATGTCATTGGTGAGACTGGTGCACCTGCTGGTAAAGGGGGTGAGCGCCTGTTCCGGCGCAAGCAGGGAGTGAAACTCATCCACCACCAGGCTGCCGCGGATCCGCAGCAGGGTGATTTCTAACAGATCGTCATAGGCAGGCTCCGGGCCGGTGGCCTGTAAGCTAACCAGCACATAGTCCCGGGGCATGTCCAGCAGACAAATCCCCTTTCCCGGACGCCGAGAGGTGGGCCGGGGCATATTGTGTTGATGAAGCAGGTTGAGAATGTCAATATACATGGCGCCCATCCATAAAAAACACACAGTTTTCCGTGGGAATTGTTCCCATGATAAACCCATTATAGCGTAAAACGCTAAGGTTTTCAACAAAAGAAAAATGCCACATGGTGGGATCTCATTGTGATGGGATCCCACCGCCGCCCTCATTTCCTCAAAGGTAAACTGTACGGTTTGGATGGAATCATACATGGAACGAACGCCGCCGTCGGCCATGATCTTGATCTGCGACGCCCCCAGGAAAAGCTGCTCCCTTACGCCGTGCACCACCAGGCTAACGCCGTCGGCAAAATACATGCCGCCCTTCATCACGCTGCCTGGGGCGTAAATTCCGTCTGTGACCCGATATCCCCCCCGATTTGCGCGGCAGTTGACGTGGCTACAGGTCTGGGTCAAACACATTGGTGTGAATTACGGCTTTCATATCGATCCTCCTACGTTTTTTGGTTTAGATGTTGTGTTCCGGCGCGATAATTACCTAATTTTTCAGCAGAAATTCCTTGGCTCGCTCATTTTTCGGATTGTTGAACAGTTGGTCAGGCGGCCCGGTTTTCACGACCTTTCCGCCCTCTATGAACATCACCTTGGGCATATTTGGGTATCTCATACTTGTTCAATGGCTGAAGGCCTGATTCAGTCGCAAAGCTACGAGGAAGCAAAAGAATTACTGGAGCAAATTGAGGATTTAACAGCCGCTACCAAAATTCCTCCCGGTCAAAAAACGGTCTGCAATCGCCCTCTCGTATATGTTATGCGGAATTCGGGAAAAACAGGCTAATGGCATGACAGTCCTGTTTCAGAAAACTTGACAAAGCGGTTCGAGCATCGTCCTGACGCCCGAGCCGCTGAACCGCCCAGCAATCACCGCCTCTCCAACAGCACTGTCATTCATCACGAACGAGCAAGCCGCTTTGTTGTAATTAGATGGAATCTCATGTCCACCCTTTACAACATACATCATTGGAACAACGAGATTGTCAGCCATTCCCTTTCT
>CAYVWG010000054.1:4474-7221 GCA_964455425.1 uncultured Oscillospiraceae bacterium | reverse complement strand
CGCCAGACCATTGCCGCCTGGGAATTTACCTCAGACCAGAACGGCGCGGCAGCCATTCCTGCCACCACCGGGGCCGGCAGCCTGACCCACAGCGCCGGCGACGCCATCTCGGTGACCAGTGCGGGGCGGGCTAGCCACAGCAAATGGACGACAGAGAGCTACTGGCTGCTCAGCGGACTATCCTGCGCCGGATGGGAAGACCTCCAGCTCAGCTTTAAGGCCAGCGGCTCCAACACCGGGCCTGCCAACTGGATCGTGGAATACGCCGCCAATGGCAGCACCTGGATGGCCCTGACCACATACAGCATTTCCAGCAGCACGGCCTCTCCTACCGTTACCGCCACGCTGCCCCAAGATGCCGCTGTGGATGGCCTTTCCCTCCGCATACGGCCCACGGATGATGTGAGTATCAATGGCAGCACAGTAGGAACCGGCGGCACCAGCCGTCTGGAGGCCATATCCCTTACTGCTGCCAGCGCCGGCAGCACGGACCCGGGGGATCCTACCACTCCCACCGACCCGGAGACTACGGTTCCGGATCCTACCGATCCCACAACGCCCAGCGAGCCTACGCCTTCCACCGAAACCGGTACGGTAGCCGCCTGGGCCTTTACCGAGGCTGCCTCTCTGCCCGCCCAGGCCACCACCGGCTGGGGCACGCTGACCCATAGCGCGGAAACCTATGCCAGCTACTCCAGTAAAGCCCTTTCCCTTACCGGCTGGAGCGTGGGCAGCTATTGGCAGCTGGTGACCAACACCACCGGCTGCACAGAAATGTCCCTTAAGCTGCAGTTGGCCTCTTCTAGCACCGGGCCTTTGAACTTTTCCCTGCGGTATTCTACCGACTTAGGGGAGACCTGGACGGAGTTTGCCACCCTTTCCCTGACCAGCAGCGTCAAGTATTACACGGTTACCCTGCCGGATGGGGCGCAAAGCGACAACCTGGTTCTCCGGCTGGTTACCGCCGATGATGTCTCCGTAGGCGGCGACGTCATCAAAAACGGCGGCAGCAGCAAGATCAACAACATTACCCTTACCGCCGCCATCGACGCTGCTGCCCGGCAGCCTGACCCGGAAACCCCAGCCTATCCGGAGGATTGGCAGGTAGGCAGCGGCTATAACGTAGACGACGTTTTCGTGCCGGAAAACGATGACGCCGCCACTGTCACCACCTTTACCACCGATGAGACCAACCGCCGGGTGCTGGCCCAGTGGGGCGGCAACACCAACTATGGCCGGGATCTGCTGGTCTATGGCGATCTGTACACAGCCAATGACCGTTTGGACGGTCGCGCCAAGCTGACCACCGTAGTCGCTGGGGAAACGGTCGCCCCCGGGTTTTCTACCTCCAGCACCAACTCCACCAACTACTATCTGGGCAGCAGCAATCCTTGCGTTGGCAGCGGCGGCGACCAAACCGACTATATCCAGCTGCATGTTTCCACGGCCAAGTATGCCGATCTTTCCTTGTCCTTCCGGCTTCGCGCCAGCGGCAAAGGCCCGGCGGAATTCTATGCCAAATACTCCACCGATGGCGAAACCTGGCAGAGCTTCTCCACCGGTACATACAGCTACGCCTATACCGCTTATGGCTATGGCGGCACTACCTATGACGTTACCGGCGAGGGAGACATCACCGGCGGCGTGCTGCCCATGGAGATCGATTCCAATTACATCAATTTCACCTTGGATGTCCCCGAAGGGGCGGAAAACGCCAAGGATCTGTACATCCGGCTCTATGCTTCCTCCACCTGCATCACTCCTTCCAGCACCGGCAGCACGGTGACCGCCAGTGCCTCTTTGCGGATCGACACCATTTCCCTAACCGGCTGTCCCATGGAAAGCCCGGAGATCTGCCGCTGGGTGCAGGCGGATGCCCAAGGCGCCGTGGCCCAGGGCTACGCGCTTACCCTTACCTCCGCCACAGAGGGCGCCAAGATCTATTACTCTACTGACAGCGGTAAAACCGTGCAGGTTTATGACCCGGAGAACAAACCGGTTTTGGACACGTTCCCCCAGGCTATCCGGGTGTGGGCGGAAAAAGACGGCCTTTCCTCCTCTGTAAAAACCGACTACTATTATACCCAAGCCCAGGTAGAGTCTGTGCGGGCCACACCCAATGGGGGCGCGGTTGCCGCCGATACCCAGATAAAGCTTACCTGCGCTACCCCGGAGTCTGTGCTGGAATACTCTTTCGATGGCGGAGTCACCTGGCAGACCTATGATCCCGAAAGCCGCCCTGTGCTGACGGAAGAATTGCTTTCCCAGGGCTGCACCATGGAGGTACGGGCGGTAAAGCCTGGCTATATTTCCAGCCCGGTGTCCAGCCTGTCCTTTACTTTGCGGCTCAACGCCACCTACAACCTGTACTTTGGGCAGGTGCACTCCCACACCAACTATTCTGACGGCGCAGGCTCCTGCGAGGAAGCCTACCAGCATGCCTCCGCTGTAGACAACCTGGACTTTTTGGCCGTAACTGACCACTCCAACGCCTTTGACAACGACACCGCCGCCACCATTATGGACGGCTCTGTCAGCACCAAGTGGGTGTCTGGCCACGCGTTGGCCGATCAGTACACCACAGATGACTTTGTCTGTATCTACGGCTTTGAAATGACCTGGTCTAACGGCCTGGGCCACATGAACACCTATAATTCCAACGGCTTCCTCAGCCGCACGCAAAGCGAGTTTTCCTCCTATTCTACAGCGCTGCAAAACTATTACGCGGCCCTGAAAACCGACACCAA
>CAYVWG010000054.1:0-4374 GCA_964455425.1 uncultured Oscillospiraceae bacterium | reverse complement strand
GACTTCAACATCTATTATACCCTTGACGGCTATGAAATGGGCGCCATCCTCACCGGTGAGGACGTGGGTGACACCCTTACCCTTTCCGCCAACATCAGTGACGCCACCGACAGCGGCAACTGCAAGGTGGATGTGATCGTCAACGGCGGTTTGGTGGCTGCCAGCAAGTCTGTGCCGGTCAAGGAATCCACCGTGGAGTTTGACCTGCCTGCCAACTACTCCTATTATTATCTCAAGATCGTACAGGCCGACGGGGACATTGCCGTTACCGCCCCTGTTTGGATCGGTGAGGTGGAGGCCATCGGCGTAAGCGGTCTTTCCACCGATACGGAACTTCCGGTCAGCGGCGAACCCATTTCCCTTACGTTGGATCTGTACAACAACGAAACGGCCAATTTGGACATTTCTTCCATTCAGTTTACCGCCGGCGGGGAAGTGATCCACACGGTGGATCTGGCCCAAGAGGGCCTGCTTACCCTGCCTGTGGGCACCGCCAGCTATACCTTCTCCTATACCCACAACGGCGTTGGCGCGGTGACGCTAGGCGTCACGGTTACCGGCACCTACAATGGGGTGGAAAAACAGTATAATGGCGTCCTTCAGCTGGATTATATCCCTGGCGCCATGCTTACCAATGTGCTGGTGGACGGCACTCATGGCAACGATTATGTTACCGGCAGCTATAGCGGCAACTATACCAAGCTGGTCAGCCTGGGCGCGGACAATTTCGCCCGCGTAACGGTAGAAACCCAGGAGATCACCGCCCAAATGCTGGAGGATTGCCAGCTGCTGCTCATATCCTCTCCGGCGAAGCGGACGCTGGACGGTTATAAGACCAGCCATTTTTCCGACGCGTTTATCCAGCTGGTGGCCGACTATGTTGCCGGCGGCGGCACAGTGGTTCTTTGCGGCGCGGCGGACTACAACGATTCCACCGCCTGCCAGTCTCACACCGAGATCAACAAGCTTTTGACGGCTATCGGCTCCACTCTCCGCCTGCGCTCCGATGAGGTGGGCGAAAAGAATGACGATGGTACTGTAAGCTACGGTCTGTCCCTAAGCAACTATGACCAAAGCTCCCCCTGGCTTTCCGGCGCCGAGGATGGGATGGCCTATTCTCTCTATTCTGCTTGCTCTGTAGATATGGGGCAAGAGGGGGATACCGATCAGGTTTACGCGCCCCAGGCCCTGATTTATGGCGGGGAGAATACCTTCTCTGTAGACATGAAGACCGACACCGGCTACGCAGTGGAGGGTGATGTGGAAGTGGTTCCCGCCGGACAGGTAGTGGCAGCCGCTGTGCAGGAGACCAAGGCCGGTGGGTACATCTTTGTGGCCGGCAGCGCCTTCTTCTCCGACTACAGCATGGAAACCGATGAGAACGCCCTTCAACTCAACGGTCTGCTGATGCAAAACATCCTGCAAACCGTTGCCAAGCAGCTTCCGGTAACTCCCATTGCCCAGATGCGTCAAGGCAATATGGGCGATGTGTTCTGCGTTGAAGGCTATGTTACCGCCGGCACAGACAACGAATACAACACCTTCTTCGACACTGTGTACATCCAGGATGAAACTGGCGGCGTGACCATCTATCCCTTCAGCGAGGATGGCCTGGCCCTTGGCACCAAGGTGCAGATTGTAGGCTATGTAGATGCCTATCAGGACGACCTGGAGCTGCAGGTTTTGCGCTATCAGATTTTGGAGGAAGAGCCACAAATCATCCAGCCTAAGGTTCTGTCCGCCGCCCAGGCGATGGACTACGCCACCTATGGCGGCCAGCTGGTGCAAACCACAGGCACCATTGTGGATATCTCCTATCAGGGAACCTCCGTTACCCAGCTCAAGGTAAAGGACGCCCAAGGAGATATTGCCACCATCTTCATTGATGGCTACATCTACTCCGGCACCACCGGCAAAAATGAACTGGCAAGCTTCTGCCAGCTGGGCGCTACCGTAACTGCCGCCGGTATGTGCTTTATGCACCCGGAAACTGGCGCGGAGATCTCCACCTGCTGCCTGCGGGTGCGCAACTGTGACGAGATCACTCTTGCCGCTCATACCCATGTGCCGGAGCTGGTCAATGCCGTATCGCCCACCTGCACCGAGCCGGGATACACCGGCGACAGTGTTTGCAGCATTTGCGGCCAAACGCTGCAAACCGGTCAGACCATCGCCGCTTTGGGCCACGATATGGTGGTAACCACCGTCGCGCCCACCGAAACCGAGCAGGGCTACGATTTGCACACCTGCTCCCGGTGCGGCGAGTCCTACAAAGACAACTTTGTAGATCCGCTGCCTCCCACCGATCCTTGTGAGGGCTATACCGATGTAAACCGCAATGCCTGGTATCACAGCGCCGTGGATTACGTTATTGTCAATAACCTAATGGGTTCCACCTCATCTAGCGCCAAGCTCTTTGCTCCCAACAATACGGTAAGCCGGGCCATGGTGGCTACCATCCTTTGGCGTCAGGCCGGCCAGCCGGCGGCGGAGGGGACAAAATCCTTCCCCGATGTACAAGCGGGCACCTGGTATGCGGATGCGGTAGCCTGGTGTGGAGAAACCGGCATCATCAACGGCTATGGCAATGGCAATTTTGGCCCCAACGATCCCATCACCCGGGAGCAGCTGGCCGCCCTTCTCCGCCGCTATGCCGAAAAGCAGCTGCATCAGGATGTGTCCGCCCAAGCGGATCTGGATAGATTCTCCGATGGCGCATCCATCTCCGGCTGGGCCAAGGCGGATATGGCCTGGGCGGTAAGCCTGGAACTGATTCGCGGGAAAGACACCTCCGCCACACCGGCACTTGCCCCGCTGGATCAAGCCTCCCGGGCTGAGCTGGCCCAGATTCTCCAGCGCTTTCTAACGCAGTAAGCATGAAAAAAACCATCATGGGGCGCCTGACCGGCGCCCCACAGAAACGGGATCTCCTTTTGCGTTTGCTCATCGGCCTTTTGGGTGCCGCTTTGCTGTTGGGCCTGAGACAATATGCCGTGGCCGGTAAAACCGGCTATGAGATCACCGACACTTCCGGCGTGGAATATGAGCGGGCCAAGGTCCTTGCTGTGCTGGAAAACAACGTTCAGCCCAATCCGGAATATGAAAACGTGCTGGTAGGCTCCCAGGAGATCACCCTGGAGCTGCTGACCGGACGGTATCAGGGGGATGAGGTCACCATCACCAATTACCTTAGCCCCTTTCTCAATTACAGCATTGTCGCCGAAGAGGGCATGACTTTGTCCGTACGGGTGACCACTACCGATGTGTCCACCTATACGGTGACGGTGTATAATTATAGCCGCAGTACTTGGCTTTGGATTTTTGTTGGCGTATTCGCCCTAGGACTGCTGGTTGTTGGCGGTAAGCAGGGGCTGTCCGCCATCTTTGGCCTGCTGTTTACCATGGGCGGAGTGCTGTTTGTGCTCCTGCCCCTGCTGGTGCAGCGCGGTTGGTTACCCATCCCTACCACTCTGGCCTTTGTCACGCTGACCATGGTGGTAAGTTATGTGTTCATCGGCGGTTTGCACACCAAAGCCCTTACCGCCGCGCTTGGGGCGTTTGGCGGCGTGGTGCTTGCCGGCCTGTTTGCGTGGCTGGCCGGTAAAATCGTGCATATTTCCGGGATGAACATGGATGAGGCGGAATCCCTCTTCCTTACGGCCTGTGATCATGGCTTGCAGGTTAAGGGATTGTTCATCTGCGGCATTCTCATTTCGGCTGAGGGCGCCATTATGGATATTTCCATGAGCGTGGCCTCCACGGTAGATGAGATGCACCGGGTAAATCCCAGCCTGCCAAGTCATAAACTGTTCCGCTCCGGCCTGAATGTAGGCCGGGACGCCATGGGCACCATGGCCAACACACTGGTGTTGGCCTTTGCGGGAACGGGGCTGAATATGATGATTTTCATCTATTCCTACGACGTCTCCTATACTCAGCTGATCAATACCGACTTTGTCGCCATGGAGCTTATCCGCGCCTTAGCTGGCAGCTTGGGTATGATTCTAACCGTCCCCTTGGTGGCCTGGGTCAGCAGCCAAATCCTTGGCCGGAGGAAAGCCCAGTAGGAAAAAATTGCCCGAAAAAGAGCGTGAGGAAGGTAATTTTCTAATCATACACCCAATGCCTGCGCCGGGAAGTAAGCAAAAGCCTCTGCTTCCCGGCGCTTTGTTTGCCAAAGCCCTGCCCAACCAGTGCTTGTCCGGGTCTGTTTTTTTCTTGTACATGGGGCAAACCCAGTATTTTCCATAAAAATAATGAAAAAAATACTTGACATTCTTGCCTCTTTGCCCTATAATAAAGGGGCTTCCAGAAAGTAGCATATCGCGGGGTAGAGCAGTTCGGTAGCTCGTCGGGCTCATAACCCGGAGGTCG
>CAYVWG010000053.1:0-10949 GCA_964455425.1 uncultured Oscillospiraceae bacterium | reverse complement strand
GAAAAGGTGATCTGCCCCCCAAAGGTATCCTTTTCCAGCACCAGTACGGTCTTCCCGCCCCGGCGGGCATAGATGGCGGCGGTAAGTCCCGCCGGGCCTGCCCCAACAATAAGTATATCGTACATACGCGTATCCTCCATGCAGCAAACGCCTCCCGATCATAAGGAGGCGTTTGCCTATTTTTACGGCTGGGACTTATCCCAGGGGGTGTCAGCTCCGGCTCTCGGCAAAGGCACGGATGTTGGAAGGATTCTCCACCCGCTGGATCTCCTGGCCATTTTCCATCACCAGCAAGGTAGGCGCCTGCCGGACGCCATGCTGCCGGGCCGCAGCAGGATCATCGTCCACTACCACAGTCTGGTAGCTTATCCCGGCCTGGCTGAGGAACTTCTTGGCCATAACGCACTTGGGGCAGGTTTTGGTGGTAAAGAGTACCAGGGCGTCCCCTTGGGAAGCGGTCTTTGGGGCGCAGCTCTTTGCTGCCCGCGCCGGAGCATCGGCAAAGCGGCGGGCCATGGAGCCGGCGATATCGTATACTTTCCGATCCTTAAACTCCTGGGCTTTGCCATCGTTCCAGTTTTGCACCGGGCGGTAGTAGCCGGTGATCCGGCTGTAGACCTCCGTCTTTCTGCCGCAATGGGGGCAGGTCTGCTGCTCTCCCTGGAGATAGCCGTGGTCAGCGCACACGGAATAGGTGGGAGACAGAGTATAGTACGGCAGGCGATAATTTTCCGAGATCTTCCGCACCAGGGCGGCGGCAGACTGCCAGCTGGGCAGCTTCTCTCCCAAGAAAGCGTGGAACACAGTGCCGGAGGTATACAAGGTTTGCAGCTCGTCTTGGATATCCAAAGCGGAGAACACATCCTCCGTGTAGCCCACAGGCAGATGGGAGGAGTTGGTGTAATACGGGGTCTCCCCTTCCTTGGCGGCAGTAATGATGTCGGGGAAATCCTTCTTATCGTGCTTGGCAAACCGATAGGTGGTAGACTCTGCCGGGGTGGCCTCCAGGTTATACAAATCGCCGTATTTTTCCTGATAGTCGGACAGCCGCTCCCGCATGTGGTTGAGCACCTCCACCGAGAACTTCTGGGTCTCCGGATGGGTCATATCCTTGCCCAGCCACTTGGCGTTTAGGCCCACCTCATTCATGCCTACAAGGCCGATGGTGGAGAAATGGTTGCTAAAGGTACCCAGATACCGCTTGGTATAGGGATACAAGCCCTGCTCCATCAGCTTGGTGATGACGTCCCGCTTGATCTTCAAAGACCGGGCGGCAATATCCATCAGCCGATCCAGGCGGCGATAGAATTCCTCCGGAGTGGCGGAAAGATAGGCGATCTTCGGCATGTTGATGGTGACCACGCCCACAGAACCGGTGGATTCGCCGCTGCCGAAGAAGCCGCCGGATTTTTTCCGCAGCTCCCGCAGATCCAGCCGCAGGCGGCAGCACATGGAGCGGATGTCGCTAGGCTCCATATCGCTGTTGACGTAATTGGAAAAATAGGGCGTGCCATATTTGGCGGTCATCTCAAACAGCAGTCGGTTGTTCAGGGTATCCGACCAATCGAAATCCTTCGTAATGGAATAGGTGGGGATGGGATACTGGAAGCCCCGTCCATTGGCGTCTCCCTCGATCATGACCTCGATAAATGCCCGGTTGACCATTTCCATCTCTTTTTTGCAGTCCTTATACTTAAAGGGCATTTCCTTGCCCCCCACAATGGCCGGCAGCTCTGCCAGATCGTTGGGCACAGTCCAGTCCAGGGTAATGTTGGAAAACGGCGCCTGGGTGCCCCACCGGGAGGGAGTGTTCACGCCATAGATGAAGGACTCCACACACTTTTTCACCTGGTCATAGGGCAGGTTATCCGCCTTAACAAAGGGAGCAAGATAGGTATCAAAGGAGGAAAACGCCTGTGCTCCCGCCCATTCGTTTTGCATGATGCCCAGGAAATTGACCATCTGGTTGCACAGGGAAGCCAGATGCTTTGCCGGCGCGGAGGTGATTTTGCCGGGCACGCCGCCAAGGCCCTCTTGGATCAGCTGTTTCAGCGACCAACCGGCGCAATAGCCGGTGAGCATGGACATATCATGGATGTGCATGTCGCAGTTTTTGTGGGCATTGGCGATCTCATCGTCATAGATCTCGCTGAGCCAGTAGTTGGCCGTAATGGCGCCGGAGTTGGAAAGGATCAGGCCGCCTACCGAATAGGTGACGGTGGAATTCTCCTTTACCCGCCAATCCTGCACCTTAAGATAGCTGTCCACCAGCTTCTTGTAGTCCAAAACGGTGCCCTCTACATTGCGCATTTTCTCCCGCTGGCGGCGGTAGAGGATATAGGCCTTGGCCACATCCGCGTAGCCCGCCTGCACCAGAACTTCCTCTACACTGTCTTGGATATCCTCCACAGCGATCTTGCCGTCATGGATCTTAGGCTCAAAATCGGCAGTAACCTTTAGGGCCAAAAAATCCACCACAGAGTCGTTGTATTGCTTTTCCAGGGCGTTAAAGGCCTTTTTGATAGCCACAGAAATTTTGCTGATGTCAAAATCTACGATCTTGTCGTTGCGCTTTACCACTTGATACATGGTTTATCCTCCTTTGCGGTCACTGTCCCCGCAACTGAGCGGCGGGGATATACGTTTTTAGTACGTGCAAACACTGACGGGTCTTTTCTGGGCTGGCGCTGTGCAGCCCTGGGCTAAGTATGCTGCCGGAATCTGTGAACTGCTGCAAAAAATACCGCTCCGCTCCGGCCAGCCACCGGCCAATGGCGGCAAAATCCTCCACCTGGTGCAACTCGTCCACAACCGTTGTGCGAAACTCATAGGGCACACGGTTTTGTCGCAGCAGCGCCGCGCTTTCCTCCACCTGGGGAAGAAACCCCGCTACTCCGGCCGTTTCGGCGTATTTTGACCGGCGGTTTTTGATATCCATAGCCACATAATCTACCAAGCCCTCGTCTATCAGCCGGGCCAGATGCTCTGGGAAACTGCCGTTGGTATCCACCTTCACAGCAAAGCCCAAGCCGCGGATATCTGCCAGCAGCGGGGCCAGATCCTTATGGAGCAGCGGCTCCCCGCCGGTGATGGCCACGCCATCGAGCAACCCTTTTCGCTTTTGCAAAAAGGCAAGCAGCTCTTGCCGGTCAAGGCCCTCCTCCTGGCCATACACCAAGGAGCTATTATGGCAGAAAGGACAGCGAAAGTTGCAACCCTGCAAAAACACCGTGCAGGCTACTTTTCCGGGAAAGTCCAGCAGGGTCATCTTCTGCAGGCCGCCTATGTTCACGTCCAACACCTCCGGAAAGCATTTTATCTTGTATTATGGTAAATACAAAAACACAAGATGTTGTGGTTTACGCTTAACATCATACACAGTCTGGGGCAATTTGTCAACACTTATTTTTCCGGTATCTGTCCTGGGCAAACCAGGCAGAAAATGCAAAGTTCCCCTTTTGCCCTGCCTTTGCTATTGTTTCTCCGTAAAAAATATGCTATAATGGGCATAATTGGCTGAAAACTATACAACATATCTTTTTTTCTGACGTGGAGAACCATCATGAAAAAAAATGTTACTCCATGCTACGCTGTTTTGCAAGCCCTGGTTTGGGGCGGCTTTGGGGTGATCATCAGCTACGCCGCCTCCTATTTTCTCAACCAGGGCCTGACCGACAGCCAGTATGGCTTGCTTCTGGGCCTGGTTTCCGCCGCGTCCTTCGGCGTGCAACTGGTGCTGGCAGAAGGGGTCAGCCGTTGCCGGCGGATGACCCTTCGCTTGGTGCTGGCGTCCTGCGGCGTCATCGGCCTTCTTTGCTGCGGCGCTTTATGCCTTTTGCCCCTTCCCTTGCCGGCGGTGGCCAGCTTGTTTTGTCTGGCGGCGGTGGTGGTGCAGGTTTTGCCTTCCTTAGTCAACACGCTGGGCATGGCTGGGCTGCAAAGCGGATTATCCGTGAATTTCGGCATAGGCAGAGGCATTGGCTCTCTAAGCTTTGCCCTGGTCTCCTGGTTCACCGGCAAAGCCATCACGCTCACCGGCACCTGGGCTGTACCGGCAATTTACGCCCTGCTTTGCGCTGTGCTGATCGTAATGGCCCTGGTGTTTCCGAACGTCTCCGCCGGGGAGAGAAGCAAGGAACGTGGCGGCAGTCTCTATCAAAATCGGAAATTTTTGCTGCTCATTGCCGGCGCCACCTTGCTACTGATCAGCCACAATTTAATCTGCAACTTTCTGTATCAGATCAATGTTAGCCGGGGCGGCGATGAAGCCAGCCAAGGCATTTGCTCCGCCATTGCGGCCATGTGCGAACTGCCGGTGATGTTTTTCTTTCACCGGATGCTGCGCCGGGGCCGCTGCGACAGCTGGCTAAAGCTTGCCGGTCTGTTTATGGCCGTCAAGGCCGGCGGTATTTTGCTGGCCGCTTCCATTGGCGGTCTATACGCCGCCATGCTGGCCCAAACCCTGGGATATGGGCTGTACACCGTAGCCTCAGTATACTACGTCGGCTCTCTGGTGGAAGAAAAGGATGTGGCGCGGGGGCAGGCCATGCTGGCCTCCTGCACCGCCCTGAGTAACCTGGTGAGCTTTGTCACCGGCGGCACGCTGATGTCCCACGGCGGCATACAGGTGGTCATGGCCGTTTCCTTGGGCTGCGCCTTGCTAGGCTCTGCTGTGTTGATCGTCAGCCTGCAGAAGATCTACATCGTAGTGGGCGCGTCCACAGATTCTACATAAAGGAGTATTTGCATGAAGAAGTCTTCCTCCCTCGTCCTGTTTGCCCACCGCACAGGCAAGCGGCTGCAAGCGCAGACCCGTTCCGGGCCGGTATACCTGGCCGCCTTTTTCCTGCCCTTTATCATTATAGGTCTGGCCTGGGCCATCAGCGGCGTATGGCCCTTTGGGGTCAACATGATTCTGGCCCATGACCAGTGGCACCAATACTATCCCTTTTTTCTGGTGCTGCAGGAAAAGCTGCAAACCGGCGGCAGCCTGCTCTATTCCTGGCGCATCGGCATGGGTACAAACTTCTTGTCCTTAGCGGCCTACTATCTGGCCAGCCCGCTGAATCTGCTGTCGGTCATTTTGCCCCAAAGCCTGGCGCTGCCCTACTACACCTTGACAGTGCTGGTGAAAATCTCCTGCGCAGGACTGTTTTTTACGGTGTTTCTCTCCCATACCTTCCAGCGGAAGGATTTTACCTTGCCCTTTTTCTCCACCCTATACGCCCTGTGCTCCTTTGTTATGGGCTATTATTGGAACGCCATCTGGCTGGACACCTTTGCCCTGCTGCCCCTGGTAGTGCTGGGCGCCTTGCGTCTGTTTACCCAGGGCCGCTTCTGCCTTTACACCCTTACCCTGGCCCTGTCCATCTTCTGCAGCTATTACATCGGCCTGTTCACCTGCGTGTTTGTGGTGCTGCTGTTTATTACCTACACCATTTGCTGCTGGGACGGTTTTCTGCCCTTCCTCCGGCGATCAGGGCAAATGCTCCTTTTCTCCCTGCTGGCAGGAGGCATGACAGCCATTTTGACCCTGCCGGCCTATATGGGGCTGCAAAGCACCTCTTCCGCCGTCAACCAATTTCCGGAGAGCTTTGCCATCAACATAAGCTCGCCCAACACCATCTTGGGCGTGTTTGACGCGCTGCGCCAGGTCATTTCCAACGCCGCCGCAGGGCTGCGTCCCACCTCTATGGAAGGGCTACCCAACATCTACTGCGGCGTGGTCATGGTGGTGTTGGCTGTGCTGTATTGCGCCAACAACAAAATTTCCCTCCGGGAAAAGCTCTGCTGCTGCGGTATGCTGCTGTTTTTTGCGCTGAGCTTTATCATCCGCCAGTTGGACTATCTGTGGCACGGCGGTCATTTCACCAATATGCTACCCTACCGCTTTAGCTTCCTTTTCAGCTTTGTGGTGCTGTTTATGGCCTTCCGGCTGTTTACCAAGCTGGATCAACTGCGGTGGCCCCATGTGGTCACCGCCATTCCCGTACTGATTGTCTATCTATACTGCGTGTTCACCCAACAACGGCTCCGCTCCGCCCTGCTTACCACCTTGATCGTGTTGGCAGCTATAGTGGCCCTGTTCTTGTTCACCAAAGGCAAGCTGCGGAAAACGATCCTGGTACTGGGGCTTTGCGCCTGTATGCTGGCCGAGGGGATCCTAAGCGGCGTCATGGGTATCCGGCAGGTATCGTTCACCAACGGCTCCGACTATCCCCGCTCCAGCGAGGACGTCCAACTGCTGCTGTCGCAAATGGAAGCCCGGGAGGCCGGCAACACAGATCTGTACCGCACCGAGGTCACGCTGCAGCAAAGTCTGAACGATGACGCCCTGAACGGCTATAACGGCGTGTCTGTGTTCTCTTCCGCTTCCAACTGTAATGTATCCACCTTCCTCCGCTCCATCGGGGTGGCCGCAGGCCCCACCGCCAACCGCTACGTCTATCAGCAGGCTGATCCGTTTACCAACATGCTTTTGGGCATCAAGTATCTGCTTGACCGGGAGGGGCTGGCCGTGGATCCCACCCATTTTACACAAGTTGGATCCTCCGGAGACGTTCTGCTGCTGGAAAACGACGATTACCTGCCCATGGGCTTTATGGTAGGCGCCGACACGGTGAACTACGACATAACAAGCTTTACTTCCGGCAGCACCTGCTTTGACCATCTCAACGATTTGCACACCCGCATGACCGGGGACAACCGTGCCCTATTTACTACGCAGTCCTTGACCTCGGCCACGGCGGAGGGCGAGGCTTCCCTAGAAAAATATGGCATCAGTGGTTACGCGCTCAGCGCCGAAGGCGCAACCGGCGAGGCTGAGGGTGTGTTTACCTACACGGCGCAAAGCGAATGCCAGCTTTGCCTATATCTCTTTGCCAGCGACGCGCAAAACGTAACGGTATATATCAACGATGAACAGCAATTCGAAACCAGTGCCAACTACGGCTATCTGCGGTATATCGGTCAGCTGGCCGTTGGTGATACGGTTGCCGTCCACATCGCCCCCAAGACGGGGAAAACCTCTTACCTCAAGGTGTGCCCCGCCATATGGCAGGAGCAGGTATTTGACGATATGTACGCCCAGCTCTCCACCCAAACCATGACAGCCACTGAGGTAACGGACACCAGCATCAGCGGCAACATCGTGGTCAAGGAAGACGGCCTGTTCTATATCTCCGTACCCAACGATCCCGGCTGGAGCGCCATAGTGGATGGCCAAGAGGTGGAGATTACCCCGGTAGGAGATGCGTTTATCGCTTTCCCCCTTACCACCGGGGCACACACCATTACCTTGCGCTATATCACGCCCGGCCTGTCTTTGGGATGGAAGGTCACCGCCGCCTGTTTGCTTGTTTTTTTGGCCTTAGCTCTCTGGAGCAAGCTGCGGCGGAAGCCCACGCCTCCCCCGGAGCCTGACCCGGAACCGCCAACGCCCTCTTGGATTCCCAAAACAACCATGCCCAGATTGGATCCAGAAAGCCCAGACTGGGTACCTTCGGCAGATCCGCCGGAAAACCAAGAATAACCAGCATTAAGCCGCGGCAAGCGAGAAGGCTTGCCGCGGCTGGTCGTTTTATTTTCTAATTAAAAAATGGACGCTGCTTGTCAGAGGACATTTTTGCCCGCCGGGAATACTGTCGAAATTTACGGGTATGCTATTGTCAGGAGGGATATGATGACCAATACTGAATACAGCAAGCTGGCCGACCAGCTTGCGCCGAAATCTCCCATTATAAAAGACTGCATAAATGCCTTTTGGATTGGCGGTCTGATTTGCATGTTGGGCCAGTTGATTCTAAATGGCATCACCACCCTGGGCATGGGCAAGGAGGAAGCCGGCACCTTGACGTCCGTGTGCTTGGTGTTTTTGTCGGTGCTGCTCACCGGCCTGGCCGTGTATGATGACATCGCCAAGGTAGCCGGCGCCGGTACGCTTGTGCCCATCACCGGCTTTGCCAACAGCGTCGCCGCGCCAGCCATTGAATTTAAGTCTGAGGGCTTTATTTTGGGCTTGGCGGCGAAGATGTTCACCATTGCAGGCCCGGTGCTGGTCTATGGCTTGTCCGCCAGTGTGGTGTATGGCATTGTCTATTATGTCTGGCAGCTCATCGCTTGATGGGCTGCTTTTTTGCGCCGTCTATAGAAAAGCAAGCAAGAGCAGCAGCCGGCCTTCTCTCTGCGGTTTTCGCTTGCTCTACCCGTATCCTATTTTCCTCCGCCTTTCCGGCGCAGCGTGCGCAGATACGCTTTCCGCTCGGGAGCGATTCGGCGGCTTTCCATCGCCTTTTGGATGGCCTTATTATGGATCGCCTCCGGCAGCAGGTGCTGCTCAATATAGGGCAAGGACGCCTGCCACTGCTTGGCCAGGGCAGTGGCAAAATACCAGGCCACCATCATTTGCACATAGTAGCCATCGTGACTTACCTGGGCTACCATAGCCAGATCGTCCGGAGAAAACCTATCGTCCAAATACAGCCGCATCAAACACAGGACACCATACCGGACAGAATATTCCTCCCCTGCCACCAGCCAGCGGCGGATGGCTACCAAAAGGGCCGCACGATCCTTTTCCAGGGCTTTCGGTGTCAAGGTATCGCAGACGGCCCAATTGTCCACATACGGCAAGAACGCCTCTACCGCCTCAAGGCAGGCGGAGAACTCCTTTATGCGGCAAATCAGCTGCCCATGCAGAAGATTTTCCTCATGGTAGCTATGGGGCAGGCAGGCCATAAATTGGGCGGCCTGAGGCGTACCCGCCATCGTCTTTGCCAAGGCCCGCAGCTGTGGCATACGGACGCCGATGACGGTTTCTGTATCCACTGTAGGCAAAAGCTTACAGTTAAACTCTCGGTACTGGGCGTCTGCCAGGGTCAACAGCTCCCAATAGACGCCGCCGGAGGCACTCACAGAATATCCCGGGAGTCAAAAGCTTCCCGGGGCAGAACGTTAGAAAGGCCCACCAGGCCTTTGTCCAGTCCCCCTTCAATTCTGGTCATTTCAAACTGCACAGGCACCTCATTGGTCACCGGCTTAGCAATAGAGAAGCTGATGCTGGAGGTAACATTGCCATTGGGGCCGGTAGACAGCATCAGGTTTCCCCCATGCTGCAAAGCCACCGTTCGGGCCAGGGTAAGGCCCAAACCGGCGCCCTGACAGCCTAAGGTTTCGCTCAGCGGCACACGATAGCGGGCAAAAAGATCCGGCATTACACGAGGCTCGATCCCCCGGCTGCTGTCGGTAATGTTGATCCGCAGCATTTCGTCCATGCGGCTTACGCGGATAATGATTCTCCCACCCAAAGAATTCTGGCCGGCGTTGGACAGCAGATTCCACAACGCCGCCGAGACCATTTCCCGATCCAGATAGCCGCTAAACATCTTATCCGGCATATGCAGGGTACACGTAATGTTGGTATAGCGCAGCAGGTCTTGGGCCTCAGAAAAAATCTCATGAAGGAACTGGACAATGTCTATCTTCTCCCGCTTCATTACCCGTTCTTCACAAATCAGCTTTTGAAGAACGTCCATGTTTTGGATTACCCGCTCCATCTGGTAAATCCCCTTAAGCGTGGAGGAAGTCAGCGCTTGATGTAAACGTTCCTCGTGGTCATCCATCTCCCGGCAAATGCGGGACACGGCGTTATACACTGTGTGCAGAGGGAGGCGCAGGCTATTGGCTACATTGGCCAACAACTGGCTGGATATCACCGGATACGCCGGCTGAAGAACATACAGATCGGCATCCTCAACGGGGCTGATGCTGGCAATAAACCGCTGGCCCGCGACAGTGCATTTCCGTTTTTTTACCGTGTTCTGCCCTGGTTCATGGATTGCCTCCGTTTCTTTATAGAACTGGTCAAGGCGCTCGCCGTTACCAACCTGCAGCAACCGGAACGCCGGATTACCGTATATCGCCACGGCCTTTTGAACCGCAAATATAGGCAGTTCGATCTGGTCAAGGACGGGGATCAAGCCATCAATTGCCGTCATACTCAACTACTCCCTCCCTCCTGACAATGTTTAGGGTATGCGGATTTTTCCAAAAAATAGCGGAAATTTCTTCCTTATGCCTATGTATATCATAGCCAACTTTTCCCCAAAAAGCAAGAATATTCGGCAAAGATTCATCAGAGCGAATCCCCTCACCGTCTGCAGGCGGGATGCTTTTTTCAGTGCCACGGGGGCAAAATGGGCAATGCCCGTCAGCGCGGCCGCCCCGTCTCCTGTCAGCAGAGATCCGTAAGGCGGCAAAGGAGGAACCAGAGAAACTGGCGGCGGACATACGGAAAGGCCCATAGGCCGAGACCACAAAGACAAAAATGGCACACCATAAAGGCAGCGGGCTTTATGCGGCAAAAAGGAAAAGCGTTTTATCGCATTTTTTGTATCACGGAAAAGCCCTGGCGGAACAAATAGCAGGCCCAATATAGACAAAGCGGGGGATCGGTATTAGCCGATCCCCCGCGGGGTTAAGTACAAGAACCTAGATAGAATCTAAATTACTTGATGTTGTTCTGATAGTCAACAGCGATGCTGACAGAAGGCGCATTCTCAGTGTCGTTGGACACAGTGATTTCGCCGCTGTACATCTTGGCAACCAGAGCAACATAGTCGTCCTGCGTGAAGCCGTCGCCCCACTGAGTGGTCTCCAGAGGCAGCTGCACATAGTTGAGGGTGGGATCTTCGCCGGAAACAAGGCCCAGGCTCTCGATCTTGCCGCTGTAAGCAGACCAGTTGTCGTTGAGGATCAGCTCGTCAAGCATGGTAACAACAGTGGCGGCCAGACCCTTCATAGCGGAAGTAACGGTCATGTCAGCACCGTACTTGTCGATGGTGGGAGCCTGATCAACGTCAACGCCGATAACCTTAGCGTTAACCTTAGCAGCAGCCTCAGCAGCAGAGGTGTAGATGCCGCCGCCGCAAGCGAAGACGACCTCAGTGCCA
>CAYVWG010000052.1:3508-11273 GCA_964455425.1 uncultured Oscillospiraceae bacterium | reverse complement strand
TCCTGGACGAGGCCACCGATCCTTGGGGCATCAAGGTCAACCGGGTGGAGCTGAAAAACATCCTGCCCCCGGCGGATATCCAAAGCAGCATGGAAAAGCAGATGAAGGCGGAGCGTGACCGCCGCCAGGCCATCTTGCAGGCCGAGGGCCAAAAGCATTCCGCTATTTTGGTGGCCGAGGGCGAAAAGGAGTCGGCCATTTTGCGGGCCGATGCGGAAAAGCAGGCGGCCATTTTGCGGGCGGAAGCGGAAAAGCAATCGAAGATCCTGAAGGCCGAGGGCGAAGCCCAAGCCATCCTTGCCGTTCAGCAGGCCACGGCGGAGGCGCTGAAGCTGCTCAACGCCGCCAGCCCAGACGATCAGGTCATTAAGCTCAAGGCCTTGGAGGCCATGCAGACGGTGGCCGATGGCAAGGCCACAAAGATCATCATTCCCAGCCAGATTCAGGGCCTGGTTGGCTTGGCCAGCGGCCTTGTGGAGGCTGCCCAAAATCACTGAATCACGGATAGGCACCGGGCGCGCCACAACCAACGGGTTGCAGCGCGCCCGAATTTTTACGGTCAACCGGAAGCTGACTGAGGACGAGTATACCATCAGCGGCACGTCCATCAATGTGACCCTGGCCTGCCTGGCGGCAAAGGATTGCCGAACGCCGTTGACCTTGACGGTGTATGACCAGTCTGGGAATCAGGTCAGCCCGGCCAGCACCTTCAGCGCGGAGTCTGTGGCGGCGTACTACCTGAGCATCAGTAAGAACCCCAATACCATCGCCCTTTGCCAAACCATGATGAAGTATGTGGACGCGGCTGCCGCCGCCTTCGCCAGATAAGGCAAAAGGGAAGTAAATTGGGCAAATGACCCAATAGCCCAATAACCAATAAGCGGAATACACCAAATCATTGCCGTCTGGATTTGAACGGTTCCCCGTCAAGCGGGCAGTGAAATAAAGTAAAGATTTTTTGCACTTCCGGTAGCCGATATGGTTACCGGAAGCCTTTTTAGGATTCTCTGTTTTGCGAGGCGGATTCTTTCCCTGCTACTGTCTGCTTTCCCGCTTTCCCCATTTTATTTTTCGTTTCATCGTGTCCATTTTTTGTTGACTACTGCACTGAAGCCCCTACACGTTAGGGGCTTTTTTCTGCGCGAAAGAGGAAAGGCCCTGAAAGCGGAAGAAACGCGGGAACCAGGGACGCCGCAAAGCCAGGCCGGAGACAAGAACAAGCGCACAGAACGGACGGAAAACCGCCGGTTCTGTGCGCGTTTTGATTTTGCGGGGTTTGGTTTCATGCATGCGTTGGTTTTATGGTAGGGTTTGGCTTTGCGGGTGCGTTGGTTTTGCGGGCGCTTTGGTTTTATGGGTGCTTTGGTTTCGTGGGAGCGTTGGCGGCGCGCCCTGCCGCCAACGCAACGAGGGATTTGGACAAGCTCCCTACACGTTAGGGGCTTTTCTCTTCCAGGGAAGGGGCATAACGCAAGCCGGCGGCAAGCGTGGTGCTTGCCGCCGGTGGAGGGGAAATAAAATGGAATGGAATAAAATGGTGTAACTATTGGACAGCGCCGTGGGCGATGTCTTGTGTATTACAGGGCAGCCTTGGCAACGTCCACCAGGGACTTGAAGGCCGCAGGATCGGCGATGGCCAGTTCAGACAGGGCCTTGCGGTTCATATCAACGCCAGCTTTTTTCAGACCGTTCATAAAGCGGCTGTAGTTGATGCCATAGGGAGCCACGGCCGCGGAAATGCGGGTGATCCACAGGCGGCGGAAATCTCTCTTTTTCAGCTTACGGCCGGTATAGGCATAGGTGCCGGATTTCATCACGGCCTGTTTGGCCATCTTAAAATGGGTGCTCTTAGAACCCCAGTAGGACTTTGCCAGCTTAAGGACTTTATTTCTTCTCTTGCGCGTCATCATTGCGCCTTTTACTCTTGCCATGAGTTATATCCTCCTTCTCCGATTACTTGTAAGGAATCATCTTTTTGATGGCTTCCTGGTTGGTCACATCCGCATACGTCGTGCTTCTCAGCCGGCGGGTCCGCTTGGTGTCCTTTTTGGTGAGGATATGGCTCTTAAACGCATGGGCTCTTTTTACCTTGCCGTTTTTGGTAAGGTTGAATCTCTTCTTTGCACCGCTATGGGTTTTCAGCTTAGGCATATTGGTACTCCTTCCGTATTTTGAAAAGCGATCGGGCAAAAAAGCCCGGACTTTTACCTACTTAATCCCAAGTTTTACCGTACAGCCCCCTGGGACTGGCCCAAGGAAAAGGACTGCGCATGGGCTTTAACGCGCGTTTCGGCGGCAAGCGCTTTCCGGAAAAACCAGGACTACTGCTTTTTGGGGGACAGGAAGATGAACATGAACCGGCCCTCCAGCTTGGGGTTTTTCTCCATATTGGCCACCTCGCTGCAGCCCTCGCTAAACCGCAGCAGCAACTGCTCGCCTAGGTTGGTATGGGCCATTTCCCGGCCACGGAATCGGACGCTAACCTTGACCCGGTTGCCTTCCTTCAAAAACTTGACGGCATTTTTCATTTTGGTGTTGAGGTCGTTGGTATCGATGCTGGGAGACATACGAATCTCCTTGATTTCCACAACACGCTGATTTTTGCGGGCTTCTTTTTCCTTTTTCATTTGGTCGAAGCGGAATTTGCCGTAATCCATGATTTTACACACTGGGGGTGTGGCGTTGGGCGAGATCTTTACCAGATCCATATCCTGTTCCTCGGCAAGGGACAGAGCAGCGGCGCTGGACATGATGCCAAGCTGGGCGCCGTTGGGGCCGACAACACGAACCTCCTTATCCTGGATGGCTTCGTTGAGCTGGTGGGTCAATTTAGCGATGGAAAACACCTCCAAAACATATCCGAAAGAAAAAAGCGGATGCCCCGCACCCGCACAAAGCTCCCCAAGGACAGCCCTTGGGAAAACCATGTTGACCTTTTCGCTGACGCTGAAGGTGAGGCGGGAGCCTTCTTTCTTTTCCTGAGCATTATACGGCAAAAGTTTGGATTTGTCAATGGGGTTTTTCGCCTTTATTTTGACAAAATTTACGGCTGCCCATAATGTACTACTGCTTCTTCATAAAACCGTTAGGTTTTATGAAGAAGCAGTAGTAGACCAGCAAATCCTGTGGCAATGGCTGTTTGCTGGCTTCTGCTCTCGCCGTGTGGCCAAGGGCGCGGTTTTTCTCCTTTATTTTGGCAAAAAATCGTTGCCAAGCAGGCGGGTTTTTGGTACAATAAAACAAAGACGCGAAGGGGGAGCGGGAAGATGGATCGTTTATCCCATTACCTGACATTCTGGCCGGTGGCGGCGGGGCTTTTGGTCTTTTTGGTTTTGGCCCTGGTACTGCTGCGTCGGGGCAGGGGGATTTCCGCCCGGTGTCCCCAGGGGATATCCTGGGTGCGGGACTATGGCCAAGGCCGGTTTTCTCTGGCCCAGGGCATGCTGGCCCCCAAAAAGATCTGCTGGCCTTGGTTGGTGCTGACCGCCGTTTTTGCCCTTGCCTTTAGCGCGGTGACGCTTCTGCCGTGGCAGCCGCTAAGGGCCGCGGCGGCAATACGGCTGTGTACGGCCACCCTTGGCGGGATAGGGGCCTATTTGCTGCTGCAGCGGTTGTTTGGCGCGGCGGCGCTGTCGGTGTGCGGTGGCATGCTGTTTGCCGGAAGCATTACCGCCGGCCACAGCTTAAACTGTCTGTTGGTCGTATCGCTGCTGCTGTTGCTGCTTTGGCTGGCCCGGCCACTGGACAATCCCCACTTTTGGCGGCGGGAGCCAGCCATGTGGGGAGCCTATCTGACGTTGGGCCTATTTCTGGGTCTTGACACAGGCGCTTGGCTGCTGCTGCCCCTGTATGGGGTGATCCATGTGGCCCGGTTGATCTGCCTTGCCCGGCGAAGGGTACTCTCCGGCGGCAGCTTGGCGGTGGCGCTGCTTTTGGCGGTGGTGTTTTGGGCTTTGAGCTTGGGAGCCTATATTGTGGGGATGGGTCTGCTATGGTTTGGCACGGAATTCCCCCGGATTTGGCAGATTGTTGGCGGCGGAATATGGACCTGGCTGCGGTTGCTGCCCCATGCCATCTCCCTGCCGAGCCGGTCTATGGCACTGTATCCCATGATCGACAGCCCCCTGTTTGCCATGGGTCTGGTGGGACTGATTCCCGCCTTTCGTCTGGCCAGAGACCGCCGGGACACCCGGGGACTGCTGGCTATGGGCAGCATGGGCGCGGGCTTGGCGGTTTGGCTGGCTACGGGGGCGTATATCCTGCCGGCTATGGCCTTGCCGGCGGTGGGCTGCCTGTGGGCGCCCTTTGGCGAAAGCGGACGGAAGGGGCCTATGGTGACGGTGACGGTTTTGGCGCTGATCTACGATTTGGCGCTGTATATTGCCGCCCAATATGGCTGGATCACGGTGGATGTTTTGCTTAGGATCCTATAACACCGGCATCTGCCGGATATATCCAAAACTATCAATATGGAGGGAAAGACAATGATCGCTATTGCTTGTGATCACGGCGCGCTGGCGCTGAAGGAAGAACTAAAGAAGCATTTGGACGCCCGGGGACTGGCCTGGAAGGATTTTGGCACCAACTCTCCAGACAGCTGCGACTACCCGGATTTCGCCGGCCCGGCGGCTAAGGCGGTGGCCGCGGGAGAATGCGACAGGGGCATTGTGCTTTGCACCACCGGCATAGGGGTGTCTATCGTGGCCAATAAGGTCAAGGGCATCCGCTGCGCGCTGCTGTCGGACAAGATGAGCGCCCGGCTCACCCGCCAGCACAACGACACCAACATGATGGCCCTGGGAGCCGGCGTGGTGGGCACCATGCTGGCGCTGGAGATCATCGACACCTGGCTGGACACCCCCTTTGAGGGCGGACGCCATCAGCGCCGGGTGGACAAGATCACGGCCATCGAGGCGGAAAATTAAGCCTGATATTTATTCCGGTCAAACGCGGTTTGACCGGAATTTTATTTGACATTTTTCGCGTGCACTGATATTATGTTATCAGGCGTAATTATATACAATATATAAGGAGGTCAACTTAATGGATTCAAAATACCTGAAAGAACTTGAACCTGGCTACACCCCTGTTACCATCAGCGGTGAAGCGGCCCGGTGCCTGCTGTGTCACGACGCGCCTTGCTCTAAGGAATGTCCTGCTGGCACCGATCCGGCCAAATTCATCCGCTCTGTGCGCTTCCGCAACTTCAAGGGTGCAGCCGAAACCATCCGGGAGAACAATGTTCTTGGCGGCATCTGCGCGCGGGTATGTCCCACGGAAAAGTACTGTCAGTCTGGTTGCTCCCGCTGCGGCATCGACAAGCCTATTGACATCGGCCGCATCCAGCGCTATGTGACCGATTTGGAAAAGACCCTGGGCATGAAGATCCTGCAGGCTGGCCAGAGCAACGGCAAGTCTGTGGCGGTGATCGGCGGCGGCCCCGCCGGCCTGGCTACAGCCGGTGAGCTGCTGAGAAAAGGCTATGGTGTGGATATCTACGAAAAGGCCGAAAAGCTGGGCGGCTATCTCCGCTATGGCATCCCCGAGTACCGTCTGCCCGACAGCGTGGTGGACAATGAGATTCAGTACATCCTGGATTTGGGCCTGAACGTCCACACCGGTGTGAAGGTGGGCGTCGATGTGACCATGGACGAGCTTAAGGCCAAGTTCGACGCGGTGGTTGTGGCCATCGGCCTAAGCGAGGGCAAGATGCTACCCATGTTTGCCGGCAACGAATATGTGGAGACGGCGGTTTCCTTCCTTAAGAGAGCCAAAGAGGCCAAGGGCGATATCGAGGTTCCGGCCAACGTGCTGGTTGTTGGCGGCGGCGACGTGTCTATGGACGTATGTACCACCTTGAAGCTGCTGGGCGCCAAGAATGTGACGGCCATCGCCTACGAAGAGTTCTGCGAGTTCAAGGCCAGCAAGAAGGAGCTGGAAGGCGCCCACGAGACTCAGGTTTCCATCTACGACGGCTATGTGCCGGTAAGCGTAGAGGGCAACACCGTTACCTTCGAGCACCGCAAAATCGGCAGCAAGATCGTATTTACCGCCGACAAGATCATCCTCGCCGTAGGCCAGGGGCTGGATGCCCAGGGTCTGGGCCTGACCTTCACCGCCGGTGAAACCGGAGATGAAACGCTCCGGGTGGAAGACAAGGTTTATGTTGTTGGCGATGTGTCCAAGAACAAGGAAAAGAGCGTGGTGGGCGCGGTAAAGAGCGCAAAGCTGGCCGCCGCCTATATCGACGCGGATCTGGGAGGGAAATAATCATGGTGAAGAAAGATTTATCTGTTAATTTCTTGGGCGTCAAGTTTGAAAATCCCTTCTGCTTGTCCTCCTCTCCCGTAGGCAACTGCTACGACATGTGCAAAAAGGCCTACGAGGTTGGCTTTGGCGGCGTGGTGTTTAAGACCATCGGCCCCAAGACCTATTTTATCGATGAGGTCTCTCCCCGGTTTGACAAGCTGGACAAGGAAACCACCCCCTTTGTGGGCTTTAAGAACATGGAGCAGATCGCCGAGCACTCTTTGGAGGAAAACCTGGCGGATCTGCGGCGGTTGAAGGCGGAGTTCCCCGACAAGGTGCTTATCGCCTCCATCATGGGCAACGACGAGCAGACCTGGGAAGAGCTGGCCCGGCTGACCACAGAGGCCGGCGCGGACATGCTGGAGCTGAATTTCTCCTGTCCCCAGATGACCTCTCACGCCATGGGCAGCGACGTGGGCACCAGCCCGGAGCTGTGCAAAAAATACTGCGCCGCTGTGCGCCGCGGCTCCAAGCTGCCGGTGCTGGCGAAGATGACCCCCAACGTCACCGATCAGGTGCCGGTGGCCAAGGCCAGCCTGGAAGGCGGGGCCGACGGCATCGCCACCATCAACACGGTGAAGTCTGTGGCCAATGTAGATCTTGACCGCTACATCGGCATGCCCATCGTTGACGGCAAGTCTTCCATTTCCGGTTACTCCGGCAAGGCGGTAAAGCCCATCGCCCTGCGCTTTTTGCAGCAGCTGCGGACGGCTCCCGGCCTGGAGGATCTGCCCATTTCCGGCATCGGCGGCATCGAGACCTGGGAGGACGCGGCAGAGTTTATCCTCATGGGCGCTACCACCCTGCAGATGACCACCTCCGTGATGCAATACGGCTACCGTGTGGTGGAGGACATGAAAAACGGCCTCATGCACTACATGGAGGAAAAAGGCGTAAACAGCCTGCATGAGCTTGTGGGCCTGGCCAACAAGAACATCATCCCCGCCGAAGAGCTGAACCGGAACTACATCGTCTACCCCGCCATCGATGAGGACAAGTGCGTAGGCTGCGGCCGGTGCTACATTTCCTGCTACGACGGCGCCCATCAGGCCATGGAGTGGAACGAAGAGACCCGCAGACCCAGCTGCAACAAGGACAAGTGCGTAGGCTGCCATCTGTGCGCCTTGGTGTGTCCTGTCGGGGCGATCTCCAAGGGCGAGATCGTCATCAAGCCGGGCCGGGATTGCAAGGCCGAGGATATTCGTCCGTAAGCAAGCATAGACTTTTGCCGGCGGAGCTTGCTCCGCCGGTAAAGCAAAAGAAAAAAGAATGTAAGGGAAAGGCGCCCGGCCTTTCCTAGACCTGTGTTATGGAGGGATCGCTCATGAAAATTTGTCCCAAGTGCGGCGCTCAGGCAGAGGACAGCGCCCTGTTTTGCACCGGCTGCGGCGCACACCTTGGCGCGCCGGAGGGAAAGCAGACCCAGGGCCAGGGAAGTGCCCAGGGTCAGGCAAAC
>CAYVWG010000052.1:1970-3408 GCA_964455425.1 uncultured Oscillospiraceae bacterium | reverse complement strand
ATCATTTGCCTGCTGGCCAGCCATTCTTCCCCCTACGCCCGGTTCCATGTGCGGCAGTCGCTGAAATTCACGGTGAGCAATATCCTGATGGCGATTTGCGCGGTGATCCTTTGCTGGACGTTGATTGTGCCCATTGCCGCCGCCGTTATGTACATTGTCTTCTTTGTGATCCGAATCATCTGCTTTTTCCAGATCTGCTGCGGCAAGGCCAAAGAGCCGGTGATCATCCGCAGCCTGGGCTTCTTGAAGTAAGGAGGGATGGAGAATGTTTTGTCCATACTGTGGCGCTGAGGCCAGAGACGGCATTTGCTTCTGCGAAAGCTGCGGCACAAAGCTGCCCGTGAACGCTGCCTCAACGGCGGCAACGGCCCAACCGGAGGCCCAGCCCTCCGGCCAGGCAGGCCAGGACTTTTTTTACCAGCCATCTTCCTTCGACACCCAGCCGCCGGTAAGGCCGGCATCGCAGCCCATAAACCCGGCGGCTCAAACCGCTGCCCAGGCCGCGAACCCGGTGATCCAGATGGTAAGGCAAAGCTTTCTGTCTCCGTGGGCGCTGGTGGCGGTGATCGGCTTTTCCGCCATGGTGCTGCTGCAGCTTATCCAAAGCTTTATGGGCTATAATAGTGTGCTGTATGAGGTGATCTCGGGCCTGTCTGATCTGGGCGTCTCCCGGTCTGATCTGATGAAAGTCTTTGGTTCCTTCTTTACCTTCTATCGGGTGTGGGCGGTGATTTTGACCATTCCCTCCCTGCTGCTGGCGGCGGGCATGTGGCTGACCTACGCCGCTGCCAGAAACCGGCAGAGCCTAGGAATGAGAACCACCGGCTTGACCGTTTCCAAGGCGGCACTGATCGTCCAGCTGGTGCTGGCGAGCCTGGCGTCCCTTGCCATTTTGGTTCTGATGGTGATCGCCATAGTGACCATAGGCAGCCTGGCCAGCAGCTTTGGCGGCTATTACAGCAACGACTACTATGGCCACCGCTCCAGTGCGGGGATCGGTGTGCCGCTGATGATCCTGATTCTGGTGCTGGTGCTGGCGGCGATTGCCCTGGTGGTGATGGTGTATGTAAAGGGCATCCAGACCACCAACGCGCTGCGCGACGGCGCGCGGACGGGCGCGCCGAAACAGGTTTCCGCCTTCTTAGGGGTGATGGCCTTTATTATGGGTGGCCTCTACGCCATTTACGTCATCGCATCTTTGACCAACTATTCCTCCGCATTGGCGATATTTAGCAATTTGGCAACCGCTGTGGCGGATATCGGCTTTGGGGTGTACCTGTTTTCCTATCGGGGCAAGCTCAAGGCGCTCTTTCCGCGAGGCACGGTGAGCAACGCGGGGCAATAGGGAGGATGTAACCCTCTCCCGGCGTCCTTTTGGGGCGTTGGGGGAGGGTTTTTCTTGCAATAGGGTTAGCGGAGGCTAACCGCAATGTGCTGG
>CAYVWG010000052.1:0-1870 GCA_964455425.1 uncultured Oscillospiraceae bacterium | reverse complement strand
GTTAGCGGAGGCTAACCGCAATGTGCTGGTGGTGGTTTTTGCAGGGGGTTAGCGGGGCTAACCATGTAAGAGAGGGTGGAGTTTGGCCTGGCTTATATAGGAGTTAGCGGAGGCTAACCGCAAAATGGGGGGGTGGCAAGGCGGAGAGTGGATAGCGGCGGGCAACCGCAGCATAGGCGGCTGTGACGGCGGGGGCTTTATAGCGGCTTTTTCGTAAATTTGAGCTGGCCAAGGCGGGAATTTTTGTTATTGCTCACAGTTTATGGTAAAAATATACAAAAAACAGTATGAAAATTTGTACAAAATAACGGTATAGAGGACAATGTACAAAATGATTTTCTTGTGTTATAATGCAACTGTATAATCAGAAATAAATATAAAGGGAAAATTTCTTTTTCTCCTAGGGTGGGAGGAAGAAATTTTCCCGGAAAACCAGGGCGATTTTGCCCAAAAGGAGCGAAACCATGAAGAAACAGCCATTTACCACAGCAACCGCGTCCGTCACGCGGTATTGTTTGGAGGATGTCTTAACCTCCAGCACATCGGCGACCCAGCCTTCCGACATAACCGACGAAACCAAGCCCTATGGCACAGGCTGCGTAGAACTGCCTGGGGACGAGTTTTAACCCCTTGCCTATATGACCAAAAGGGGGAAGAAAGGGCTGGCCTTGGCCCTGGCGCTGGCCCTGGCGCTGGCGGCGTTTATGGCCGGGTGCAGCAAGGAAGATGGCGGCAGCTCCGCCACCGGCAGCGCCGATAGCGCCGGCCAGATCCAGCAAGACGGCCAGGGCGGCGAGACCACCGGCCAAGACGGCGAAGGCAGCGGCGATGCCCAGAACCAATGCTGCGACGAAACCGGCTCCGGCGGCGCTGAGGGCCAAGGCTCCGAGAGCGGCGGCCAAGGCAGTGAAAGCGGCGGCCAAACCGGGGACGACGTCCTTACCGGCAGCTACGACGGCCAGGGGCTGACTTGCAGCCAGTTTGGCCGGTACACCGGGGCGTTTGTGGAAGACGGCTCCGACGAACCGGTGGAAAATGTGGCGGTGATGCTGGTGACCAACACCACTGAGCGTTTTTTGGATTTTGCCCTGCTTACCTTTACCGTGGCGGGGCAGGAGGCCCAGTTCCAGCTGACGGGTTTGCCGGCGGGGGCCTCGGCCTGGGTGCTGGAAAAAAACCGGCTGACCATAGAAGCCGGGGCGGAATTTGTCCGGGGGGAAACCACCGCCAGCTTCCGGCAGGGGGCGGCGCTGCTTAGCGGCTTAGCCACTACCCTGGGGGACGGCAGCCTAACCGCCGAAAACCAGACGGACACGCTTATGCCGGAGGTATACGTCTATTATAAGCGGCTGCATACTGACGGAAATTTTCTTGGCGGCATTACCTACCGGGTAAGTCCGGGGGATCTGGCCGCCGGCGCCAAGGCGGAGGTAACCGCCGGCCACAGCCAAAAGGAAAACTGCCAGGTGGTGAAAACCACCTGCAATGAAAACGCACAATCGGAATAAAGGAGAGGGGACAATGAAGAAACAAGCGACAAAACGGATTGCGGCGGCGCTTCTGGCGCTGGCGCTTGTGGTGGGTCTGCTGCCAAGCTTTGGGCTTACCCAGGCGGAGGCGGCGTCGGCGGGGGACATCGAGGTCACCTCTAACGGCACAATGGACACCTCCGAGGCGGCCTATCTGCCCATTACCATCCATAACTATGCCAACGATGGCATGCTCTTTGAGTATGCCAGCTATACCGGCGGCGACAATACCTACGCCCGGCTGACGGCGGCGGAGCCTTCCTCCTATTATGGAGAAAGCTGGTTTTTGACCACCCAGCCCACGACGGGAACCACCTATCATATCTCGCCGGTGACCAACA
>CAYVWG010000051.1:0-11924 GCA_964455425.1 uncultured Oscillospiraceae bacterium | reverse complement strand
TTGAAGCAGAAAGATTCTGTCAACGGCGCGAAATGGCACGGAAAAGCGACAACCGTTTTCCTGTATATTGTTATGTTTATATTGATCCTTTTCCCGAACATCCCGCTTGGCGTTGCTAACAGTCTGATCTTTGTCAGTGGGTGCTTTATCGCCGTGTCCTTTTCCCTTTATGTGCGCTTCTATATCCATATCTTGGGGCGGAAGCGCGATTAAGGGGCAGAAAAATAAGGATATTACAGAGGAATACACATTCACGATCGATGGGGAAAGGCGGGCAAATCTATGGAGGTTCAGAAGCGCAGCAGTAAAGAAAGATATGTCCGGCTGATTTTCTGGGCGGCGGCGGAATTGTTTACTATGATCTGCCTATTGTATTCGATATGGATAAAAGACACCTATCAGGTATTGGCCTGTATTGCCTATGCCGTTCTTGTTTCAGGCCCATTTATTGTGGAGAAATGGCTAAGATGCCGAATCAGCACATGGTTTGTTTTGTGCTGTATCCTATATGCAACCGGTCCAATGCTGGGGGATGTGTTTAAGCTTTACTATATTACATCATGGTGGGATAAGCTCCTGCACTTTATCGGCGGCATCGCTTTTGGCGTGCTCGGCGCATTTCTCCCACAGATTTTGAATAAAAAGCAATCATCGGTGCTGCTGTGTGCCGTTTTCTCACTGTGCTTTTCTCTTGCCGTTTCGGTATGCTGGGAATTCTGCGAATACGGAATGGACCAAATTGCGGGTACAGACGCACAGCACAGCAGCGTTGTTTATGAGATACACTCCTATCTGCTGGGCGAAGAAACCGGGCAGATCGGATCTATAGAGGATATTCAAACCACCACCGTAAACGGGGAGCCCCTTCCGGTGAATGGCTATCTGGATATTGGCCTGAACGATACCATGACGGATATGCTCTTTGAAGGCTTGGGAGGGCTGACCTATGCGGCGTTCTATATTCTCGATAAGGGAAAGCACCCCATTTTTAATAAGACGCTGTAAGAAAAGCGTGTAATGGCGGGTACCAATTTATAAAAGAAAACGGGAAGAAGCGGAAGAATGGTTCAAAGCCTAATTGCGCGCGTTCGGATAGCATTGGGCTTCGCCTTGCGCCGCGGGGGCGTCAGGCCCCGACTTTATATGCGATATTTGTTTGTCGGCCCGAATCTTTGCCCTGTGGCGGACCTTTTCGCCTCCGCAATCCGGCTTCCTTCAGATTCCACCTCACGATAGACCCCTTGCTTTCGTCTGACGATTCCCGCTACCGAGCGCGTAGCGGACATTCACTACCAAGGTATCGCCTATGCTGGGCGCGCAAAAACAGGGCGGCGCAATTCAGAATTGCTCCGCCCTGTTTTTGTTTGTGGCCTCCTTTATCCCCCACCTGCGGGTCTACTTGGCCAAAACCTGGTTTGTGTAAGCCCTTTGGCGGGCCTTGGCGGCAAAGCGCCCTTGGGCAAGGCCAAGGGGCGGATCAGGCCAGGCAAAGATAGACAAAATATCCGGCGTAGCCCGCCAGCATCAGCAGGCCCCAGGCCCGGCTCAGCCGCCGCCGCCGGAAGGCCCCCGCCCACAGCAACAGGCCGCTGGCGATGGCCACCAAGGCATCGATGATAAAGCTTTGGGCATAGGGCACCGGGCACACCAAAGCGGCGGTGCCGATAACAAACAAAACGTTAAACACATTGCTGCCCACAATGTTGCCGATGGCAATATCGGCGCTGCCCTTTTTGGCAGCGGTGACGGAGGTCACCAGCTCCGGCAGGGAGGTGCCAAGGGCAATGATGGTAAGGCCAATAAACCGCTCGCTCATGCCAAAATACCGGGCGATGGACGAGGCGCTATCCACGGTAAGATCGCTGCCAAAAACCACCATAGCGCCGCCCAAAAGAAGAAACACGATACATTTTCCCGTGGATAAGGGCGGTTCTTTGGCCGGGGAAGCGCCGGCATCCTTGCCTTTGGTCAGGAAAAACAGATACACCCCGTAGGCGATAAACAGCGCCCACAAGATTCCGGCCTCCCACCGGGCGATGACCCCGCCGGTAAGGCCAAACACCAGCAGCACTGCGGTAACGGCCAGCATAAAGGGGATTTCCCACCGCAGGGTGGATTTTTGGATGGCCAAGGGCGTAATGGCCGCGGTAAGGCCCAAAATGATCAGGGTATTTAAGATGTTGCTGCCCAGGACGTTGCCAATGGCGATGCCCCCTGTGCCCTTGGTTGCGGCAGCGATGCTTACCGCCGCCTCCGGCAGAGAGGTGCCCATGGCCACGATGGTCAGGCCCACCACCAGCTGAGGGATGCCCAGCTTTTGGGCAAGGCTTGCCGCGCCGTCAACAAACCAGTCGGCGCCCTTTACCAGCAGGACAAAGCCTGCCACCAGCAAGAGAAATTGCAAAATCATGGGTTTTCCTCCTAAACATGGATGAGATGGGCCGATGGGGGAGAGTAGCTCCCCGTCTGCCGCCTGTGGATGAAACAGACAAAGAAAAAAGACCTTTGCTGTGCAACCACAACAAAAGTCTTGCCATTTCAGCGCGATCCGGGCGCCGAAACGGTGCCGTACTGACGAAAAGCGCCCATCAACGATGCCAGCTACTCCCTTTTTGTTCATACTATCCGATTTTTCTCCGTTTGTCAATCTTATTTTTCCCCGCAAGGGAGAAAATCATACCGGCAAGGGGAGACATTCCCGCCGCATACACCCATCCCCCGGCGCGGAGCTGGCTTGCCGCGCCGGGGGATTTTTGGGGGAGTTCGCCGGGAGCTTACGGAAAATTTTGCCCGAGACCGCGCCGGGGGATTTGCGGAAGGTTTGCCCGGAGACCTAGGGGCAGAGGGAGGAGGGGTTTGGCCCTTGGGTTTAGCCTCCGCCCATGGCCAGGCTGCTGATGAGCCGCCGCGCCACCTGCCGGAAGGTCAGCTTTGGGATGTCCTCTTGGGCCACCAGGGGGATCTCCTTGATGGTTTCCCCTCCGGCGCTTATCGTCAGGGCGCCGATCTGCTGGCCCTGGGCCACCGGGGCCTGCAAGGCTTCCTCCAGGGTCACCTTCCGTTCGATCTGAGCCTGCTTGGCCTTGTCGATCAAAAGCTTGCTGCTGTCGGCAAGCACAGGGGTGGCCGTTTCCTTGGCCCCTAAGGTCACCGGTACCGCAGGCAGCGTCACATCCAAATCCGGGGTAAGCAGGGCGTAGTTGGCAAAGCCATAATCCAAAAGGGCCTTGGCGGAGGAAAACCGATCGGTGGAGCTTTCACAGTGGAGCACCACGGCAATCAGCTCCATGCCGTCCCTCTGGGCGCTGGCGGACAGACAGTAGCCCGCGCCGCTGGTGAAGCCGGTTTTCAGGCCGGTGGCGCCCTCATAAAACCGCACCAGCTTGTTGGTGTTGGCAAGGCCAAATTTGCCGTCCCGCACGGTGTCCATCCAAATGGTGGTGTAGTTGCGAATGGTATCGTGGCGCAAAAGCTCCCGGGACATGATGGCGATGTCCCGAGCGGTGGTCAAATGCTGGCTGGCGTTTTCGCCGTCGTCCAAACCGGTGCAGTTGACAAAAAAGGTGTTTTCCATGCCCAGCTCTTGGGCCTTGGCGTTCATTTTGTCCACAAAGGCGCTCTCGCTGCCGGCTACGGCCTCGGCCAGGGCGGTGGCGCAGTCATTGGCGGAGGACACCACCACGGATTTTAACATCTCATCCACCGACATCTGCTCCCCCGGCTCCAAATAAACCTGGCTGCCGCCCTTGGCCGCCGCCGTCTCTGAGGCGGAGATCGTGTCCGTCAACTGTAGCTGGCCGGCGTCCAGCGCCTCCATGACCAGCAGCAGCGTCATGATTTTCGTCACGCTGGCAGGGGCTAAGCGCTCATCCGCGTTTTCCTCCAGCAGCACGGTGCCGGTGGCGGCGTCCATCAAAATGGCCGAAGGGGCGGTGATCTCCACCGCCGCCCCACTGACCCCCAGCGGCAGCGCCCCCAGGATAAGGCATACTCCCAAAATCCAGCCCATCAGCCGCTTCATACCCATCATCCTTCCTTGTCTTGGTGGTACAAGACTATGCTTGTCAGGGCGGTACTATGCGGAAAAGGGATTGTAAGTTTTTGGGGGATTTGCTATAATGGCGCTATAGGAAATCTGTCAACAACCAATTGGGGAGAAACCAATGAAATTTGCCTGCTACACCTTGGGCTGCAAGGTGAATCAATATGAAACCCAGGCCATGGAGCAGCTTTTGCGTGGCCGGGGGCACCGGCAAGGATCCGTAGAAGAGCCTTGCGACTGTTACATCATCAATACCTGCACCGTTACCGCCGTGGCGGACAAAAAAAACCGGAACATGATCCGCCGTCTGCGGCGGCAAAATCCAACGGCGGTGATCGCCGTGTGCGGCTGCTATGCCCAGCTTAAGCCGGAGGACATCCGGGCCTTAGGGGCGGACGTCATCTCCGGCAGCGGGGGCAGGGAGGAATTTCTTGCCCTGGTGGAAAAAACCGTGGCCGACCGTCAAGCCCGGCAGGCGGTGGACAAGGCCCTGAGCCGAAGGGAATTTGAGCTGCTGCCCCCGGGGGGCCTGTCTTCCCGGACGCGGGCCATGCTGAAGGTGCAAGACGGCTGCAACAATTTTTGCACCTACTGCGTTATCCCCTACGCCCGAGGCCCGGTGCGGAGCCTGCCGCTGGCCCAGGCGGTGGAGCAGGCCAAGGAGCTGGCCTGCCGGGGCTACAAGGAAATTGTCATCAACGGCATTGAAATCGCCTCTTGGGGATGGGACTTCAAAAACGGCGCTACCCTGGTTGAGCTGGTGGACGCCATCTGCGCCGCCGTGCCCCAGGTGCGGATACGGCTTGGCTCCCTGGAGCCAAGGTGCGTCACCCAGGAGTTTTGCCGCAGGCTTTGCCGCCATGACAATCTTTGCCCCCAGTTTCACCTGTCCTTGCAGTCTGGCAGCGATGGGGTGCTGCGGCGGATGGGCCGGAAATATACGGCCGGGGAGTTTTTATCCCGGGCGGACATGCTGCGGCAGGCCTTTCCCGGCTGCGCCATCACCACGGATATGATTGTAGCCTTTCCTGGGGAGACGGAGGAAGAATTTGCCCAAAGCATGGCCTTTATCTCCGCCTGCGGTTTTGCCAGCATGCACATTTTCCCCTATTCCCGCCGTCCCGGCACCCCGGCGGACAAAATGCCCGGCCAGCTGGGCAACGCCGTGAAGCAGCGGCGCTCCGCCGCCGCCATCGCCCAGGCCAAGATCCAGCATGAGCGGTTTTGCCAGACCATGGTGGGCACCGTCCAGAAGGTTTTGTTTGAAGAGCCGGCAGGGGAGCTGCTCACCGGCCACGCCCCCAACGGGATGCGGGTCTATGCTCCCGGCCGGGGCCTGCGCAATGAAATTTGTCCGGTAAGGATCACTAGGCTCTATGAAGACGGCCTGCTGGGGGAGCTTGTGGAGGAATGTCCAGGAAAATAATCTTCGGACGCTTTTTCTCCCGTATTGCCATAACCGGAGAGGGCGCTTCCGCCCGATCAGGCCTTCTGCCAAAACAAGCGCCTTCCCGTGGTGAAAACCCAGACGGTTGCCGCAGTTACATACGTTCGCTTCGTGGAGGAGCGATCCTCGAAACAAAGTGCGCCGCCTGGTTGCAGCAGACGGCGCACTTCTTCTTATTATGGAGCAGTTCCCATGCCTGAATCAGGATCCAAGCAATGGCAACCATCCTTTACCCTCCGCCACGGCTAGTGGCGGCTGGGTGTTCACCAAGCAAAGGATACCATGTTCGACAGAAAATGTCAACGCGCAAAGGGGCTGTCTCACCAAAAGGAGAGGCAGCCCCTTTATTTTTGCCCGGAAAAGACGCCGGATGGATCGTTTTGGGCATAGTTTTCCCTCCGGGAGAATATACTGTCTCCAGGAGGGATCGTCTATGACCTTGATTCAACTTGCCCTGCGCCGCGCAGGCTTTGCTACCTTGACCGCGTTTCAACAAGCCCAGGGGCTGTATCCCTCCGGCCAGGAGGACTGGCAAACCGTCCAGGCGCTGTATCCGTATCTTGTGGGCTTTCGCCGCTATCGGGTTCAGCCGGGGGACAACTATGCCCGCATCGCCCAATCCCAGGGCGCCACCATTCGGGCGCTGATCACCGCCAATCCCAACCAGGATCCCCAGGACCTTCGGGTGGGGCAGGTGATTGTAGCGCCCTTTGGCTTTCCTGTGGTGCCTACGGATATCCCCTTTACCTATGAGGTGCTGCAGCTGTGCCTGGAGGGCTTAGGGGCAAGGTATCCCTTTTTGACCATCAACGCCATTGGCCAGACGGATTTTGGCCGCAAGCTGCCCCAAATCGCCGTGGGACTTGGCCCCCGGCGGGTGCTGTACAACGCCTCCCACCACGCCAACGAGTGGATCACCACCCCGGTGGTGATGAAATTTTTGGAGGAATATGCCCAGGCCATCTCCGAGGGAGGAAAGATTTTCGGTTTTGCCGCCCAAAGGCTCTACCAGCGCACCACCCTTCACCTGGTACCCATGGTGAATCCCGATGGGGTGGATTTGGTTACCGGCGCCATCCTGCCCGGTACGCCGGAGTATGAGCAGGCCCAGCGCTTGGGGGGAAATTATCCCGCCATACCCTTTCCCAGCGGCTGGAAGGCCAACCTAAAGGGCGTGGATCTGAACCTAAATTATCCCGCCGGATGGGCGCAGGCCCGGGAAAACAAATTCGCCCAGGGCTACACCATGCCCGGCCCCCGGGACTATGTGGGCCAGGCGCCTCTAGATCAGCCGGAATCCGCCGCCATGGCGGATTTGACCCGGCGGGTCGGCCCCAGGCTGACCTTGTCCTATCACAGCCAGGGCGAGGTGATCTACTGGAAGTATCTGGACATGGAGCCGCCGGGCGCCCGGGAGATCGGAGAGTCCTTTGCCGCCGTCTCCGGCTACACCCTGGAGGACACCCCCTACGCCTCCGGTTTTGCCGGGTTTAAGGATTGGTTTATCCTGGAGTATGACCGTCCGGGCTACACCATCGAGGTGGGCCTGGGGGAAAATCCTTTGCCCCTGTCCCAGTTTGATGAAATCTACCGCCGGAATTTGGGCATTTTGGCCCTGGGTCTGGCGGATTGATCTTGGTTTTGATCCTGCTTCTTTCCGCAAAAAAATCGCCGTCTCGTTTTGAGAGACGGCGATTTTTGTGGTTTGATCAATCCGCCACATAGGGCAGCAGCGCGATCTGCCGCGCCCGCTTGATGGCAGTGGTCAGCTGACGCTGATGGGCGGCGCAGGTGCCGGTGGTGCGGCGGGGCAGGATCTTGCCGCGCTCAGACAGGAACCGACGGAGCTTTGCGCTGTCTTTGTAGTCGATAGTGGTGACCTTGTCTACGCAAAAGGCGCATACCTTTCTGCGCTTGCGGGGTCTTACTCGGTTATCGTTAGCCATGCAGGTTTCCTCCTTTACACAGTCTCTTGTGGAAAAATTTTGTTGCTAGAAGGGAAGCTGGGTGTCGTCGTCATCCATCATGGCGAAATCAGCCACAGCGCCGGTGGTGTTAAAGGGCTTTATGCCGGAGTTGGCATTGTCGCTAAAACCGGAGCTACCGGCAGGGGCCGTGTTGGGGCTGGCCGGCGGGTTGTAGCTGTTTTCGCTGTTGTAGGAACGGTTGGCGGAATCGCTGTCTCGCCGGGAATCGGCGAAATAGATGTTGTCCGCCACCACCTCAGCCGAGCGGCGCTTGTTGCCGTCCCGATCCGTCCATGTGCGGATCTGCAGCCGGCCGGAAACCACCGCGGCTCTTCCCTTGGAAAAGTATTTGCTGACAAATTCAGCGGTGTTTCGCCAAGCGACGATGTCGATGAAATCCGTCTCCCGCTCGCCGGTTTCGGTTTTGCCGAAATCCCGGTCTACCGCTAAGGAGAAGGACGCCACCGCGATGCCGCTGGCTGTGCGCCGCAGCTCAGGGTCACGGGTCAGCCGGCCCATGAGGACAATGTGGTTTAGCATAGCTGCCTCCTTACCCTTCTACCACGGTGATCAGCGAACGCATAACGCCTTCTGTGATCTTAAACACGCGGTCAAGCTCAGCAGGCAGGTCAGGCTTGCTCTCAAGGGTCATGAGCACATAATAGCCTTCCGGGATATCGTTGATGGGATAGGCCAACCGGCGCTTGCCCCACTCATCGATACTGGTCAGGGTACCCTCTGCCTCCACCATTGCCTTGAATTTTTCCACGAGGGCTGCAATCTCATCTTCACCCAGATTGGGGTTGATGATGTAGAGAACCTCATACTTTGCGGAAATCTTAGCCATGTTGTTTGCACCTCCTTTTGGACTTATGGCCGCCAAACGACCTTGGCGGCAAGGATTGCCTGTATTCACAAGCCAAAGTATTTTATCGAAAATTCCTTGGTTTGTCAATAGATCCTTCACAAATATTTGCCCTTTTGGGGAAATTTTGTATGGATTTTTCGGCTTCGGGTAAACTATGGCAGAGGTGATGACCATGAAAGACCCGGGCTATACCGGCCCGCTGACCGATCAGGCCATACGGGCGATCTTTTCCGGCGCGGGAGATTTTTGCGTCCGGCAGATCCAGGCCGGCGGCGTCACGGTGTTTGCCTATTTTATCGACGGCCTGGTTTCCAGCGCCGATATCTCCGAATATGTGCTAAAGCCCCTGTCGGACAATTTGATCCCCGGCGATCCGGGAGAGATTTTCGACCAGGCCAAGCACGGGGCGGTGTATAACGCCGTGGCCGATCCCTGCCCCGATCTCAACAGCGCCGCGAACAAGCTGGTCAATGGCTTTTGCGTGCTGCTGATCCCCCAGGCCGGGGCCATTGCCTACGAGGTGAAAACCGGGGAAAAGCGCAGCCCCTCCGAGCCGGAGGTGGAAAACACCGCCAAAGGGCCAAAGGACGCCTTTACCGAAACCGTCCGCACCAACACCAGCCTGCTGCGCCGCCATCTGCGCACCCCGGCCCTGCGGCTGTATGAAACTGTGGTGGGGCGGCGGAGCCTGACCAACGTTACGGTGGCGTTTATTGACGGGCTGACCGACCCTGCCTTGGTGGAGGCCATGAAGGCAAGGCTGGACGCCATCGACATCGATGGCATGGTCACCCCTTCCTCGGTGGAAGAATATATCACCGGCAGCCGGGCCACCGCCTTCCCTCTGCTCCAATACACCCAGCGGACAGACAAATTTGCCTCCGGCCTGCTGGCGGGCCGGGTGGGGCTTTTGGTGGACGGCCTGCCCTTGGGCTATCTGGCGCCGGTGAATCTGGGCTATTTGATGGAGGCGGCGGAGGATCGGGGCACCGACTATATCTCGGCCTCCGCCCTGCGGGTGCTGCGCTATGGCGCGCTGCTGATCTCCCTGCTGCTGCCGGCCCTGTATGTGGCCATGGCCGCCTTCCACCAGGAAATGCTGCCCACAAAGCTGCTGCTTGCCATCATTGAAAGTAAGTCTCAGGTGCCCTTTCCCACGGTGCTGGAGGTCATCGGCCTGCTTTTGGCCTTCGAGCTTTTGCAGGCGGCGGGGATGTCCTTGCCCCAAGCCATCTCCCAAAGCGTGTCCATCATCGGCGGCTTGGTGGTGGGCACGGCGGCGGTGGAGGCCAACTTGATCTCGCCGGCGGCGCTGATCGTGGTGTCGGTGGCGGGAATCTGCGGGTTTGTCCTGCCTGGAAAGGATTTTGCCGACGCCGCCCGGGTTTGGCGGCTGCTGCTGGTCATTGGGGCCAGCCTTGCCGGTCTATACGGCCTTACGGTGGGCGTCATTGCCATGCTTTTGCGGCTGTCGGCCCTGGAATCCTTTGGCATCGCCTATCTTTCCCCCTTCTCATCTTTGCGCACCGGCGGCGCGATGCTCCGCCCCCGGCTGGTGACACAGAAATATCGGGACGCCGATTTGCATCCCTTGGACGATAAAAATCAGGCGTGATGTAAGACTGTCCAAAAAGGCTGCGGCCCGCTGCGGCGCCCAGTTTGTCCGCCAAAGGATGCGCGTTTGCAGACCGAGAGGCGTTTTCTCCGACGCACATAGGGAAAACGATCCTACGTTATTCGCGGCGGAGCGCGCCGCGAACGCTAGAGGGTTTTTGACAAGCGGAAATCCGGCGTGATTTGTCCATGCAAATCCCCAAATGGGAGGCTCTATTGATGAAAAAGCTGTTTTCTCTTTTGGCCGTGTTGGCTATCCTGGCCCTGCTGGGCTGGCTGCCATTCCATGCCCATGATGTGGCGGAGCTGGTGCCGGCCCAAACCATCATTGTCACCCGTTCCGGCGATACCTATACCATCGATATCGGCGCAGGCGTCCGGGCGGTGGGCAGCTCCATCAAATCCGCCCTTGCCGCCTTGAAGGAGCAGGTGTCGGGCGTGTTGTTTTTCCAAACCGCCGATCAGATCCTTCTGGTGGGGGCGAGCCCCCAGGATGTGGCCCAGGCGGCGGCGGAGCCGGCCTTCCGCCCGGCGGCAAAGCTCTACCTTTCCCAGGATCCCGGCCTTGACCCGGAAAAGGTCACCGCCTATCTTGCCGCTCATGAGCAGGGCGTTACCCTGTCTCAGGTGCGGGCCTCCCAGCTTTGCGGAGAAGCGCTGACGGTGCCCACCCTGTATCCTACCGACGGAGGCTTTGTGATCGATGGGTAATTGCTTTGCCTCCCGGCAGTTGGCCGCTTTGCTTTTTGCCGCCCTTACCCCGCCGGTGTGCCTGCTTTGCGCCGGCCTGGGCTGGCAATGGGTGCTGTTGGCGGCGGTGGTGGCCGGGGCCTATTACGGACTCCTTCTCCGCCGCCGGCCCCAAGATCCCCTGCACCAAAACGCCCTTTTGGCCCTTGGCCCTGTGGGGGGAAGAATCGCCCTGTCCCTTATGGGCCTGTTCCTTTTGTGTCTGCTTGGCTATGTGGCCGGGGCCTCCGCCCTGGCTTTCCCGGAAACCAAAGGCCATCTGTCCTCCGGCCTGGTAGTGCTGCTGCTTGCCGCCATGGCCGCCAAAGCCGGCCCGCGGGTGCTGGCCCGGTGCGGCGTGGTGCTGTTTTTGGCCATGGGGGTGATCTATGCCATCATCCTGGTCTTTAGCCTGCCGGATGTGTCCCTTCGGTGGCTGGCCCCCTCCGGCGGCGGAGAGGCCATCTTGCCGGCCCTGGCGGTGTTCTTCCTGCCTACCTTGGGGCTGTATGTCCTACCCGATCGGGACAATACCCGCCTGATCTGGTGGTGGGTGGCTTTGGGCCTCTTTGCCGTGGCGGTAGCGGCCTTGGTTCAGGGCTGCCTGTCCCCCGCCCTGGCAGGGGAGGAGCTGAGCTTTTACCAGCTTTCTCGCAGCGTGTCCCTTTTTGGGGTCATGGAGCGGTTTGAGGTGCTGGTGTCCGCCGCTTGGCTTGCGGGCTTTTTCTGCCTTTCCGGCGTGATTTTTGTGGCCCTGGGGGAGATCGCCGCCCTGGTGCTCCCCCTTTGCGCCCAGCCTACGCCCTGGCTTTTTGCCGCCGCCGCGGGGACGCTGTTTCTCACCCGGAGCTGGCCGCTGTGGGTGTTTGCCCTGGGCAGCGCCGTATTTTGTGGTGTTTTTCCCTTGGGGATACAATTTATTGTGTATGGCAAAAAAATGAAAAAAAATTAAAAATAACGGTTGACAAATGGGAGGGTTTTTGCTAATATATCTAGGCGCGCCGGGGGAAAGACGGCAACTGCAAGCATAATGTGCATTTTTTCGTTTGTGAAGCTTCTTCACAAGAAAAAATTTCACAAAATGAAAAAATAGTGGTTGACAAATGAAACCCGATGCGCTATAACATAAAGGCTCGCGGCGGCCGAGGAATTCCAATGACGCCACCGAGGCTTTTTGATATAGGCTGCAGCGCAGCGTGTACCTTGAAAATTAAACAACGAGAAACAAAGCACCATGGACGAAAAAAGTTGTTCTTT
>CAYVWG010000050.1:0-11950 GCA_964455425.1 uncultured Oscillospiraceae bacterium | reverse complement strand
CTCCAGATATTTTTGATAGGTTTCCGGCCCCAGCATGTCAAAAAGGGCGTCATATAGGGGCCGCAGGTAGGGATCCACCTTATTTTGCAGGTCGCCGGGCAAAAAGCCCAGCCGCTCTCCGGCCTCCACCGCCGGCCGGGTAAGGATGATGCGGTTGACGGATTTTTCCCGGAAGGCCGCCACCGCCGCCGCCACCGCCAGATAGGTCTTGCCGGTGCCGGCAGGGCCTACGCCAATGGTGATGGTATTTTTGGTGATGGCCTTCATATACCGCTGCTGGCCAAGGGTTTTGGCCTTAATGGGCTTGCCCTTGGCGGTGACACAGACCACATCCTTGGCCATTTGGGAGATTTTATCGTCGTTTCCCGTGCGCACCAGGTCGATGACATACCGCACCTTTTGCTCGTCGATCGTCTCTCCTTTGGCCGCAAGCGTCAACAATCCCTCGATGGCCCGGCAGCCCTTGTCCACCTCCTCCACCTCTCCGGTGACCTTCAGCTCAGTTCCCCGGTTGGTGACCTGCACAGCAAATGCCTGCTCCACCTTCTTCATATTTTCATCGAAGGAGCCAAAAACAGAAATGATCTGCTCAATCCGTTCCGCGTTGATCACTTTCTCCATTCAGTCCATCTCCTATCTCCCCCACAGCCACGGTGGCGCCGATCATCTCTTCACAGGTCATCCCTGCCTGGAGACAATAGACGTCCTGGGTGGCGTTCAGGGCAAAATCCTTTGTTTTGACCACCCCGGCAACCATCTGCCGCTGCACATACCGGCACACATAATCCTCCAGCAGCTCCTGGGCCAAGGCTTTGGGCAGGACTTGGACGGTGGTTTCATAGGCCCGGTAGGTACAGATCTCCAGCGTCAGGGGCAACGTGCTGCCGCCGGGAAGGGTCAGCGTCTTTCTTGTGATTATTTTATCACATCCGGCATAGGAATTTCCACTGTTTCCCCAGATTTTTATTCTTTTTCTTCCCAGCACTAGGCTTACGGTATGTTTTTCCTGGCCGGTATAGATTTTTTGGTCGTATTGCTGGGGGATCACCACCTTTTGGCTGCGAAGGGTCAGGGCGTATACCTCCGCCAGCGCCCGGGTGGTTTGGGTGTGGGTGGTCCAGTCCGCCAGCCCGGAAACCAACACCTGACCGGTGGTTACCGCCTGGCCCACCTCCACGGCGGCAAAGCCGTTGAGCACCTGCATGGAGGTGATGATCCCCGGGCGCACCGCCACCACATTGGCCGGCTGATTCAGATCGATGCTGTGGCGTTCCTCCTCCCGCTCCGCCACCAGCACCGTCACCCTGCCGCCGGAGCGGTTTACCGCTAGCCACCGGAGCTTAGGCACCCGCAGGAGCATTTTATTTTTCAGTTCCTCCGTGTTTAGGGACGGCCCCCAGGTGCCGAAGCTTACCCCCAGATCCTCCAGCTGATGCAAAATCTCCTCCGGCGGGATGCTCTGGCAGCCCTCCACCTCAATGGTCCACACTAAGTTTTGGCTCATCAGCGCTCCACCGATGGCCAGCAGCAGCCCCAGCACCAGCACCGGCCGGGAAAGCAGGCCGTAAAGCACCGCGTAGGCCCCATAGGCCCGCTCCACCTCCAGAGTACACATGGCCCGGCAAGCCGCTTGCTTGGCCCGGGAAAGATCCCGCCGGTAAATGCGGCAGGTCAAGGTAAATTCCCCGGTACGCTTTGTCTGCCAAAAGCCTACCCCCGCCTGCAAAAACCGGTTGAGACATTGCTCCGCCCCGGCGCCGGTGATCCGCACCGCCAGTTCTCCCCGAAAAATGCCCACTAGCCTTCCCCCTCCCATGTGATGGCCTGAATACGGCCCAGGATGACCAATCGTTCCCGGTTCATGCGGGAAATGTGCAGGCCGGCCCCCACCACGGATACCGGCCCCATTTTACTGTCTGCCCGGATGCGTCCGGGCGTATATTCCAGCACGCCCTTGTGGCCGGAAAAGGTCAGTTCCTCCCGCCCCTTTAGCTCCAGCATGGGGTCGCCGGAGAGAAGCTCCGGCGGGATATCCATGGTATGAGACAGAACCTTAGCAAATTTATTCATAGCTGCACCTCATTTGCGGTCAAATCCGTTTTTGCCCTAAACTATATGCAAGTCCGGCTCCGCTTTTGCATAGATTTCACCGAGGTGAGGGCATGAACAAGCGGCAAAAAACATGGCCCCTGGGGCTTATCCTTCTGTTATTGACGGTTTTGGTGCTACAGGGAGGCTACGCAAAGCAGGCGGCCATAGAGGGGCTGCGTCTTTGTGGCCGGGTGCTGATTCCCTCTTTATTCCCCTTTTCGGTGCTGGTTCATCTCTTTCTCAGCCTTGGCTACGCCCAAGATCTGGGGCGGCTGCTGGGAAAAGGGATGGTCAAGGTCTTTTCCCTGCCCGGGGCCTGCGCCTCCGCCCTGGTGCTGGGTCTGCTGGGGGGCTATCCCATTGGCAGTCAGGCCGTGGCCCAGCTCTACAGCCAGGGATCGGTGACCCGGAGCCAGGCCCAAACCCTATCGGCCTTTACCAACAACGCCGGCCCCGGATTTATCCTGGGCGTGGTGGGCCTGGGGGTGCTGGGCAGCCCGGCCTTGGGGATGGTGCTTTGGCTGATCCACGGTCTGGCGGCCATAACCGCCGGCATACTTTTGGCTAGGCCCTGCGCGGTTTCGGTAAGCCCGGTAGCCAAGCCGCTGGAGAGCAGCCTTACCGCCGCCTTTCCCGGCGCCATGGCCCGGGCCTGCGGGGCTATGGTGCAGGTTTGCGGGTTTGTGGTGTTTTTTACCATCCTTACCACCCTGTTTTCCACCCTTGGACCTGTGGGGCAGATGCTCTCCCGGCTGCCCCAAGGCCTGAAGGGCAGTCTATGGGGCATTTTGGAGCTTTCCTCCGGAACCGTCTCTTTGACCGGGCTCCGTCAGCCCCTAGCCTTTTGGCTTTGCGCCGGGCTGCTGGGCTGGGGCGGGCTGTGTGTCCACAGCCAGGCGCTGGCCTTTCTTTTGCCTGCCGGGCTGGAGGCCAAAACCTATCTACAGGGCAAGGCCCTTCACGCCCTGTTTTCTTTGCTGATGGCCGCGCCCATAGCCGTAATGCTTTGGGGCAGGCCATGGCTGCCTGCCGTGCCTTTGGCGCTTTTACCTTTTGCCGCAGTGGGGACAAAAAAATTGATCCGCCGGGAAAAGAAGGGTAGAAATTCTTCCGCGGCTCTGGTATAATCATTATAAAGTGACACGGATCCTGCGCCACTGCCCCATGTTCTTTCCGGCCCTTGCGGGAGGAAGCGCATCCATGGCCAAGGATTCCTATACAAAAAGGGGAGGTGGAACCTTGCTTTTCCGCAAAAATGTAGCCAAATTCTGCGCCTACTGTACCCGGGCCGGGTATGTAAGCGATGACAAGATGCTTTGCAAGCACAAGGGCTTTGTGGCCTGCGACCACAGCTGCCGTCTTTTTCGCTATGATCCGCTAAAGCGCACACCGCCCCGGCTGAACCCCAAGAATTTTTCCGCCCTGGAGGAACAGGATTTTTCCCTGTAGCCGGCGCTGCTGGCTTTTCTTAGATCCTCCGCCAAGGCGCCACTGCCAAATCCGCCCGTTGGGCGGCGGCAAAAGAAAGCCGCCGGCGCTGGGTTTGCCTTTTGCCGCACCCTTAGACCGTTGGCGTCATAGCATGGAGTATGGAGGTGGCAATATGCTGCTAAACATTCTTCTTTGCACTCTAGCCGCCGCTGGGCTGATCCTTCTTGGCTGGGCCTTGGGAGCGGCGCTGCTGCTGCCCATAAAAAGCCGGGAAGCCTTTATGGTGCTTACCGCCGCTGGCGACGGCAGCCATTTGGAGCAACAGTGCCGGGCGTTTTTGCTACTGCGAAGCGCCGGGCTTCTTCGCCGGCCGCTGATCATTGTGGACAACGGGCTTACCCCTGAGGGGCAAACCATCGCTTCCGCCCTAAAAAACACCTACACAGACATCTGCCTTTGCACCCCGGCGCAGCTGCCGGAATTTTTACATATGGGAGACACAAAACTTGCATCAGGAGAACCGTGAACTGCTGCGGGGCGCCATCGCCGCCGTGGTGTACCAAAACAAAGAAAACGGCTACACCGTACTGCGGCTACAGTGTGAGGATGGCCGGCAGGTCACCGTGGTGGGCACCATCCCCATGGCCGCCGTTGGCGAGCGGCTGACCATCACCGGCCACTGGTGCAGCCATCCCAGCTATGGCCGTCAGTTTGCTGCGGAATACCTGGAGCAGCTTATGCCGGAATCCCAAAGCGAGATCCTGGCTTACCTTTCTTCCCGGACGATCCGGGGCATTGGGGCAAAAACCGCCCAGCGGATCGTAGACCGCTTTGGCGACGCTAGCTTGGACATCCTGGAAAACCACCCGGAGCAGCTCACCCAGATCCCCGGCATTTCCGCCAAGAAGGCCCAGGAAATCAACGCCAGCTTCTGTCGGCAAACCGGCATGCGGCGGCTGATCGAGTTATTTAGCGCCTACCGCCTGCCGGTAGAGCTGGCTGTACGGGTATACAAAGTCTACGGCCCCCTATCGGCGGAAATGGTGGCGGAGGATCCTTACCTGCTGACAGCGGAGGATTTGGGGGCGGATTTTTCCCTGGTGGACGCCTTTGCCCTGGAAACCGGCATGCAAGGGGACGATCCCCGGCGGATAGAGGCCGGCATTCTATTTACCCTGACCCACAATCTGGGCAACGGCCACACCTTTTTGCCCGGCGACAAGCTTACCGCCGCCACGGCCACGCTGCTGTCTTTGCCGGAGGAGCTTGTCGCCTCCGCCCTGGAGCGGCTATCGGCCAGGGGGCAGATCCAAACCGATGAAATTGCCGGCATTTCGGCGGTCTATCTTCCTTTATATTATGAGGCCGAAACCTACCTTACCCATCGCTTGGGCAAGATGGCCCAAGCAGAGCTGCCCCTTTCCCAGGATGCTGCCGGTCTTTGCCGGCAGGTGGAGGGGCAAACCGATTTGCACTATGCCCCAGAGCAGCGGCAGGCCATAGAGAAAGCCGCCGCTGCCCAACTGTTTATCCTCACCGGCGGCCCCGGCACCGGCAAAACCACCACCCTGGCCGGTATTTTGGCGCTGTTTGACCTGCTTAAGCTAAAGCTGCTGCTGGCCGCGCCCACAGGCCGGGCCGCCAAGCGGCTTTCCGACCTTACCTGCCGGGAAGCGGCCACCATCCACCGGCTGCTGGGCGCGGAGATCTCCCCGGAAAGCGGCCAGATGGGCTTTACCCACAACGAGAGCAATCCCCTAAAATGCGATGGCGTGATCGTGGACGAGGCCTCTATGGTAGACCTGCCCCTGATGTACAGCCTGGTGCAGGCCATGCCGGAGGGCTGCCGTCTGATTTTGGTGGGGGATCCGGATCAGCTGCCCTCTGTGGGGCCGGGGAACGTGTTTTCCGATTTGATCCGCAGCAAGCAGTTTGCCACCGTCCGGCTGACGAAAATTTTCCGTCAGGCCCAGGAAAGCCTGATCGTTATGAACGCCCACGCGGTAAACCAAGGGCAGCTGCCGGTGCTTAGCGCCAAGGACAGAGACTTTTTCTTCCTCCAGCGCCCCACCGGCCTTGCGGTGCAGCAGACCATCACCCAGCTGTGCAGCCAACGGCTACCCCAAAACATGGGCATTTCCCCCCAAGACATCCAGGTGCTCAGCCCTACCCGGAAGGGGGAGAGCGGCTCCCAGCAGCTCAACGCCGCCCTACAGGAGGCCCTCAATCCTCCCTCCCCAGGCAAGAGGGAAAAAAAGCGGGGCGGATTTTTCTTCCGCGAGGGGGATCGGGTGATGCAAATTCGCAACAATTATGATATACTATGGAAAAAGGACGGCGTTACCGGCGCTGGCCTATATAACGGCGACATTGGGGTAATTCATTCCATCGATCCCCAAAGGGAGCTTATGTCTATCGGCTTTGACGAGCGGATGGTAGACTACAGCTTTGACGATCTGGGAGATTTAGAGCTGGCCTACGCCATGACGGTACACAAAAGCCAGGGCAGCGAGTATCCTGCGGTGATTTTGGCCGTTCACAGAGGCTCTCCCCTGCTGCTTACCCGCAGCATCCTTTACACCGCCATTACCCGGGCCAGAAGTCTGCTGATTCTGGTGGGAGAGCCGCAGGTGGTTGCCGAAATGGTGGAAAACAACCGCCGCACCCGGCGGTACAGCGGGCTGAAATGGCGCTTGCAGGAGGCCTTATGCAATTGATCGACCATCTGCTGGATCTGCTTTATCCCCCAAAATGCGTGCTCTGCGGCAGGCTTTTGCCCGATGGCTGCCCCAGCGTCTGTCCCCGCTGCCAGGGAAGTCTGCCTGCCGCGCAAACCGTGCTGCAAACAGGAAAGCACTTTACCTACTGCCTTTCGCCCTATCGTTACGACAGCCCTTTGCGGGAATCCCTGCTGCGGTACAAATTTAGCGGCAAATCCGGCTACGCCCCTGCCTATGGCCGGCTGCTGGCCCAAGCCATCGCCCAGCACTATGCCGGGCAGTTTGATTTTCTCACCTGGGTGCCGGTGAGCCGGAAAAGAAAGCGCAAGCGGGGCTACGATCAAAGCCGCCTGTTGGCCATTGCCACCGCTAAGGCTTTGGGCGATCCTGTGATATCTACCCTGGTCAAAAGCAGGGACAACCCCACCCAATCCTCCATGACCTCTGCCCGGCAGCGGCAGAGCAATGTGCAAAACCTTTATCAGCCCTGCCATCCGGAGCGGTTTGCCGGCAAGCGGATATTGCTGATAGACGATATTATCACCACCGGCGCCACCTTGTCGGAGTGCAGCCGGGTATTGCTCCAGGCCGGAGCTGCCCAGGTGCTTTGCGCCACCTTGGCCGCCACGCCCCCTGTACGATAAAGCGGCGCTTAGCCAAAGCAGGCGCCAGAAGGCCTTTGCCCTTCCCTTGTATCTACGGCCCTGCCCGCGCCGTTTGGGCCAAACCTTGCCTCCCTGGGAGGCGGAACGGAGAGAACTATGTCGATATTTTCAAGAGATTTAGGAATTGATCTTGGCACCTCCAATGTGGTAATCTACGCCGATGGAAAGGGGATCGTTCTGCGGGAGCCGTCTGTGGTGGCGGTGGACAAGGCCACCGGCAAGGTGCTGCAGGTAGGCTCCGCCGCCCGGAACATGCTGGGCCGTACCCCTGGCAATGTGGTTGCCCTGCAGCCCATGCAAGACGGGGTCATCTCCGACTATGAAATGGCAGAGAAAATGCTGGCGGAATTTCTGCGGAAGATCAGCCGGTATGCCTTTGTCCGTCCCCGGGTGATTGTATCTGTGCCCAGCGGCATCACCGGCATTGAGGAACGGGCCGTGATCCAGGCGGCCATGGAGGCCGGGGCCAGACGGGTATATCTGTCGGAGGTGCCCTTGGCCGCTGCTTTGGGCGCCAACCAGAACTTTTCCGGCCCGGAGGGCCACATGGTGGTGGATATCGGCGGCGGCACCACCGATGTGGGCGTGCTCACCATGAACAGCATTGCCAATTCCTCCTCGGTGAAGGTGGCAGGCAACGCCTTTGACCAAGCCATTATCCGCCACGTCCGCAAAAAACACGGCATCCATATCGGGCAGACCACGGCAGAGGACATCAAGCTGGCCGTAGGCTGCGTATATCCCCGGCCAGATCCCCAGGTCACCCAGGCCAAGGGCCGGGATTTGAAAACCGGGCTGGCCAAAGAGACGCTGATCAGCGCGGAGGAAATTTATGAGGCCCTGCGCCGTCCCGCCCGGCAGATCACCGACGAGATCCTTTCCGTGCTGGAGCAGACCACCCCGGAGCTGGTGGCGGATATTGCCAAAAACGGCATCATCCTCACCGGCGGCGGCAGTCAAATCTGGGGCATGGACAAGCTCATCGCCGAACGCACCGGCATGGCCTGCAGCCTGGCGGATGACGCCGATTCCTGCGTTGCCTACGGCTGCGGCAAAAGCCTGGCCTGGATCAACCACATGCTGGAAGGCCCTATCAATATCGCCCGGCGCAGGCTCCTAAAGGAGTGATCCGGATTTCCTTACTGCATGCTCTTTTTTTGGCAGAGATACATCCAATAAAAATCCCTGACCGGCTGCGGTTGACGCCGCAGCCGGTCAGGGATTTTGTATTTACGCTTCATGGGCGCTTGCCAGGCTGTCGGCTTCTTCATTGGCTTCTTCCAGCCCCTGCCAGATTTGGCTGTAGCTTTGCTGCAAGCTATTCACCGTCTGGCGCATTTGCTCTATATGCTCCTGCAGGCCTTGGCCCAGCCGGGCCAGTTCGCCCTCTTTGGCGTTAAACTGCGCCCTGGCGCAGTTTAAGGTCTGGCCAAGCTGGCGGTAGATCTCCGCCGCCCTCTCTCGAGCTACCCGCTCTACCTGTTCTGCCCGGCGATAGGCCTCCAGCTCCTGGTCGCGCAGGGTTTCGATTTCTTTGCCCGCCGGCTCCGCCTGGGAGGGATGGGTTGCCCGGGCTTCCGCCAGGGCCTCTTGCAGCCGTTCATTTTCCATCTGCAAAAGCCGGTTTTCCGCATCCAGCGCTTCGCACTTTTGCCAAATCTCATTATCCTCAGAGGGCTTTACCGTCTGGGCGGGAGAGGCGGGGCTGCCGTTTCTTGCCTCCTCCAGCTGTTTGCGCAGCTGGGCCGTTTCCTCTTCCCACTGGCGGCGCTGCTTTTCCTGGGCCAGGGCGTTTTCTTCCACAAATGTAATGACATCCTCCCGGTTAAAGCCATGCAAGGCTGTGCGGAAATGCTCTTTCGCGTTGATATCTGCCATTGTCTAACCTCCGGTTTCTGTGTCCTTGCGCCAGCGCTTACGAAAAATAGCGCTGGGTACTTTTCCTATACTTCGGCAAAACGGGCGCGTTTCCCCTTTTTGTGTATTATATCACAGGCTCTGCCAGAAAACAACGACAAATCCGCATTTTCTTTTGCCCAAATTCTTTCCTTGGCCGTCCGCGCATCCGTAAGGGCAGCGCAAGGCCCTCCCTTTGCCCCGGTTTCCCGGATCGTTCCAAGGAATTTCCCCCCATTGCATCTGCCGGCAGAATATGCTATACTGAGTGTAAACTGTGGATTTTATCACAAGAATCCCTCATACGGGCAGGAGAAGGAAATGTTTCGTCTATTGTATCCCTATGAATATGTGGACAGCGTTTTTTCTATCGATTACAACAAATTATACCGCAAAGGCTACCGGGGCATCCTGCTGGACATCGACAACACTCTCGTCCCCCACGGGAAGGATTCCACAAAGGAAGTAGACGAGCTGTTTCAGCGGATCCACAACGCCGGCCTGCAAACGCTGATTCTCTCCAACAACAATGAAGCGCGGGTACGCCGGTTTCTTACCAACATAGATTCCCTATACATCTGCGACGCCCAAAAGCCAAAGCCGGCCAATTACCGAAGGGCCTTGGACATGATGGGCATACCAAGGGAACAGGCGGTATGCATCGGCGATCAGATTTTTACCGATATTTTCGGCGCAAATCTTTGCCATATCGCCACCATACTGGTGCAATACATCCGGGCAAAAAACGAAACCAAAATTGGCAAGCGGAGGACCCTGGAAAAGGTGATCCTGGGCTTTTACGCCAAAAGCCGATCCTGCCAAAACAGGATCGGAGATATTTTCAGCAAAGGAGGCGACGCGGAGGATGCTGGGGAACAAACACAGGCTGTTTTGTGATATCAGTCCCACTTGCTATGCCATCTCTTCCCAAAAGGAAATCTGCAAGCGGCACCTAAAGGATCTATCCAGTAAGGACAAATTCGCCAAGGCGGCAAAAAAAGAGGATACGCGGCTGCCCAACGTTGTGGCCCATTACAGCTCCCATCTGATCAAGCGGGGCAAGGGCATCGACCCACGGCTGCAAGAAAACAAAGCCACGAACATCCGGTTGGCCTGCAGCAAGATCAACGGCATCATCATTCATCCCGGCGAGGTGTTCTCCTTTTGTAAGACGGTGGGAAAAACAACGGCGAAAAAGGGCTACAAAAAAGGCCGGGTGATCCAGGGCAACGGCCTGATCGCCGGTACCGGCGGCGGGCTTTGCAATTTGGGCAACACCATCCACTGGCTGGTTTTACATAGCCCGCTTACGGTTGTTGAATTTCACAACCACTCCGACGCCTTGGCGCCGGACGAGGGAAAGCGGGTTCCCTTTAGCGCGGGGACGTCCATCTACTACAATTACATCGACTACCGGTTCAAAAACACCACCACCCAGGATGTACAGCTGCTTGTGTGGTGCGAAGACGGAAGGCTGCACGGGGAACTGCGCAGCGAGCAGGAATTTCCCTGGCGCTATGAGCTGGTGGAGGAAAACCACCACTTCCGAAAAGAGGGAGAGGCCTATTATCGCATCTCCCAAATTTACCGCCAGGTCATCGAGCGGGCAAGCGGCAAGATCTTAGCCAAAGAGCTGGTGCTGGACAATCACTCTGAGGTCATGTATGACTATGCTTTGATCCCCGCAGAGCAGATCCGGGCATAATACAAAACCGGAGGAACACATGTGAACCGCTTTTATCCCTCCAGGCGCGTTCCGTTTGTATGATCCGGCCCAGCGCGCAATCCCATAATGGGCGCGTGGGCAGCACACAGGGGCCGCCAAAACACCTTTCCTTGAGACGCCCATTACTCCACCGCCACAGCTTGGGACGGTAAATGAAGGATCCCTGCCGGAGTGTATACTCGGCAGGGATCCTTCCGCTTTTCTTGATTTACTTTTTCATATATTCATACACCTTGTCAATTTGCTGGGCAAAGGTTCCGCCAAATTTGTGTTCAAAAAACGCGCTGCCGATGGTAAAGGCCCAGGGATCGGCGGCCTTTACCTCATCTAGCCTTTGGTAGCTGTTAATGCTGCCGGCAAGGCACACCGGGACGCTGACCTGGGAAACCAAGGCTTGGTTCAAGGCCACGGCGTCTTTGGTATATCGATAGCCCAAAAGGTCGATGCCGTAAACGCCTTTTTCCCGATAGCTATTTGCCTGCCGGAGCATATCCTCCACCGTGCCGTCCAAAACCGACGGACGACCGGTGATTTGCCCCACAAAGGGCATATACTTTAGGTGGTTTTCCTGGCAGATCGCCTGCACAGAAGGAAAATACAGCGTACCCATAAGGATATCGCATCCACATTCCACGGCCATTTTTGCCCCTGCCACACATTCCTTCTCCGTGTAGGCCACCACCTCCAAGACCGTGGTTTTTTTCCACTTTTTCATGTACGCGTACAGTTCCTTCATCTGCGTCAAAGGAAGCCCTTCTTCCTTAAAGCCCCACATCCTTGCCTGGGTATGCTTGCATTGGTCAAAAATTTCGTAAGCGTTTTCCACCGTACGGTCATTGTGAGTCAGCATAACAATCAATTCCGGATGGCCATTCATGGGAAACCTCTACCTCCCCCGCCATACGGCAAACCTCCATACGGCAGTTTTCTCCTCTTTTCGATGGCATTATATCACAATCTATCCTGGAAAACAACTCCCGATCTACGGCTTTCCAGGAGAACGGCCGCAAAATTTTTTCAAAAGTTTCGCCTATAGGGCTTTACAATAACCAAAAGATTTGTTATAATGTTGCGGCAAACAAGATGTGCGCCGGTGGCTCAATGGATAGAGCATCAGATTCCGGTTCTGAGGGTTGGGGGTTCGAGTCCCTTCCGGCGTGCCAAATGACGCGAATTTGAACACCGCAATATACTTCCACAATGGGGTATTTGTAGCGTTCGCTTTCGTAAGAAAGTAAAAAGGACAGTGATTGTGCTATAATGGCACAGTCACTGTTCTTTTTCGCTTCTGGCGTTCCGCCTAACGCAAAAGGTTGCGCTTACCGTAGAAATGAAACGAGCGGGAATTGAATCCGAAAAACACAAGAGCCTATGGAATGGATTGGGAAAATGGGTAGCATTCAAAGCTGCGCCAGAGAAAT
>CAYVWG010000049.1:0-11959 GCA_964455425.1 uncultured Oscillospiraceae bacterium | reverse complement strand
CTTAAAAGATGTTTTATCCAAACTTGCAGCAAAGGATTGACATTTTTATCATAAAACGCTATACTTAGTTCATGCAAAGAATTTAAGTTAAAGGAGAAAAAGATTTTATGAAAAAAGTTCTTGCTTTCCTGCTGGCCGCGCTAATGGTCTTTGGCTTTGCCGCCTGCGGCGGAGAGAAAAACGCGGAAAACGCCGGAGCCAGTAATGACCAAACCTTCGTTGTCGGCATTTGTCAGGCACAAAAGCACGATGCGCTGGATCTGGCCACCCAGGGCTTCCAGGATGCGCTGACCGAGAAGCTGGGTGATCGGGTCACCTTCGACCTGCAGGTTGCCGCCGGCGAATCCAACGCCTGCGCCACCATCGTAAACAGCTTCGTATCCAAAAAGGTTGACCTGATCATGGGCAACGCAACCCCCGCTGTGCAGGCTGCAGCGGCAGCTACCACAGAAATTCCCATTCTTGGCACCTCCGTTACAGAATACGGCGTGGCTTTGGAGCTGTCTGACTTTGACGGCACAGTAGGCGGCAATATCTCCGGCACCTCCGATCTGGCCCCCCTGGACAAGCAGGCGGACATGATCCTGGAGCTGTTCCCCGAGGCTAAAACTGTAGGCCTGCTGTACTGCTCTGCCGAGCCCAACTCCGACTATCAGGTTAAGGTAGTCAAAGAGTGCCTGGAGGCCAAGGGCGTCACTTGCGTGGCCTTCCCCTTCTCCGACAGCAACGACTTGGCTGCCGTGACCAACGCGGCCTGTGATGCCAGCGATGTGATCTACATTCCCACCGACAACACCGCCGCCAGTGCCACCGGTATCATCGATGGCATCTGCCGCCCGGCTAAGGTGCCTGTGATTGCCGGTGAGGAGAGCATCTGCTCCGGCTGCGGCGTGGCGAGCTTGTCCATCAGCTACTATGAGCTGGGCTACAAGACTGGCTTGATGGCCGCCAGGATCCTGGACGAGGGTGCGGACATTTCCACCATGCCCATCGAGTATGACGAAAACTACAAAAAGGTATATAACAAGGAAATCTGCGAGGAGTTGGGCATTACCATTCCTGATGACTATCAGCCCATTGAAAGCTGATTGCCTGGGCATACAGTTTAGAAAAAGGGAACCGTCAAGGTTCCCTTTTTCTGTATTTGGCTAGGCGGATATTTTTTGTTCTTTCTTCTTGATTTTGCGTAGATTATAGGATAAACTATAGCTATTCCCTTTGGCGCCTCCGCGGTGATCGGATGTGCCAAGGAAAGGAGCTTCGTATGACGTTATTGCTGAATATACTCAACAGTATGCCCGGCGCCGTGGCCCAAGGCCTAATTTGGGGCATTATGGCAATTGGTGTGTACATTACCTATCAAATTCTCGACATTGCCGACCTTTCCGTAGACGGCACCCTATGTACCGGCGGCGCGGTATGCGTAATGCTTATGAAAGCCGGTATGGGCATTCCGGAAGCCATGCTGCTGGCAGTTTTGGCCGGCATGCTGGCCGGCCTTGCTACCGGTATCTTCCATACCTTTATGGGCATTCCCGCCATTTTGGCCGGTATTCTTACCCAGCTTTCCCTGTATTCGGTAAACCTGAAAATTATGGGCATGGCCAACCAGGCCATCAATGTGCGCAACTATAACCTACTGGTGTCCTTGCAATATCTGCGCGGCGTGCCCTTTTACAAAAATGTGATTTTTGTCACTGCGCTGTTTTGTATCGTCCTCATTGCTATTCTTTATTGGTTCTTTGGCACAGAACGGGGCTGCTCTTTGCGGGCTACAGGCTCCAATCTGAATATGAGCCGGGCCCAGGGCATCAACACCAAATTCAACACCGTGCTGGGCCTGATGATCTCCAATGGCATTGTCGCCCTGGCCGGAGCGCTGCTGGCCCAATACCAGGGCTTTGCGGAAATCAACATGGGCCGGGGCGCCATTGTGGTGGGATTGGCCGCGGTGATTATTGGCCGGGCGCTTTTCGGCAAGCTGTTTAGAAACAATTTCGCCTTGATTTTGCTGAGCGTCTGCCTGGGCGGCGTGATTTACTACATTGTATATCAAACCGTAATTTGCGTTGGCCTAGATCCCGATTTGCTGAAGCTGCTTTCCGCGCTGGTAGTGGCGGTGTTCCTCGCGGTGCCCTATTGGAAGAAGACCTACTTCTCCAGCCGCAAAAAGAATACGGAGGAAACAACCAATGCTTGAACTGAAAAATATATCCAAAACCTTTAATCCCGGCACAGTCAACGCCAAGGTAGCTTTAGATGGCTTGAATTTGCGGCTGGAAGAAGGAGATTTTGTCACGGTGATCGGCGGCAACGGCGCCGGAAAAAGCACCATGATGAACGCCATCGCCGGGGTTTGGAAGCCGGATTCCGGCAAGATTCTTATTGACGGCATAGATGTTACTGGGATGGCAGAACACAAGCGGGCCAAATTTTTAGGCCGGGTGTTTCAGGACCCCATGATGGGTACGGCAGCGGACATGAGCATTGAAGACAATATGGCCCTGGCCATCCGCCGGGGGCAGCGGCGGGGGCTTCGCTGGGGCATCACCGCCAAGGAGCGGTACATGTTCCGTCAGGAGCTGGCAGCCCTGGGCCTTGGGCTGGAGGATCGGCTTACCATTAAGGTGGGCCTGCTTTCCGGCGGGCAGCGTCAGGCGCTGACCCTGCTTATGGCCACGCTGCAAAGGCCCCGCCTGCTGCTGCTGGACGAACATACCGCCGCTCTGGATCCCAAAACAGCAGCTAAGGTGCTGGATATTTCGGAAAAGATCATCCACGAGCATAGCCTAACCACCATGATGGTGACCCACAACATGAAAGACGCAATCCACCATGGCAACCGCCTGATCATGATGAACGACGGCAAAGTGATTTTTGATGTTTCCGGCGAGGAAAAGCAAAAGCTGACCATTGAGGAACTGATTGCGAAATTCTCCGCCTCCGGTGGGGAAATGGTCAGCGATCGGGCATTGCTGTCCTAATAAAAGACGCCAACGGCGGCAGAAGGAATCTTCTCCTTTCTGCCGCCGTTTTGGAGGTTTGGGGATTTTTCTCTTGACGCGGCAGGGTTTTTCGCATACAATTTAGAAGATCCGAGAAGTGCATAGACAGTTCGTAACCATCCTGTCGATAAACAAAACTACGGAAGCAAACTACGGAAGGTCTGGCATGGCCGGAAATTTTGCATTTTCCTCGGGAGGACTCCATGAAAACCTTGACCACGCGAAAGCTGGCTTTTGCCGGCATCCTGGCGGCGGTGTATGCCGCCATCACCATTGTTACCGCACCCATTGCCTACGGCACGGTGCAGTTTCGTATCTCTGAGGCGTTGATGGTGCTCAACTGCTTCACACCTACAGCCACATGGGGCTTAACCATCGGTTGTGTGGTTGCCAATCTATTTTCCACCGTTTCGGCGCTGGATATGGTTATTGGCACAGCGGCCACGCTGATCGCCTGCCTGATCACCCGCAAGCTTCGCAATCCCTGGCTGGTACCCCTGCCTACGGTGCTGGTCAACGCGCTGATTGTAGGCGCGGAGATCGCCTTTTTCACCCCTGACCAGGCGTTTTTTGCCGCCTATGGGCTAAACGCCCTTTCTGTTGGCTTGGGAGAGGCTGTGGTGATGTATGTCCTTGGCGTTCCGCTGCAGTTCTACCTGCGCAATTCCAAGGTAGGGCAAAAGCTAAGCCAGTACTGACGTTCCTGGCCTAATGGGGCTGGGTAGGCAGTATGATCCATACATTTCTTGCCTGGGATTTTGGTGAGGCTAAGCAACCGGGTGTCCGCGTTTGGCTGTGTTTGTATAGCCGGCCTGTGCCGTGGGATGACTTGTATTCCTTGACAGGGGGACAGCTTAGCTTGTTGGTCATGTGTTTGCAAAAGGTACTGACTTGCCGCCGCATCTGGGTAGCCGGCGCTTGAGGAGCCCCATCACGGGGAAGCTCGGCGCTGCCGTATGGTTCGGCGCCGCCCCAGCCCTTATTGTTTGCATATTTGCCGGCGCTGCTTTTCTTTGGCGCTGAGCTGCCAGTGGGTAAACAGGCGCCTGCGCGCAGCTGCTCTATGGCAGGCTGGCGAAATATAATTGAACCACTCAGGAGGAAACATGAAAAAGATACTTTGCATGGCAATAACCCTTGCCGCCACAGCGCTTTTGCTTGTGGGCTGCGCGAACGACGCCGCCGATACGCCGGCACAAACCGACGCCCTGAAAGAAGGCGCGGTTGCCTATCAGGGCCTTTCGGCCAAAGGCGTAACCCAGGAGAGCCTGGAAAGCGCGCTTGGCCGTGAGATCGATGGGGAAACCACAGTGGAGGATAACCAGCTGCTGTATGTCAACGACGTAGAATTTTTGGGCATGACCTTTACCCAGCTCCAGTGCATCAATTATGAGGACAAGACCTCCATCACCCTGACCTACACCCTAGGTGAGGATGAGACGGTAGACAGCGCAGAGGAAGCCCTGGCCAAGGCTGTCAGCGAGATCTACGGAGAGGCCAGCGAAGGCACCACCTCCAGCGATGTAAAGATTTACACCTGGTCTGCCACCGATGGCAGCCAAAACTACGCCTGTATGTATGCCAACGGCAAGACGGAGCTAAAACTCAGCTTCTTCCTGTTCTAACGCGGTTCGTCTCATACCGAGCCTACATAAACGCCGAAAACGGTAAGGAAGCCTGGAACGTGCCAGGCTTCCTTACCGTTTTCTATTTTGGCGGGAGATATATACTACAATGGGATAAACCGGCGCGAAAGCCTTGTTCTAGGCCGTAGCCCGTCACCCTGTTTATAATCCGTGGGGACGCGCTCTTGCGCGGCGGTGCCACGCAAAGCATGGAAAATTGGATGAAGCTTTTGCGCCAACTTACCCGCTTAGCCCCAAATGGCGGAGAGCATAGGAATTACCTGCTTTTTCCGGGACATTACCCCAGGGAGGAAGAAGGTGTTGTCCTTGCTTTCCACGGAGAATGCCTGTTGGATGACCTCATCGTCCCCCAGATAAATGATCTGGGTGCCTTCCCGTAGCACATCGGTGAGCATAAGCAGCAAGATGCCGTAGCCTTTTTCCTGCCGGGCTTTTTGCATAACGGCCAGGAAATCGTTCTTGCGCTCCAAGATATGGCCGGAATCCAAGCAGGTGATCTGGCCAATGCCCAGGTAGTGGCCGGCAATATGGAAATCCTTGAAATCGGTAAACAGCAGGGTTTCGGCGCTTTTGCCGCTGTCTACAGAAGCGGAGAAGATCTCGTGACCCAGCTCTTCCAAAGAGACGCTGCCAATCCGGGCCAAACGCTCTGCCAGATCCCGATCCCGCTGGGTAGAGGTGGGGGATTTGAACATGACGGTGTCGGAAACGATCGCGGCAGCCATCAGCCCGGCCAGCTTTTGGGAGGGCATAAGGCCCTTTTCCTGATACATTCCCGCCACGATGGTAGTGGTGCTGCCCACGGGCTCATTGCGGAAGTAAATGGGGTTCAAGGTTTGAATATCCGCCAGGCGGTGGTGGTCGATGATCTCCACGATTTCCGCCTGATCCAGCCCAGGCACAGACTGTGCACGCTCGTTGTGATCCACCAGCACCACCCGCTTACGCCGGGGCTTAATGAGGTGATACCGGGAAAGGGTACCCACCACCTTTTCGTTTTCATCCAGGATGGGATAGCAGCGGTAACGGGACTGGGACACCACCTCTTTCACATCGTCGATGAAATCGTCCAGATGGAAGCATTGAATATTGGCGGTCTGGCAGATGCGGGCAATGGGAATGGCCTGGAAAATCAGCCGGGCGGCCCGGTAGGCGTCAAAGGGAGTGGAGATAATACAGGTTTCTGTGGAGGCAAGCTTAAACTCATCCTCCAGCTCCGCTTGACAAAGGATCAAACAGCGGACATGGGCTTCTAAGGCCCGGCGGATCATATCCGGCTGATGGCCGCAAATGACGATGGAATCGCTGCCGGAAAACAGCAGGTTTTCCCGGCTGACCGGCAGGGCAATACATACCTCTCCGGATATTGTGTCCACCAGATTGCCGGCATCGTTGAGCAGCTTGCCCTCCAGCACGGAAAGCAGGTTAAACAAAGGGATTTCCCTTACCGTGGCCTGGGAGATAGACTGCATGTCGTAAGCGGCAATGTCTCCGCTGGTCAGCGTACCGTAGAGCAGCCCCTGTTCATCGGCCACAGGGATAGCGGCAATGCTGGGATCCTCCCGCAGGACAGACCATCCACGGCTGACCGTCAGGGCGGAGTTCAGGGCAGGCGGGGTGTCAAAGGCCAGGTCCCGCACCTGGGTGCGCATGGTGGTGATGAGCGTGGGGGGATCAAAGCCAAATTTGTTGAGGATCATTTGGGTCTCATCGCTCAGGTGGCCCAATCGGGCGGCGGTATATTCCCGGTCGCCCAGAGAATTGCGAAGGGCGGCATAGGCCATGGCAGATACAATGGAATCGGTGTCTGGGTTGCGGTGGCCAGTGACATAAATTTGTTCCATAAACAACCTCCTGTTGGGTGATTATACCGTGTTTCTTCTCTTATTATGCCCGAATTGTCAGGGTTTGTCAATCAAGAAGTCGCTTTGTAGTTGCATTTTCGCAGGAATTGCGGTATAATTTTAGGTGTTTAGGGAGGATAGGAGAAATTATGGATATTTTTGAAAAATGCAGAAAGCCTTCTCAGGCCAATGCGTTGCGGGAAATGGGGCTGTATCCCTATTTCCATGCCCTGGAATCTCGCCAGGATATTGAAGTGATCATGGAGGGCAAGCGGCGGATCATGTTGGGTTCCAACAATTATCTGGGGCTTACCACCAACCCGGAAATCGTCGAGGCAGGCATCCATGCCTTTGAAGTATATGGCTCCGGCTGCTCCGGCTCCCGTTTCCTTAACGGTACCCTTGAAATGCATTTGGAGCTGGAAGCAGAGCTGGCAAAGTTTTTGCGCAAAGAGCAGGCCATCACCTTCTCTACCGGCTTTCAGTCTAACCTGGGCATCATCAGCGCCATTGTGGGCCGCCACGATTATGTGATCTGTGACAGAGAGAACCACGCCTCCATCTACGACGCCTGCCGGCTGAGCTATGGCAAAATGCTCCGCTACGCCCATTCGGATATGGCGGATCTGGAGCGCCAGCTGCAAAAGGTGCCCCAGACCCATGGCTGTCTGATCGTCACCGACGGCGTATTTTCCATGGGCGGCGACATTGCCAAGCTGCCGGAAATCTGCGCTCTGGCGAAAACCTACGGCGCACGGGTCATGGTGGACGACGCCCATGGCCTGGGCGTGCTGGGAGAAGGCGGCCGGGGAACGGCCAGCCACTTTGGGCTGGAGGATCAGGTGGACATTTACATGGGCACGTTCAGTAAGTCGCTGGCCTCCCTGGGCGGCTACATGGCGGCAGACGCCCAGGTGATCGATTATGTGCGCCACGCATCTCGGCCCTTTATGTTCTCCGCCTCCATCCCGCCGGCTTGCTGCGCGGTGGCCTTGACGGCCCTGCGGTATTTGGAAAAGCATCCTGAAATCGTCCAAAATCTTAAGGATATCAGCGCCTACGCCCGGGCGTGCTTTACCGCCAAGGGCGTGGCCATTATGGATTCCACCACCCCGATCATTCCCATCTATACATATGAAGCCATCAACACCCTGCAAAAGGCCCGGGAAGCCTATGATGGCGGAGTTTATGTAAACCCGGTGCTGCCCCCTGCCTGCGCGGAGGGCGAGTGCCTGCTCCGCACCAGCTACATGGCCACCCTGACCAAGCCGCTGGTAGACGAGGCCACAGATATTTTGGCCCAGGTGCTTTGCCATGGGTAAGGTGGCTTTGGTTACCGGAGGAAGCTCCGGCATAGGGCTAGCGGCAGCGGAGGCTCTGCAGGCGAGAGACGTAAAAGTATATGTACTTAGCCGAACGGCATTTTCCCACCCCCATCTATGCCACGTGGCGGCAGATGTTACCGACCCTGTGGCTGTTGGGCAGGCGGTGCAGCGCATCCTTGCCGCGGAGGGACATATTGATGTGCTGGTAAACTGCGCGGGCTTTGGCATTTCCGGGGCCATTGAATTTACGCCCTTGGCAGAGGCAAAGGCCCAGCTGGAGGTCAATTTCTTCGGTATGGTCAATCTGTGCCAGGCGGTGCTGCCCCATATGCGCCAGGCAGGCTCCGGCCGGATCGTCAACATCAGCTCCGTGGCGGGGGAGGCCCCCATACCCTTCCAGGGGTATTATTCCGCCACAAAGGCGGCAGTAAACGCCTACAGCTGGGCCTTGGCCAATGAGATGCGGCCTTATGGCGTAACGGTGACCGCTGTGGAACCGGGGGATATCGCCACCGGCTTTACCGCCGCCCGGCGTAAAAATCTCCGGGGAGATGAAGCCTACGGAGGACGCATCACCAGAAGCGTAGCGGTGATGGAGCGAGATGAGAAAAACGGTATGAAGCCGGAAGCAGCCGGAAGGTTTATTTGCCGGGTGTGTCTAAAGCGCCGGGTGAAGCCTTTGTACACCATCGGTTTTATCTATCGCTGCGAGTGCCTGCTCATCCGCATTCTGCCCTGCCGGATGGTGAACTGGATCATTTATCAGATGTATGGGAAATAGTCCTTACAGCCTGCCTTGACCCAAACAGGACGTATACTATACTTCAATTCCTATGGAAAACTAGGATTCCCCGCTTTGCCCCTAAGGGGCGCCCGAATGGTTTTGCCAACGGCATTTCCCCTTCGGGCCTCCCCGAAAGGGGCTTCCTTTATGCCTTTTTGTTCTTAGACCGCGGGATAGAACGCAAAACCATCTCTGAGGCCCAGCTGTGCCGGAATGAGACGCATATACCCTCACACCGTACGTCAAGCTGCAAAATGGATGCACCGTTTCGTTTACACTTCCTGCCACGCCAGAAAAAAATAAGGAATTTATGCCGCCCCGTCGTATAATTCATAGAGGGGGACAAGGAGGGCTGCTTATGGATGAGGATTACCGCCGGTTTCTTGCCGGGGATCGGTCTGCCTTTGACCGCATCGTGCTGGCCCATCGGGAGGGTCTGATCTGGTTTATTTTTCGCTATGTGCATGAGCTTTCCGCCGCAGAGGATATTTCCATTGATGTGTTCACGGAGCTTTTGCTGCATCCCCGGCGGTATAACGGCAAAGCCTCGCTAAAAACCTACCTGTATATGCTTGGCCGAAGCAGGGCGTTGGATCACCTAAAGCACCAAAAGGTAGTGCGCCAGATAGAGCTGCCACCGGTAACCGAGGATTTTCCCGACAGCTGCCTGCCGGAAAACACCCTTCTTGCCCGCGAACAGCGGCAGGCCGTCCGCAAAGCCCTTACCCGGCTTCCCCAGGAGCAGCAGGCCGTCCTATATCTGATTTACTTTGAGGATTTGACCTATGCCCAAGCCGGAACGGTGCTGAGAAAAAACGCGAAACAAATTGATAATCTACTCTATCGGGCCAAGGCCAATCTCCGCCGCCTGCTGGCCCCGGAATGGGAGGCGATGGAATGAAAACCCCGGAAGAATATCTCCTTGCTGTCCACAGCCGGGCAAAGCGCCGCCATAAACAACACATAAAGGCTCTCTGCCTGTCTTGCGCTATTTTCCTCTGTCTGGCCACCGGCGGAATCGCCCTGCACCTTTCCAACCTGTCTGCCCAATCCCTTGACCGATCTACCGCATCGGCTCAACAAGCCGTCACCGTTGTGATCCAAGACGGCTCCGGCCATTCTTATCCCTGCGAAAACAGTCTATCCATCGCCGGCATCCTTCGAAACCTAACTCAGCCCTCTACGGAAACGCAAGCGGACATGTCCTTAGAGGAATCCTCTTTGGAGGACCTCCGCCCCAACGATCTCACAGAAAGTCAGACCGATATAGCCGCCGGGAACGGCTCCCCTTTCTCTGCCCTGGAAATCACCTTAACAGCAGAGGGCCAGACCTCCGTCTACTGTCTGGAGGGTACCACTTTGCAAAACGTCCAAACCGGCCAGATATATACCCTTACCCAAGACCAAACCCAGTCGCTTTATTCCCTGCTTTCTGAAAACATACCGTAAAGGAGTGTTGTACAATGTCCAAAAAGCCTATCATTGCCCTGTTTTTGCTCCTGTCCTTGCTGATTTGTCCGGCGTCCTTGACCGGCTGCGCTACCCAGGCCCAAGCCGCCGACCTGATGGCGGACATGCAGGCGAATCCTGTGGCGGAAAAGCCGGCGGACAACGCGTTTACCGCCAGCCAGCTCACCTTTGCGCTGAATCTGTTTGGTCAGGCCATAACCGAAGGAGATAATCCTCTGGTGTCTCCCCTGTCTGTTGCTTTGGCCCTGGCCATGACCGCCAACGGCGCTCAGGGAGACACCCTGTCCCAGCTGGCGCAGGCCATTTCCCCCGGCGTGCCGCTGGAGGAGCTAAACGAATACTTCCACACCTATCTGCAGCAACTGCCCAGCACCAATTCCTCCGGCGTGCAGGTGGCCAATGCCCTGTGGCTTAGGGAAACCAGCGAATTGCGGGCCTCCCCGGAGTTTTTGCAGAAAAACGCCGACTATTATGGCGCGGCCATCTACAAAGCCCCCTTTGACCAGCAAACTGTGACGGACATGAACCGCTGGGTATCGGAGGCCACCCAGGGGATGATCCCTTCCGTGGTGGATACCATTGATCCATCTGCCGTCATGTTTTTACTCAATGCCCTGGCCTTCCAGGGGGTATGGGAAAGCCCCTACGCCGAAACCGACATGGGAGAGGGGAGCTTTACTTCCTTGTCTGACCGGGCGTCCACTGTAACCATGATGTTCTCCCAAGAGGGAAAATATCTTTCCGACAACTTGGCCACTGGTTTTATCAAGGATTATGCCGGGGGAACTTACAGCTTTGCCGTGCTGCTGCCCAACGCCGGCGTTGGTCTTGACGAATATGTGGAGGATTTGTGCCGCCGGGAGCCGGCCGCTCTTTTGGCCTGGCTGCAATCCCCCCAATGCACAGCGGTAAACACCGCGCTGCCCCAATTTAGCCTTGATTGTTCTCTCAATCTAAATAAGGCCCTTAAGGCGCTGGGCGTTACCAACGCCTTTGACGAAGCCTTGGCAGACTTCACCGGTATGGATTCCTCCGGCGGCCTGTATATGAGCCAGGTGCTCCACAAAACCCACATCACCGTGGCTGGCCTTGGCACCAAAGCCGGGGCGATGACCGCCGTACAGATGAGTAAGGAGTCCGCCATTTTAGACAGCAAAGAAGTCATTTGTAACCGTCCCTTTGTCTACCTGATTTTAGACAACGCTACCGGCCTTCCCCTGTTTATCGGCGCTTTGACGGAGTTGGAAGGAAGCGCCATCCATAGCCATCAGCCCGCTGCGTCCGCCCAAACCGTGGACGATCCCATTACCGGCTTTTGCGGCAACACCCAGGCAACCATCTACCACGAGGGAACAGGCTATAGCTTTACCTCTGACGATGCCGTGACCCTTACAGGCATCCTCTGCAACCTGTCCTATGATCCTGCCCAGCTGTGCAGCTGCCCGGCCGAATTCACCGCCGACACAGAATTTGGCGTCCATTATGAGGTCAACCTTACCCAGGCCTTTGTCCGCTGCTCCCAGGGTCAGGCTTCCCTGACCGCCCAGCAGCAAGAACAACTCCAAGACATATGGACGCGGGTGACTCAGCAACCTCCCGCGTAGGCCCCAAAAATAGGCCAGCCGGCATGCAACCGGCTGGCCTATTGATACTGTCCAAAAAGGCGGCTCGCCTTTTTGGACAAAAGGCTGCGGCCTGCTGCAACGCACGATTTGTCCGCCTTTGGCGCACAAATGCACGTTTGCAGGCCGAGGGGTGTTTTTTCCGACGCACATGTCGCCGGAGAAAACGATCCAAATTTCTTCGCGGCGTGCGCGCCGCGAACTCTACGAGGTTTTTTGACAAGCTGAAGGGGCTGGCTGGCCCCTTCAGCTTGTCCTAAGGG
>CAYVWG010000048.1:0-12169 GCA_964455425.1 uncultured Oscillospiraceae bacterium | reverse complement strand
GGGCTTCATGGCTTGGGTGCCTCCAGCTTAACGGGATTTTCTTTTTCTTCGGCCCAGCCTTTCTAAATTGCTTACGGTGCACATAGACTAGCCCTGGTGATGAATATGTTGCTAATCAAACCCAAAGAGCCTATGGAGCTGGAAGAATACGATCGGCTTTGCCGCCGCCGAAGCAGAACCTGGCGCAGCGCCGCCGCCGGAGCGCTGCTGCTTGCCGCCCTGGCCGCTAAGCTGCTGCTGCCGCAAACGGCAGAAACCCTTCGCCAGGCCATTGCCGGACAGACCAGCATTGACCAGGCCGTCCATGTTTTTTCTCAGCAAATTTCCCAAGGCGTACCCGTACCCCAGGCCGTTGTGGCCTTTTGCAGCAGCCTCGATGGGTAGGCCCAGGCTGCAGGTGCAGCCCAGTTTCTTTATTGGACTTTGCCTCATCTGTTTTCTTGGCCCTGTCCGGCTCCTGATCTATGTATTGCTTGCCGCCCTTTGCCATGAGGTAAGCCATCTGGCTGTGCTGCGGCTTTGGCGGGTGCCAGTGTATCAGTTTCGGCTGGGTTTTCAAGGGGCGGTGCTGTCTGCCGGCGCCGCCCCTGCCCTGGCGGAGGCGCTGTCTGTGGCCGCCGGGCCGCTGACCAACGGACTTTTGGTATGGGCCTTTGCCCGGCGGGCGCCGGTGTTTGCCCTGGTGAATCTGATTTTGTGCCTTTATAATCTTTTGCCCCTATACCCGCTGGATGGGGGAAGGCTGCTGCATCTGGGGCTGGTGCGTCTATTGGGCCTTGCCGCCGGGGAGCGGGTCACCCGGATCATCGCCGTAGCAGTGATCGCTGCGGGGGTATTTGCCGGGGTCTATTTGACCTGCTTCCGCTGTTTGGGACTGTGGCCCATCCTGCTTGCCGGTATCTTCCTGCTGCGGCTGCCAAATATACCTTGCAAAATTCGCCTGCAAAGGATAAAATAAGAGAAAAACAACCGAGGTATGATCCATGACCGGATTGCTGGAGCGAATTTTGCCCACCGTGCAAAAGCCCGCCCGCTATGTGGGCGGCGAATACAATCAAATCGTAAAGGACAAAGCCACCGTAGACACCCGCGTTGCCTTTTGCTTTCCCGACACTTACGAGATTGGCATGTCCAACGTCGGCATGCGGATCCTCTATTCTGTGATGAACAACATGGATGGGGTCTGGTGCGAGCGGGTGTTTGCCCCCTGGGGCGATATGGAACAGGCCATGCGCCAACACCATTTGCCCTTATTTGCCCTGGAGAGCCACGATCCTCTGCAGGAATTTGATCTCATCGCCTTTACCGTTGGCTATGAGATGTGCTACGCCAATATTCTAAATATGCTGGATCTGGCCGGCATCCCACTCCACGCCAAGGATCGTCCTGGGCTGGAGCATATGGTCTTTGCCGGCGGGGCCTGCATGTATAACCCGGAGCCTTTGGCCGAATTTATCGATTTCTTCTCCTTGGGAGAGGGCGAGGAAAGCACCGTGGAAATTTTGTCCCTCTACCGTCAGGCTAAGGCCGAGGGCTGGGACAAACATCGTTTCTTGGTGCAAGTTGCCAAGATCCCGGGGGTATATGTCCCCTCATTTTATGTCCATACCTACCATCCCGACGGCACCTTGGCCAGCATCCAAGCCCTAAACGGCGCGCCTACCACCGTCACAAAGCGGATTGTGCAGGATCTGGACAAGGCCCACTATCCCACCAAAATGATCGTACCCTCCACGGAGATCGTCCACGATCGGATGAACCTGGAGGTCATGCGAGGCTGTATCCGGGGCTGCCGGTTTTGTCAGGCGGGATTTACCTACCGCCCGGTGCGCCCCCGACTGCCGAACACGCTGTATGACCAGGCTGTGGCGTCCCTGGAGGATTCCGGCAACCATGAGATCACGCTTTCCAGCCTATCCACCTCCGACTATCGGTATCTGCCGGAGCTTACCGGCAAGCTATCTCAGTATTGCCAGGAAAAGAAAATCAACCTGTCCGTTCCCTCCCTGCGGGTAGACAATTTTTCCCGGGGGCTGATGCTGGATTTACAAAAGGTGCGAAAAAGCGGCCTGACCTTTGCCCCGGAAGCCGGCACCCAAAGGCTGCGGGACGTGATCAACAAAAATGTAACAGAGGAAGAAATTTTAGAAACCTGCGCCATCGCCTTTTCCGGCGGCTGGAACAGCGTTAAGCTCTATTTTATGCTGGGTCTGCCTACGGAGACAGACGAGGATGTGCTGGGTATTGCGGAGTTGGTATATAAAGTCCTCAAAACCTGGAAGGAAACGGCCATAAGCAAAAAACGGGGCCTGCGCATCCATGTGGCCACCGCCTACTTTGTACCCAAGCCCTTTACCCCCTTCCAATGGGAAAAGCAAATCCCGCCAGAGGAGTATATCCGCCGCCAGCAGCTGCTCAAGCGCTCCCTCTACAGTAAGAGTGTGGAATACAATTGGCACGAATCCGACCTTAGCGTTTTAGAGGCCGCCTTAGCCCGGGGGGATCGCCGTCTTGGCCCGGTGCTGGAAACCGCCGTAAAAAACGGAGCAAAGCTGGATGGCTGGGCAGAATACTTTTCCTATGACACCTGGATGGACGCCTTTGCCTCCCATGGCATCGATCCCACCTTTTACACCACCCGAGGCTATGGCCGAGAGGAACTTTTTCCCTGGGAAACCATCTGTGTGGGCGTAAACAAAAAATTTCTTTGGCGGGAGCGGGAAAAAGCCTACAACGGCCAAACCACCCCCGACTGCCGCACTGCTTGCGCCGGCTGCGGGGCCAGCTGTTTGCTAAAGGATGGTGTTTGCCGTGGCTAGACTTTGCTTTACCAAAACCGGAAACAGCATATGGATCTCCCACCTGGATTTGATGCGGCTGCTTCAGCGAGCTTTTCGCCGGGCCGGGATACAGCTAAAACATTCTCAAGGGTATTCCCCCCACCCCTGTTTGTCCATTGCCATGCCCTTATCGGTAGGGGTAGCCAGCCTATATGAGCTGGCGGATTTCACCCTGGACGAACAGGATAGCACTGTCTTGGCGGATATCCCGCAAAAGCTCAACGCGGTGCTGCCGCAGGGCGTGGAAATTTTGCGCTGTTATCCCCAGGGGCAAAAGCTTAAAGAGCTAAAGTATTTGGAGGCGGAGCTTACCCTGGAATATGACCGGGGCGTACCGCCCCAAGGGGCTAAGGAAATTGACCGGCTTTTTGCCCGCCAGGAGCTGATGGTGGAAAAACAGGGAAAAAAGGGTCCTACTACAGTGGATCTTCTGCCCATGCTCCACAGCTACCAGCTAGACAAGCCCGATGACCAAACCCTGATCCTTCGGGCTGTGGTCAGCGCCCAAAACCCCACCTTGAACCCCCAGCTGTTGGCCACCGCCATCGCTGCTTATCTGCCGGAGCTTGCCCCGGATTTCTCTTTCTGCAAACGGCTGTGTGTATATGACGAGCAGATGCAAATTTTTGTCTAGCCTTTTGCCAAATATCCCTTGCTTTCCTTTCCTGCCTGTGGTACAACAGGCAGGAAAAATACTTTGCGGGGCGTTGTCCCGAAAGTAAGCCCTGCGGCATTTATATATGATTGCCTGCTGCTGGCAGGCCAAAAATTCCTGTCGAAAAGTCCTTTAGGCGCTTTTCGGCAGACTGCGTTTGGGGGAGGTTACCTATGGACAACCACAGAGAAAAAACAGCGATGCGGGTTTCCCTGGTCAGCATTTTGGTCAACATTTTGCTCTCCGCGTTTAAGCTGCTGTCCGGCCTGCTTGCCCACTCCTCTGCCATGATCAGTGACGCCATCCATTCCGCCTCGGATGTATTTAGCACCTTTGTGGTCATCGTGGGGGTTAAACTCTCCGGCAAAGCCTCAGATAAGGATCACCCCTACGGCCACGAGCGGCTGGAATGTGTGGCCGCCATCGTGCTGGCCACCATCCTAGCCATTACCGGCCTGGCCATTGGCTATGCCGCTTTGCTCCAAATCACCGGCGGCCATTATGCCCAGCTGGCCGTTCCCGGCGTTTTGGCGCTGGTAGCTGCCGGTGCCTCCATCATCATCAAGGAGGCCATGTACTGGTACACCCGTCTGGCCGCCAAGGCCATCGATTCCGACGCCCTGATGGCCGACGCTTGGCACCATCGCTCCGACGCACTGTCCTCCGTAGGCGCGTTGGTGGGCATCTTAGGCGCCCGCCTGGGCTTTCCCCTGTTGGATCCCATTGCCAGCTTGGTGATCTGCCTGTTTATTGAAAAAGCCGCCTACGCCATCTTCAAAAGCGCCATTGACAAGATGGTGGATAAGGCCTGCGATGAGCATGTTGAGGCCGCTCTTGCCGCCTGCGCCCTGGAGCAAGCAGGCGTTTTGGCCGTTGATCTGCTGCACACCCGGGTATTTGGCAGCAAGGTGTATGTGGACATGGAGATCCGAGCTGATGGAGACATGTCCCTTTGGCAGGCACACAGTATCGCGGAGACGGTGCACAACGCCATTGAGCAGGCGTTCCCCAAGGTCAAACACATTATGGTACACGTCAATCCGGGAAGATCCGAAAAAAGTAGTTGTAACCAAAATAAAAATAGTGTAGAATAAATGTAAAATTTCACATGGAGGTTCACACAGGATGAAAAAACCAATCGTACTGGTGATTATGGACGGTGTGGGCAAGGGCGATGGCGGTAGCGGCGATGCTGTGGCCGTAGCCAACACCCCTACGCTGGATAAGCTTCTGGCGGAATATCCCCACACTTGGCTTAAGGCCCACGGCACCGCTGTTGGCCTACCCACGGATGACGATATGGGCAACTCTGAGGTTGGCCACAACGCTTTGGGCTGCGGGCAGATTTACTCCCAGGGCGCAAAGCTGGTGGCGGAGTCCATCGAAAACGGCGCTCTTTTCCACTCCAAGGCTTGGACTGGGCTGGTTGCCAACGCGCAGGACAAGGCACTGCACTTCCTTGGCCTGCTGTCTGATGGCAATGTACATTCCAACATCAGCCATCTGATTGCCCTTTTGCGGCAAGCCAAAGCTGAGGGGCTAAAGCGGGTATACTGCCACATTCTTCTCGACGGCCGGGACGTTCCTGCCACCTCCGCCCTGGAGTATGTTGATCAGCTGGAGCAGGTGCTGGCGGAGCTTTCTACCGATGGCTGCGACTATCGCATTGCCTCCGGCGGCGGCAGAATGGCCATCACCATGGATCGCTATGAGGCCAACTGGGCCATGGTAGAGGCCGGATGGCGCACCCATGTGCAAGGCATTGGCCGTCAATTTGCCTCCGCCAAAGAGGCAATCGAAACCTACCGGGCAGAAACCGGCTGCATCGACCAGGATCTGCCTGCCTTTGTCATTGCCGAAAATGGCCAGCCCGTGGCCAAGATCGCCAACGGCGACAGCGTGGTACTCTTTAACTTCCGGGGCGACCGGGCACAGGAGATCTCTCTGGCCTTTGACCGGAAGGATTTTGACAAGTTTGACCGGGGCGACTATACCGGCGTTCAGTTTGCCGGCATGCTGGAATATGACGGCGACTTAAAAATTCCCTACAATTATCTGGTAGAGCCTCCGGTGATCCGCAACACCCTGACGGAAGTTCTTTGTCAGGCCGGTATCCGGGAATACGCCCTGTCGGAAACCCAAAAATACGGCCATGTCACCTATTTCTGGAACGGCAACCGCTCCGGCAAGGTGGACGAGCGTCTAGAAGTCTATGAGGAAATCCCCTCCGATGTGATCCCCTTTGAGCAAGCGCCCAAGATGAAGGCTGAGGAAATCACCCAGCACATGGTAGACGCCATGGCTTCCGGCAAGTTTGATTTCCTCCGCTGCAACTTCCCCAACGGAGACATGGTAGGTCACACCGGCGTGATGGAAGCCGTCGTTACCGCTATGGAAGCCGTTGACGCCGGCGTCGCCAAAATCTTGGAAGCCGCTGAGCAATATGGCTACACCGTCTGCGTCACCGCCGACCATGGCAACGCCGATCAGATGACGGAAACCAAGAAGGGCAAAACCTCCGTCCGTACCGCTCACAGCTTGAATCCCGTCCCCTTTATCATCTATGATAAGGATACCACCTATACCATAAAAGACGGGAAATACGGCCTGGCCAATGTGGCCCCCACCATCGTGAAGATGATGGGGCTTACCGCCCCGGACTGCTGGGAAGAAAGCATGATCTGACTTCCGGCAAGCCAAAGGAGACATTATGAAAAGGATTGTTTTCCGTGCCCTCACCATTTTGCTGCTTTTGGGGCAACTTCTTTCTATGGTCTGCGCCGCAGAGCTTCCTGACGCCTACGCCGGGGTTTCCCCCCGGCCCTTGGCTGAGGGAGAAACCCTTTGCTGCGGCATGGATGTGTCCCAATGGCAAGGCAGCATTGATTGGGACGCCGTTGCCGCCGCCGGTGTAGACTTTGCCTTTGTCCGGGTTGGTTTTCGGGGCTATGGCGCCGCCGGCAACATGTGCGCCGACACCCACTACATAAGCAACCTAGACGGGGCAAAAGCCGCCGGTCTTAGAATAGGCGCCTACTTTTTCTCCCAAGCCACCACGGAGGAGGAAGCCGTGGAAGAGGCCAATTACGCCCTTTCCCTGCTGGACGGTCGGGAATTGGATTTACCGATAGTGATCGACTTTGAATATGTTTCCGAGGGTGGCCAGACGGTCGGACGGCTGTACGAGGCCCAACTCACCCCTGCCCAGGCCACGGCTGTGGTCAACGCCTTTTGCCGCGCCATTGATGGGGCAGGCTATACCAGCGCTGTTTACGCCAACCGCAGAATGCTGCAAAACGATCTGCAGGCAGACGAGTTTGTTGCCCCTGTCTGGCTGGCCCAGTGGAACACCGAGACAGACTATGCCGGCAGCTACACCTTCTGGCAGTTTACCAATAATGGCAGCATCCCTGGCATCAACGGGCGGGTAGATCTAGATTTATGGTTCTGCCCTTCCGCCTCCTCCAACAACTTTGCTTTTTCCGATGTTCCTATCACCCATTGGGCCCACGCGGATATCCAGGAAGCCTGCGCCGCCGGAATCGTCCACGGCACAGGTCAGGGAACTTTCCTGCCGGATCAAACCATCACCCGGGGCCAGTTTGTGACCATGCTCTACAATCTGGCGGGAAATCCGGAGGCCACCGCCACGGTAACCTTTACCGATCTAACCGCCGGGTATTACCTAAAGGCCATCCAGTGGGCACAGGAAAACGGCATTGTCACCGGCTATACCGCCCAACGCTTTGGGCCGGACGAGCCGGTCACCCGGCAGGATATGATGACCATTCTCCATCGGTATGTCGGGTACCCGGAAAGCGCCGACAATCTCCAGGCGTTTGACGACGCAGGCACCGTTGCCGCCTATGCTCTGCCCGCCTTTAGATGGGCTGTGGAACAAGAGCTGATTTATGGACGCACAGCCACCACCCTATGCCCGTGGGAAAACAGCACCCGCGCGGAAGCTGCCGTCGTTATGGTGCGGTTTTTCCGCACGCAAGAGTAGCTACAAAACCCATACAGGCGCCGCAGCAAGAGGAACCCCCTCCTGCCACGGCGCCTGCTTGTTTATTTAAGATATTACTATAGCTGGTAAACAAACCCTTTCCATGGAACCATGGAAGGGGTTTAGACGACCCAAAAAGGCGGCTACCTGTCGCAACGCGCAGCCTGTCCGCCTTTGCCAGGCAAATGCACGTTTGCCGGCCGAAAAGTGTTTTCTTCCACCCGCATGGAGAAACGATCTTACTTTACGCAGCGGGGGCACGCCGTAAATGCTACGAGGCATTGGGGCAATAAAGTGGCTTATCCAACACCACTTAGCGTTACGGCGCCCACGCCGTACAGCAAAGTAGCTTCTGGCAAAACCCACGCGGATCCGGAGAGCGGATCAGGTCATAGCTGCGCCGTCAACACGCAGGATCGCTCCGGTCACATAGCTGGCCGCGTCGCTTGCCAAATAGAGGAAAGCATTGGCCACATCCAAAGGCTCGCCTACGCGGCCCAAAGGAATGCCGGCAGAAATTCGGTCAACCATAGCCTGGGGCAGCGCCGCCACCATATCGGTTTTGGTCACCCCCGGCGCAACCGCGTTCACACGGATTTGATCCTTGGCCAGCTCTCTTGCCAGGGAGCGAGTAAGTCCATTTACAGCAAATTTCGTGGTGGGATAAGCGCAGCCGATAGGCTGGCCATACTCGGAAACCATGGAGCTGGTGTTGATGATCACGCCGCCGCCCTTTTCCTTCATTCGTCTGGCGGCAGCCTGGGCACAAACAAACACCGCTTTCAGGTTGATGTCAACAATTTGGGAAAACTCCTCAAAGGTATAGTCATACAAACTGGTGCGAGAGGAAACACCTGCGTTGTTGACGAGAATATCCAACCTACCCCATTTTTCTTCTACAGAGGCAAAGGCCGCGGCGACCTCTTCCGGGCTGCAAAGATTGGGACAAATGCCCATAACACGGTCTGTATATTCCGGCAATTGGGCCAGCGCTTTGTCTAGCGTTTCCTGACGGGAACCAGCAATGGCTACATTGGCTCCATTTTCCAGATACAATTTTGCAATAGCAAATCCAATACCCCTGGTTCCCCCGGTAACGATGGCGGTTTTTCCTTTTAACATATCTGCATTTTCCTCCTTAGATTTAGTTGTTTATCCTTTTTTGTACAAACATAAAACAGCTCCGTATAAGACCGCAGGTCAAGCCGGTTTTTGGCGCCGTAGGATAGGGTCATCAGCCGCCTCTACAGCGGATCGGTTACCAGCAACAACCCATCTTGTGGATACAATACGATATTTTTTATGAAATATCAAGTAGAAATTTGCCTGGCAGCAGAATGTTTTGGGCAAAACCGGTGAATGACATTTATTCCCGGTTATCCTTCAAGCTTTCAATCATATCTACCCGTTTGACCCTGCGCTTGGCAAGCAGCAAGGAAGCAAAATAGCTTGCCACCGTGAGAAGGATCGCTATGACATAGCTTTTCGGGGCAATTGTAGCGGTGATCCGTATGTCGAGCATATCGGCAAACATGCGATAAAAGGTATCGCACAGCCCCAAAGCCGCCGGAATCGCAAGCAAAATACCAATGGGGAGGAAAATGTGGTTGACATCCAGCACAATTCGGTGAATCTGCCTGTCTTTGTAGCCAAGCACTTTGAGCATGGATATATTGCTCCGGTTTTCCGCCACCATCATATTGATGGCCACATAAATGGAGGCAATGCAGATCATGATCCCAAGGCCGATCATCAGGTCGATCATATAGCCCATCTGATCCAACATCGTCTGCATCTGTTCGTCTAGGGAGGATTTGCGGATTTCCTTGGCCACCTTTTCCTGGGGAATATCCAGCTTTTCCTCGCTAACCAGCGCGTTGTATACGCCGTGTTTTAGGCCAAGAATATCCGCGGCGTTGTTGGGTGTGGTGTACACCGCTTTCATTGTGTCGTTTTGGATGATCCCGCCAATGGTAACCTCTGTTTTCTCCAGCGACAGCGGGTTATACAGCTCCATGCTGTCCCCCTCCTTAAGGTCACAAATGGTGGCAAGCAAGGAAGATACGCAATATCCATCGCCAAACTCCAGCTCATTTCCATGGACATCCCGGAAATTCAGATAGGGATTGTCCCCTTCCGTCCCCAGCAGGGTTATGGTAACGCCGCTTGCGTCTTCCACCGTTCCCGCGAGCATCTTCTCGCCGCCATAGGCGGCATCCTCCACAAGCTCGTTGAGCATATACTGGTATTCATAGCTTCCCAATTCGTCGGAAACGTCGCCCATCATCGTTTGAATGGAGTCAAACACCGAAAAGCCAAACAGCATAATAAAGCAGCCAAGGAAAATGCCAAGCAGCACCACAAAGCTGCGGGCCGGGTTGCCGATCACCGAGCGAATGGCATATTTTTTTCTAAAGGATAGCTTTTTATCCGCCAAAATCCGCTTTCTCTTTTTGTCCGCCCCATCCGTGTTTGCCGCCAGGAGCAAGACGGTGTCCTTTTTCAGCAATTTGCGCACAGCCAAAAGCGCCGCAATCACGTACATAGCCGTGGGGATCACCACGCCCAACACGGCGATCAGCGGGTTTAGATGCCCTTGCACGCGCATTGGCTCATAGTCCTGCAAGCCTATTTCACTGTAAGGCTGGGAGAAAATGGCGGAAAATATCGCCGTAAGGATACCGCCCACAATACCCGGAAGCGCGGCAAAGCCGGTGTAATGGCCCATCAGCTGCCGTTTGGTGTATCCCAGGGCGGAAAGTGTGCCGATCATGCGCTGCTCGCTTTTTACCTTACGGCTGATAATGATGCAAACCAAAGCCACGGCAATCAGCGGCAGCACACAGACAATCACATAGGACATGAGCACAAACATTTCCGCCTGGGTATCCACCATGGAGATGCGGGGGTTTTCCTTTGCCGATAGGTAGCTGCGCATAACAAACGTCTCGTGCACAGCGCGGCGAAAATCCGTGCTGTTGTCCTGGGTGTATCGGACAAGATAGCGGCAAGTGCTGTCGCCTAGGGCGTCAAACGCGCTGTCGGTCATATAGGCAAGATAGAAGGTGGTGATATTCTTGTAAGAATCGTCCTCATTTTCCAGCATATACAGATAATCCGGCCGCTGGAAAAAGCCAACAACCTTGTAGGTCTTGTCTCCAATGGTCATCGGATCGCCAATGGACACGTCCATGTTGACCCCATAGCCCTCAGAAATCAAAATCTCGTCATCCGCTTGGAGATCCTTGCCGACAGTAACCTCGTAAAGGTCGACCTTTTCGGTTCTTTTGAATACCCGGGCCGTTGTGCCGTTGGTTTCCAGGTTAAAAAACTGCTCCCTTTCCAGGGTCAGATCATACTTTTCCTCCAACTCCTCAATATCCCCATCGGAAAGCGGCAGATAAGTGGTAAAATTGGCGTCCTCCAAATGGTGCTGGGGGAAAAAATCCGCAGAAAAGGACAAAATCGCGTTGCCTGCAATGTTGAACATATAGAACATAAGTAGGGTCACCACAGTCAGCAACGTGGCAGACAGATAAAATGGCAGATTTTCGCGGATGCTGCGTACATACCGCCGGTTTAACTTCTTCATTGCTCTTTCCTTACAGCACAAGCGCGGATGCCGGCAGCTTGTGTTCGTTGATACGGTTTTCTACGATCTGCCCGTCCTTTAGGCGGATGACCTGATCCGCCATGCTGGAAATTGCTTCGTTATGGGTGATGATCACCACAGTGGTGCCAAATTGACGGTTCATTTTCTCTACAAACTCCAGCACGCTGCGTGAGGATTTGGTGTCCAGCGCGCCGGTCAGCTCGTCGCACAGCAGAAGCTTCGGGTTTTTGACCATGGCCCGGGCGATGGCCACCCGCTGCTGCTGCCCGCCGGAAAGCTCCTTGGGAAACCGGCGGCGGTAGTTTTGGATCTCCAGCGCCGCCAAAACCTCTTCCATATCCAAAGGATCGGCCGAGATTTCCGAAACCACCTGGATATTTTCTTCCACCGTCAAATCAGGGATTAGGTTGTAAAACTGAAATACAAAACCCACATCCTCCTTGCGGTATGCTGTGCGCTGATTGTTGGACATACCGCTTATCTTTCTTCCGCCGATGGTCAGCTCGCCGCTATCCAGGGTGTCTAGTCCCCCAAGCATATGTAACAGTGTGCTTTTCCCTGAGCCGGAAGGGCCAAGGATAACACAGATCTTGCCTTCCTCCATCTCCAGCGCCGCATGGTCGAGGGCATATACTACCGTTTCCCCTGATCCATATTTTTTTACCGCTTGTTTTAGGCTGATAAACATTGCTTTCAGTTCCTTTCTCCGCGTATCCGTAGTTTTGACTAGGATACAGCAGCCTTTATGCAGGCCTCACCTGCATCTTATAGGTCAATGTCTTGCCAAATCTCTGTCCACTAGTTAGTGGTTGCTAACTAAGCCGTTAAAAAACAGCATCCGCCACTGCTGTTAGCAGATGCTAACTTACAATTTTAGTGTAGCACAGCATAAGCCTGTTTGTCAATAGAGCCCCCTAAAAATTGGTAAAAATTTTCTGCAGTGTAATTCTGCGGTGTAAACAGACGTGACCCAAATTAGCGAAAAGAAAAAGGATGTGACATTTTAGGTTACGATTTGGCAGCGACGACAGCCGTTGGTAAATCACAACCTATGC
>CAYVWG010000047.1:0-12327 GCA_964455425.1 uncultured Oscillospiraceae bacterium | reverse complement strand
CGGAGAAATTCAGGTCAATATCCGGCACCTTATCGCCGCCAAAGCCCAGGAAGGTTTCAAAGGGGATGTTAAAGCCGTCCTTTTCCAAGGCCGTGCCGCAGCGGGGGCACAGAGCGTCGGGCAGATCCGCGCCGCAGTTGCAGCCCTTGGGCACGTCAAAGGTGGTATATTTACACGCAGGATTGGGACAGCGGTAATGGGGCGGGAAGGAATTGACCTCCGTAATATCGGAAAGATAGGCCACGATGGAAGAACCTACCGATCCCCGGGAGCCAACCAGGTAGCCATGCTCCAGAGAATTTTGCACCAGCTTTTGGGCGGACATATAGATGACGTCATAGTGGCAGCTGATAATATCCCCCAGCTCCGTTTCCACCCGCTTGGTGATCAGCTCCGGTGGATTATCCCCATAGAGCCGGTGGAGCTTGGTATACACCAGGCGCTTAAGATCTTCCACAGAATTTTCGATCTTGGGGGCAAACAGATTGTGGGGCACAGGCCGCACCAAATCGCACATATCCGCAATGAGATTGGTGTTTTTCACCACCACCTCATAGGCCGTCTCCTCCCCCAGATAGCGGAACTCCGCCAGCATATCATCGGTGGTGCGAAAATACAGGGGGTTGGGCCGGTCGCAATCCTCAAAGCCCTTGGAGGCCAGCAGGATATGACGGAACACCTCATCTTCCGGATTCAGAAAATGGACATCCCCTGTGGCCACCACAGGCTTGCCTAAAGCCTTACCCAGGCGGACGATGGTACGGTTAAACTCCCGCAGCTCCTCCTCATCCTTTGCCAGGCCCTTTTCCAGCATAAACCGGTTATTGCTCAGGGGCTGGATCTCCAAAAAATCATAGAAGGAGGCGATCCGCTTCAGCTCGTCCTCTCCCTTATGGGCCAGCACGGCCTGAAACAGCTCCCCTGCCTCGCAGGCCGAGCCGATAAGCAATCCCTCCCGCCACTGGAGCAGCTCGGACTTGGGTATGCGGGGCACCCGCTTATAATATTTCAGATTACCATAGGAAATGAGCCGGTACAAATTCCGCAGGCCAGTGGAGTTCTTGGCAAAAAGCAGGATATGGCGGGCGTGACGGTCCCGTATACGTCCACCGGCACGAAGGGATGTCATGACGGCGTTGATCTGCCCGATGGCGGTTACTCCTTTTTCCTCCAAGTCCTTACTGAGCCGGGCAAAGATCAGGCCACAGGTAATGGCGTCGTCTGTGGCCCGGTGGTGCTGAAACTCCGGCAGGCCCAACTGATCCGCCACCAAGTTGAGCTTATGCTTATTCATCTGAGGCAACAGGTTTTGGGCCAGCACCAGGGTATCGATATAGGTAGGGGCGTAGGTCAGGCCCAGCCGGCGGCAGCCGGCCAGCACAAAGCCTACATCAAAATCCGCGTTATGGGCCACCAAAGGCCGGTCACCGCAAAACTGCAAAAACGCAGGCAGGGCCTGGGAAAGCGCCGGGGCGCCCTGGAGCATATCCTGGGTGATGCCGGTAAGCTCGGTGATTTTGGGGCTAAGGCTACGGCCCGGATCCACAAAGGTGGAAAACTTGGCCTTTACTTCTCCCTCCGCCATGATTGCCCCGCCAATTTCTATGATCTCATCTTTTTGGGAAGAAAGACCCGTGGTTTCCAGATCAAAGGCCACATACTCTCCCGTCAAGGGCATATCCAGAGAGCCATGGACAGCAATTCGGTCGTCCACGTCGTTTACATAATACCCCTCACAGCCATAGAGGATCTTGATCGGTTCATCGGTACCTGCCACCTTGGCGCTGGAAGCATGGAGGGCATCCGGAAAGGCCTGCGCCACCCCATGGTCGGTGATGGCGATGGCCTTGTGGCCCCACTTGGCCGCCTGGGCCACTGCGGCGGCGGTATCGGTAAGGGCGTCCATAGAGGACATGGTGGTATGCAGGTGCAGCTCCACCCGCTTTTCCGGCGCGGTATCCACCCGGTCAGGGCGGGGGACCTCCGCAATGGCGTTGGGGAGCAGCACCAACTCATTGTCAAATTTATTGATGGTCATTCGGCCCTGCACCCGGATATAGCTGCCAGGGGTATGCTTTTTGGCATTGGGGCCATGGATGCCGTCAATGATTGGCCGGGCCTTGGCCGCCTCCATAAACTGGTTGACCCAGACAGAGCCGGTGGTATCGGTCATAAAGAAGGACACCACCCAGGCATTGCGCTTGGGCAGCTCCTTATGCCGGACGGCAAACACCTCTCCCTCCACACAGACCCGGCCCATGTCCAAATCCACCTTGGCCATGGCAATGGGCTGCTCCTTAAAGGGCTTGCCATAGATCATATTCCCGGAGGGGGCGTGCTTGACAGACGAAGGCCCCGGTGCCTTTGCCACCGGCGGCGGAACATTTTGCAGGGCCTCATCCCGCAGCCGGCGGGTGCGGTCAAACAGGGCTTCGCCGGTATCCTGGTTGCCGGGCACCGGGCAGATGGGCACCGTCTGGCCAAAGTGCCGGCGGATAAACTCCTCCGCCCCCCGCAGATGGGGACGAAGCTCCTCCACCCCGTTTCCTTGCAGATACAGCATCAGCTGGCCCTCTTCCACGGCCCAGCGGCATCCGGCCATGGTGCCGGAGGCCACAGGATACGTCTCGGTGATCACCGCCTGCAGATCGGAAAACTCCATCTGCGGCAGAAGCTCCATGGGATAGGCCGCATCCAGATCCACCTGGCGCAGACGATAGCACCGGGCAAGCTCCTGACCAAGGGCGGTCAAGGTTTTTTGGGAAATATAGATCTCGCTGAACAGCTGCACCGCCACAGAGCGGTTTTTCGTGTCCAAATCCGCATGGCAAACCACCGTCTGGGCCAGCACTGGCTCCAGGGCGGCGCTTGGCGCAAAGGCGGAAAACATTTGCAGTAAAGATACGTTTTGTTTCATCACATCAAAGCTTGTCAATATAGGTAAGCAAGGTGGGCAGCAGCTTTTCATAGGCTACCTTTTCCATCAGCTTGCCCTTAACGAAAATTACGCCGCATCCATCGCCGCCGGCAATGCCCACATCCGCTTCTCTCGCTTCGCCGGGGCCATTGACCACGCAGCCCATGACGGCTACCGTAAGATTTTTTTTACAGCCGGCAAGAGCCTGCTCCACTTGACCTGCCAAGCCGATCAGATCGATCCGCGTGCGGCCGCAGGTGGGGCAGGAAACAATATTCACGCCCTCTGGCCGCAAGCCAGCAGCCTTTAAGATCGCCTTGGCCACCTCCACCTCCCGTACCGGATCGGCGGTAAGCGACACCCGCAGGGTATCGCCGATGCCCAGGCACAGCAGGCCACCGATGCCCATGGCCGATTTGATGGTGCCCATATACTCGGTGCCGGTTTCCGTGACGCCGATATGAAGGGGATAGTCGCTTTTTTCCCGGAACAGCCGGTAGGCGGCCATCATCAGCGGCACCTGAGAGGATTTCATGGACACACAGGTATCATAAAATCCACAGTTTTCCAACAGCCTCAGGTGGGAAAAGGCGCTTTCCACCAGGGCCTCCGGCGTGGGATGGCCATACTTTTCCAGTATACGCCGATCTAGGCTGCCGCCGTTTACCCCGATGCGGATGGGAATATGGTGACGCTTGCAGCAATCCACCACCGCCCGCACCTTTTCTTCCCCGCCGATATTGCCGGGATTGATCCGGATTTTTGCCGCGCCTGCTTCAGCGGCGGCAATGGCCAAGCGATAGTCAAAGTGGATATCCGCCACTAAGGGCAGCGGCGACGCGGCGGCGATTTGGGCAAAGCCCTTGGCCGCGTCCATATCCGGCACCGCCAGCCGGGCGATTTGGCACCCGGCGGTATAAAGGGCGTTGAGCTGGGAAAGGCTTCCCTCCACATCGGTGGTTTTGGTATTGAGCATAGACTGGATGGAAACTGGCGCGCCACCGCCGATTTCCACCCCGCCTACGTTGATTTTTCTTGTCATATGGTTCTCCTAAGCGATCAGGCTGACAACATCTTTAATGGTAACAAAGGCCATAAAGCCCAGCAAAATCACCATACCGGCGGCATGGATATACGCCTCATACTTGGCAGGGATTTTTTTCTTGGTGATGGCCGTAAAGGCGGTGTTCACAAGTAGCAGCAGCACCCGCCCGCCATCTAGCGCGGGGATCGGCAGCATATTCATCACCGCCAGGTTTACGGCGATAAACGCCGCCAGATAGATCACGTCTTCCATCCCCTGGGCGGTAGTTTCCGCCTGATTGCCGGTGTCGGAAATGATGGACACGATCCCCACCGGGCCGGACATGTCCTTTACGCTGACCTTACCGGCGATGAGATCCTCCAGACTATACCAAATCATCCGGGTAAAATCCAGGCAAGTGTACCAGGAGTATTTCAGCACAGAGCCTACATTTGCCTCCTCCATGCCGCCAAAGTTCAGGCCGTAGAGAAGCTCCGTCTCCCCGTTTTCGTTGGTAAATTCCTGTTTTTCCATAGAAAAATCTTCCAGGGTGATCTTTTCTCCGTCCCGGATGACGGTGACATCATAGGTGGTGCCATAGTGCCGCTGGGTGATGAGAGAAAAATCGGTGAAAATATACAGCCTGGCCCCATCTAAGGCATAGATCACATCTCCCCGCTGCAGGCCGCCCTCCTGGTTTAGGGTGCAGCCCTCCTGGAAGGATTGGATCTCGGTGGTATAAAAGCCCGCAACACTGCACCCAAGCAAAATGACCATAATCAAAAAGCCGGTGAGAAAGTTCATAAAGGAGCCGGCCACCAGAATAATGAGCCGCTTCCACCAGCGGGCGGCGCCAAAGGCGCGGGGATTGTCGCTGTCCTCGTCCTCCCCCTCCATGGCGCAGTAGCCGCCGATGGGGATAAGGCGCAGGGTATACTTTGTCTGCCCCACCGTTTTTTGCAGCAGCTTCGGCCCCATACAGATGGAAAATTCATTGACCTGCACCCCGGACAGCTTTGCGGCGATAAAATGCCCCAGCTCATGCAAAAAGATCAGCAGGCCAAAAATCAAAATAGCGATAAGAATATACACAGAAGCTTCACCTCATACTCGGTTTCCATAAACGCCGTCCATGGAAAAGCATCCTTTTGGATCCCCCCGTTGGGCGCCTCTCTACGGTCACAGGCTTTCCCTCACCGCGGCCCGGGCCTGACGGTCTGCCGCCAGGATGGTTTCCAAATCCGGTTTTTCCGTAAAGGGCACCTGGGCCATGGCCTTTTCCACCAAGGCGGGGATGTCGTAAAAGCCGATTTTATCTTGCAAAAACAGGCCCACAGCCGCCTCGTTGGCGCCGTTCATGGCCGGGCAGGCGGTACCCCCCTGCTTTGCCGCCGCCAAAGCGATGGCCAGGCAGGGAAACGCCTCCAAATCCGGAGCGTGGAAGGTCAGCGGGCCGCAAGAGAGAAGATCCAGGCCCGGGGCGGGATTTTTCTCCCGCCGGGGATAGGTCAGCGCCAGACTGATGGGGATACGCATATCTGGCGTACCCAGCTGGGCCATAACGGCCCCGTCCACAAACTCCACCAAAGAGTGGATCACGCTTTGCCGGTGGATGACCACCTTTATCTGCTCCGGCGGCAGCTGATATAGCCGCATGGCCTCGATAACCTCCAGGCCCTTGTTCATCAAGGTAGCGCAGTCCACGGTGATTTTTGGCCCCATTTTCCAATTGGGATGCCGCAGAGCGTCGGCCTTGGTGACGCCGGCAAGCTCCTGCCGGGTCTTGCCGAAAAACGGCCCGCCGGAACAGGTCAGGATCAGCCGCTTTACCTCTTGCCGGTCCTGGCTGCCCATAAGGCACTGAAAAATGGCGGAATGCTCCGAGTCCACGGGGATGATCTGCCCGCCATAGCGCTGGGCGGTTTCCATAACCAGCTCCCCGGCGCAGACCATGGTTTCTTTATTGGCCAGGCCAATGCGTTTGCCCTGCTTTAAGGCGGCCAAGGTGGGCTTTAGACCTACCATACCCACAATGCCGGTGACCAAGGTATCCGCCTGGGCCATGGTGGCCACGGCCATAAGGCCCTCCTCCCCGGAGAGCACCGTGGTCTTCTGCCCGGCTAGGGCCTGCCGCAGCTCCTGGGCGGCCTGCTCCGTTTCCATTGCCGCCAGCACCGGCTGAAACTGCCGACACTGCCGGGCCATAAGCTCTACATTTTTTCCGGCGGACAGGCCCACCACCCGGATGGGCAGATGGGCGGCAACATCCAGGGTCTGCCGGCCGATGGAGCCGGTGGCCCCTAAAATAGCAACCGTTTTTGTCATATCAGCGCACCGCAAAGGGGATGACCAGCAACAGCAGCTCCACCAAGGGGGCCACCACGCTGGTGCTGTCAAACCGATCCAAAATACCGCCGTGGCCGGGCAGCAGGTTGCCAAAGTCCTTCAGCCCCACCTGACGCTTAATCACAGAGAAGGTCAGATCCCCCAGCATGGAGCCGGCAGCGCCCACCACGCCGTAAATGGCGGCAAAGCCGTAATTGACCTTAAAGTGGAAGGCAAACTGGAGCACCAGACCAAACAGAAGCATAGCCGCCACGTTAGCCAAAGCGCCGCCAATAGCCCCTTCCACGGTTTTCTTGGGGCTGATGACCGGGGCCAGCTTATGCTTGCCCAAGGCCCGGCCCACAAAGAACGCGCCGGAATCGGCCACCATGGTAAGCACAAAGGCCACCAGGATATAAAACCGGCCGTCATTCCAGCACCGCAGCCGGATCAGGCTCCCCAGCATATAGGGCAGCACCAGGCCGGCAAACACCGCCACACACACCGCGCGGAACTTTAGCTTGGCATGGGCCGCCAGCATCTCGCAAAACAGAGCCAGCACAAAGGCCAAGCCTATAGCCATGGCCAAAAGCTTCGGCGTGTCCAGATAGCTCCACAGGCACACCAGCACCGCCGCCGCCATAGTATACAAGCTCACCCGGCGATACCGCAGCGTACCGGTGGCCCGCAGCAGCTCAAAGGCGCCCACCACACACATTGCCGCCACCAAAACCGCCGTACCTATCGCAGGCAGGGCCAACACCACCACCAGCAGCAAAGGCAGGCCCACAGCGGCAACCAACACTCTGGATTTCATTTTTTCACCCCTCCAAATCTCCTTGACCGGCGGTTATACGCGGCAATTGCCGCCTCCAAGTCCTGGGCGGAAAAGTCCGGCCAAAGGGTATTTGTAAAATAATATTCACTGTAAGCGCTTTGCCATAACAGGAAGTTTGAGGTACGGATCTCCCCACTGGGACGGATGATCAAATCCGGATCGGGCACACCGGCGGAATACAGGCGGTGGGAAAAGTCCTCCACCGTTAGCTCCTCTGGCCGGGCCTTTCCCGCCACACAATCCTGGGCAAACTGCCGGGCGGCGTGTAAAATCTCATCCCTTCCGCCGTAGTTGATGCAGAAATTTACCTGCACCCCCGCGTATTTGGCCGAGCGCTCCGCCGCCTGGGCCATCTGCTGCTGCAAAGACGGAGAAAGCCGGGTCAGATCCCCCCAAAATTGGAATTTGACCTGGTTTTTGTCCATGTCCCGCAGGCCCTCCATAAGATATTTTTCCAGCAGATCCATGATGGCGGCCACTTCCTGGGGCGAGCGCTTCCAATTTTCCGTGGAGAAAGCGTAGACCGTCAGGTATTTTACCCCGATGGCCTTGCAGTAATTGGCAATGGTGCGGAAGGTATCCGCTCCCACCTTATGGCCGGCGGTACGGGGCAGGCCCCGGTTTTTGGCCCAGCGGCCATTGCCGTCCATGATGATGGCGATATGGGTGGGCACAGGCCGGTTGGCAGGTGCTTTGGGTTTTCGCTGAAACAGTTTCATGGTTTTCCTCTCTCTGGGACAAAACAAGGCGCCCCGGCTATGAGTTGCCGGGGCTTGGGACGCTCTTACCAAAGCGGTTCGTCTCGCCCGGCAGGCCGCCGGGAAAAGCGGCGCTTGGTGCGGATCGTCATGGACAGCGCCACGCGCCGTTGGCTTATGCCTTGGCGCAGCTCCGGCCCATGCCTTGACCAGAACAAAGTTTATCCGGAACCGGGATTACAGCTCCATCAATTCCTTTTCCTTAGCCGCGCAGGCCTCGTCCACTTTCTTGATGTATTTGTCGGTAAGCTCCTGCAGATCCTTTTCCGCCTTTTTCTGATCGTCCTCGGTGATTTCGGATTTCTTCTTTTGGGCCTTTAGATTGTCCATGGCCTCCCGGCGGATGTTGCGGATGGCTACCTTGCCATTTTCCCCGTAGGCTTTGACCTGCTTGGTCAGCTCTTTTCTCCGTTCCTCCGTAAGCTGGGGGAATACCAGGCGGATCACCCGGCCATCGTTTTGGGGATGGATGCCCAGATCGGAAACCTGGATGGCCTTTTCCACCGGCTTGAGCAAGGATCCGTCCCAGGGCTGGATAACCAACGTACGGGCATCCGGGGTGCTGATGGAAGCCACCTGGCCAATGGGGGTATCCACGCCGTAATACTCCACGGAGATGTGATCCAAGATGCGGGCGTTTGCTCTTCCTGCCCGGACGGAGCTAAACTCATCTTGGAGAACAGACAGGGTCTTTTCCATTTTTCGGGTATACTCTTTGAAATCCATAGCTTTACTTCTCCTTTACCAATGTTCCGATTTTTTCGCCCATTACCACCCGATAGATGTTTTCCGGGTCCTTCAAGGCAAAGACCACAATGGGCATGTGGTTGTCCATAGAAAGAGTAGTGGCGGTGGTGTCCATCGCCACCAGATGCTGCTGGAGTATCTCGTCAAAGGTGATGTCATCATACTTTTGGGCTGTGGGATCCTTGGCCGGATCCGCAGAATACACGCCGTCGATATTCTTTGCCAGCAAGATCGCATCGGCATTGATCTCTACCGCCCGAAGCACCGCGCCGGTATCAGTGGAGAAGAAGGGATTACCGGTACCGCAGCCGAAAATGACCACCCTTCCCTTTTCCAAGTGGCGAATGGCCTTGCCTCGGATATACGGCTCGGCAACACGGCTCATTTCGATAGCGGTTTGCACCCGTACCTCCAAGCCCCGCTGCTCCAAACTGTCAGCCAGGGCCAAGCAGTTGATCACCGTGGCCAACATGCCCATGTGATCTGCCCGGGTGCGCTCCATGCGGTCGCCGCCGTCCTTCAGGCCCCGCCAGAAATTGCCGCCGCCAACGACCACGCCTACCTGCACCCCGGCGTGTACGCAGCGCTTGATCACATCACACACGCTGCCGATCACATCGAAATTCAAGCCCCGCTGGGCGTCTCCCGCCAGCGCCTCTCCGCTGATTTTCAGCAGCACGCGTTTATACTTTGGCATATTCAAGGATATTCACTCCTTTCTCTGCCTCCTATTCTATAATAATTCCGCTGAGTTGACAACAAAAAATTCTCGTTTTTCAAAATATTTACCCACAATTTTTTCAGTTGCAAAAGAAATGGGCATATTGTATAATAGCTGCGCGGCGGCGATGGCCCAGGTTCTATCGCCGTATTTTCTCCCCGGCTTGCGCCGGAGAGGGAACGCGCAACCATGTACAGGCGCCTTCCCCTGCCCCCGGCTGGGGAGAAAACAAGAAAGAAAATTCTGCCGAAGAGGGTTTTACTATGGCTGAGGAAATGAAATCCACGGAATCCAAAAATTTTATTCACGCCTTTATTGAAGAGGACGTCGCCCCCGGCGGCCAGTTTGCCGGCATGACCGTCCACACCCGCTTCCCGCCGGAGCCTAACGGCTATCTGCACATTGGCCACTGCAAGGCCCTGTGCATCAGCTTTGGCGCGGCGGAAAAGTACGGCGGGCTGTGCAATCTGCGGATGGACGACACCAATCCCACCAAGGAAGATACGGAATATGTAGACGCCATCAAAGAGGACATCCACTGGCTGGGCTTTGACTGGGGAGATCGGTTTTATTACGCCTCCCAATATTTTGACCAGATGTACGCCTGCGCCGAGGAGCTGATCCAAAAGGGCCTGGCCTATGTGTGCCAGCTTACCCCAGAGCAGCTGCGGGAATACCGGGGAGATTTGACCACCCCGGCCCGCTCCCCCTATCGGGACAGGCCCATAGAAGAAAGCCTGGATCTGTTCCGCAGGATGCGCAAGGGGGAATTCCCCAACGGCGCAATGACCCTGCGGGCCAAAATTGATTTGGCCTCCGGCAACTTTAATCTGCGGGATCCGGCCATTTACCGCATCAATCATATGTCCCACCACGCCACCGGAGACAAGTGGTGCATTTACCCCATGTACGACTTTGCCCACCCCATCGAAGACGCTATGGAGCACATTACCCACAGCCTGTGCTCTTTGGAGTTTGAGGCCCACCGGCCCTTATACAACTGGGTGCTGGAAAACTGCACTTTGCCCGCCAAGCCCCGGCAGATCGAATTTGCCCGGCTGGGCATTGACCACACAGTGATGTCCAAGCGCAAGCTCCGCCAGCTGGTGGAGGAAGGCTGGGTATCCGGCTGGGACGATCCTAGAATGCCTACCCTATGCGGCTTGCGCCGCCGGGGCTACACGCCAAAATCCATCCGTAATTTCTGTGACCGTATCGGCGTGGCCAAAAACGCCTCTACGGTGGAGTACGCCTTTTTGGAACACTGTCTGCGGGAGGATCTCAATGACTCCGCCCAGCGGGTCATGGCGGTGCTGCGCCCCCTCCGGCTGATCATCACCAACTATCCCCAAGACCGGCAGGAGGAATTTGTGGTGGAAAACAACCCCAATCATCCGGAGGACGGCACAAGAACCGTCTCCTTCTCCCGGAACCTGTGGATCGAGACGGAGGATTTTTTGCCAGAAAAGGCCCCCAAATACAAACGGCTTTATCCTGGAAACGAGGTGCGGCTTAAGGGCGCGTATCTGGTCACCTGCACCGGCTACCGAACAAATGAGGACGGCTCCATTGCCGAGGTCTTTGCCGAGTACGACCCTGAATCCCGGGGCGGCAACCCGGCAGATGGCCGGAAGGTCAAGGGCGCTACCATCCACTGGGTGGACATGGCCACGGCCAAAAACGCCCAGGTACGGCTGTACAGCAATCTTTTCTCCGATCCGGCGCCGGACAGTGCGGAGGACTTCCTTTCCTGCCTGAATCCGGATTCCTTGGAAACGCTGGACAACTGCAAAGTAGAAGCCTCTTTGGCCGGCGCCCAAGCTCCAGGGCACTTTCAGTTCATGCGTCTGGGCTATTTCTGCCTAGACACCGTGGATTCCTCCCCGGAGCACCTGGTGTTCAACCGCAGCGTAAGCCTGAAAGACAGCTACAAGCCCGGAAAATAAACGCCTTCCCCCGATGCCGCGAAAAAAGCGGCGTCGGGGGAAGTTCTTGCGTTATGGGCCGTGGCAAAGACGCGGCGCTTACCCTGGGCCGGCGGCTGATTTTTCCCGTTTATACCAGGTCTGCCGGCTCCATGGCCTCATGCAGCTGGCGGGTAATGGCCCCCTGGAAAATCCTGTCGGCATGGATATGGATGGTCTGCAGGGCCGGGGCGCACTGTTCCATAGGCAGCTTGCCGCCCATGAACACATCGTTATCCAGGATAAATTTTACCTCTTCATCCTTTTCCTTGCCCTTTTGGAGCATCCCCGGGCCGGCATGGAGCTTTACCCGGCAACCGCCAGGCAGGGCCATTTCCACATCCTGGCCGCTGCGGGCAAACGCCTGCTCCTGGGTATCCTCCTCCGCCAAAAGGCCAAGGTATCCCGGCTGGATCAGTTCCCGGAAGGGCACGCCCTCCAAGGACAGGTCCTTACGGGAAATGACGTTGATAAACCGCAGCCCCACCCGCTCAAAGTAATTGGGCTTGTACACCGGGATAAACCAGGCCAAAACCTTATCCAGTTGGGCGGCAAAATCCTCCCACCGGGTGTAGGATTGGGTGGCCAGGGCAATGAAGCTGTTGGTCAGGTTCACCCTCCAGCGGTTATCGGCGGAGAGAAACTGATAGTTGGTGATCAGCTGCGGCTGCTCCAGGTGCATATTGCCTGGGGTGCCCACCATTTTTGGCGCGGTTTTTTCCTGCAGTCGCTTATACTGGGGAAAATCCTGGCGGATCGCCTCTTGAAACTCCGCCGGCTCCCGGGCGCTGATGGACAAAATGGTGGGAAAGCGCAGCTGGCAAATGACCTCCAGCAGCTGATTTTTTTGGTACAGGCATCGCTCACAATCGTTAAACATTCTTTTATGGCCCCCTTATTGCGTCTACCCGCGATATCCGCCGCAGGCAAAATGGTTGCTTATCTTCTATCGTCTCCCGTCCGGCAAAACCGGGGCGGGCATAGGCCAATTGACGAACACAAATGGTATATACGCCTTACCTTTTCGCCCCCG
>CAYVWG010000046.1:0-12648 GCA_964455425.1 uncultured Oscillospiraceae bacterium | reverse complement strand
CTCCCGCCAGGTTTCGCCATCAGCGCCGCAGGTAGCGGTGGTTTTGGTGACATAGTTATGGTTGCCGCCTTCGGGGCATTCGCCATCGCCACTACTCTGCTCTACGAAGAAAGCAACCGTCTGGCCGGTGATATTGGCCGTAGTAGGGCTGGTATAACAACGAACGTCTGCTTTGTTATAAACGCCCAGGTAACGGGTAGTAGCGTCGTTCTTGACATAGCCGCTGGCTGAGTCAATGCTAAAGGTTTTGTTTTCGCCGGTACCTACACGAACGCCATTGTTGTTTGATGATATGCAGTAAAGCCAAGTTGCGGTGGTGCCGTCAGGGTAGATCACAAAGGTGCCATCGCTATTGTAAGCAATGTTCCAGATTAGATTGTCGGCAGGGGCAGCTGTCAAAGACTCGCCATCAGCGGCAACTAAGACAGCCAAAGGACCACCTTGACTGTTCAAATTTTGGCTGTCAGCAGCATAGTACTCACCGCTACTATTGAGCCATGCAATAACAACCCGATCGGACGGCTGGATCTCAGAGAGTTCCGTTTTTGTCCAGACAGAATCGCCGTCTGCCGCGCTGGTGGTAATGGTCAGGCCGGCAAAGAGGGAAATAACCATGCACAAGACCAAAACCACGCTAAAAACACGTTTTGTCATAAGCTTTTTCTCCTTATCCAAATTATTTTTTGAATCATGGAAACAACAGCGTTTTCCGGGGCAAGGGGCTGTTGAGATTGGCGGCATGATCCGCACCGCATAATCACGAATTCTTTTGCCATGGCCTCACAAGGGCAAAGAGGCCATATTCACCTTTTACTTTGCATCAGTATACCATTATTTCAAAGAAAAAGCAAGCAATTTTCATTTATTTTTCCAGAAGTGGAAAATTTTTATCTATTCTGCCCAACCGGCCTGCCTGGCCAAAAGCTCTGTAACTTCCCTGCCGGCCCGCAATTGCCGCAAGCGCACAGCCGGGCTGACCCGGGGCAGCTCCGCCACGATTTCCAAATTCAGCGCGCCGCCAAAGCCCTCTTGCCGCAGCGCCTGGAAAATGGCCGGCCAATCCAGACGGCCGCTGCCGGGGAAAAGGTGAAGATCCTCATACACCCCGGAGATCTTGCCATAGTTATCGTTCAGGTGGAGGCAATCCAGCCATTTTCCATACTGGTGGATCATCCGCGGCACATCTTGGCCGGAGATATTGGCATGCCCCGTATCTAGGCAGAGCTTCACCCAAGGAGAATCGATGGCCCGCACCAGGTGGAGCATATCTTCGGCGGCGGTATAGGTAAAGGGCGGGTCATCCGGCTGCTGGACATGGCGGTAATCAAAGGTATTTTCGATTTCTATGGTGATCTCATACCGCTGAGCCAGGGGCAGCAGCTCCCGGAACCAACGGACATTAAACTCATGGATCGGCGCGTAAAGGTGGGCGCTGGGGATGGGATACAGGTACAGCACCGGGTGAAACACCAGCTTATGGCAGCCCAAGGCATGGCAGGCGGCAAAGGTACGGGCATAAATCGGGTAAGGCGATTCATAATGTAGATCCTGAGGAATGGGCTGCTCCCAGGAGGCATGAGCCTGGACTATGGGCAGCGCCAAGGCATCCGCTTTTTGCCGGACAGCCTTGATCCACTCCCGCCAAGACGCCTGCCGGAGAGGGGAATCCAAGGGGCGGCTATAGACGCTAAGGCAAAAATCCAAGCCATCAAAGCCCGCGGCTTTTATGGTTTGCATGGCATCGAAAACCGTGGTGGTTTTACAAAAGCTGGCCATGGCGCTACTCAACACAAGACCCACTGGGGATCCCTCCTTCGCTTTCCTTTACGGGGGCAAAATTTGTTCCGGTGGCGCCGGATATTGACAAATGATTCTTAATTCACTATATTATAGTATACTTAACATGAGATTGCAACACAAAACCGTCTTTTCTCCCGCGGCGCCAGTTTTTTTCCTGCCCCTTCCCAGCGGGAAGGATCAGCAAGCGGTCAAACGATAATGCATGTAGAAAGTAGGGAGGACATGAAAAAACTCAAGGATCTGGCCAAAGAAATTGGCGAAATGGAAATTCCCGTCTACGCGGCCAACGCCTCATTCTTTATTCTATTATCGATCTTCCCCGGCATGATGCTGATTATCGGCCTACTTCAATACACGCCCCTTGAACCGGACTATCTATTATCCGCCCTTAGCGGCGTTATGCCATCGGTGCTGGAGCCTTTGCTGGATTACATGATTGGCGAGCTTTTCGTGAAAAATTCCGTGGTGCTGCTTTCGGTTTCCGCCGTGGCCGCTGTTTGGTCGGCCTCCCGGGGGGTATACAGCCTGTTTTCCGGGCTTAACCGGGTATATCATGTGAAGGAAACCCGCAACTATTTTCTGATTCGGCTGCAATGCGTGGGCTACACCGTCCTGCTAATGGTGGCCCTGATTTTGACCCTGGTACTACATCTTGCCGGGAAGCAGCTATTTGCCCTGATTTTCGGGCCGGGCAAATCCCTGCCCTCCGCGCTGCAATTTTTGGTGGTTGCCTCCCTGCTTTCCGGACTATTTTTAATGATGTTTATTGCGTTTCCCAACCGGCGGCTCCACGTACGGGAGGTTTGGCCGGGGGCGGTTGGCGCGGCCATCGGGTGGCTGGTATTTTCCGCCCTATTCTCCTTCTATGTTACCCGGTTTAGCAACTACTCGCTATACTACGGCAGCTTGGCCATTGTGGCGCTAACCATGCTATGGCTATTTATCTGCATTTGCATTTTATTTTACGGCGGGCTGCTGAACTATCTACTAGCGCGCTTTGGCAAACGATAAAGACAAAACGTGGCTGGGGCCTGCCTATGAAAGGGCAAGTCACAGCCACGTTCGTGTTAGGGAAATTACCGGCGGCTAAAGGACAGGCAATCGGTACACTGATCCACGGTAGGATTCATTTCATGGGTGCCCACTTTGATCTTGTCCAGGGTGCAGTAGTCCGCCTCGCTGCAATGGTTAACACACTGCTGCACAGTACACTCGATGCACTTGTTGGCATTATCTCGACAGCTCATTTCAACGCCTCCTTTGTTGAATGTAGACTTAGCTTACCCAGGAAAGCGCAAGCGATACATGGAAAAATTTGCCTCAGCGTGCCAAAACTCTTTGACACGCTGAGGCTTTGATGTTCTTCCGCTCCACTTAGCTTTGCCGGATCTCCAGCAGCTTTTGCTTTAGGTCGCCCTCGATCTGCCGCAGCTGGGTTTCCGCTTGCTGGCGCTTTGCCCGGCCCTCTTGCTGAATCTGCATGACCTCATCCAAGGCGGAGATCAGCTCTTGGTTGGTCTTTTGCAGGGTTTCGATATCCACCACGGCCCGCTCCGACTCTTTGGCGGTTTCCACCGTGGCCAGCTTCAGCCGCTCCGCGTTTTTTTGCAGCAGAGTATTGGTCATGTCGGACACCGCCCTTTGGGCCTCCATTGCCCGCTGGGTATGGTCTACCCCCAGGGCCAGCACCATCTGGCTCTTCCACAGAGGGATGGTATTGACCAGGGAGGTTTGGATTTTTTCGCTCATCAGGGTGTCGTTATTTTGCAAAAGGCGGATCTGCGGGGCCATTTGGATGGACACCATCCGGGTCAGCTCCAGGTCATGGAGCTTTTTCTCAAAGCGCAGGCACATAGCGTCGTAATCGTTGGCCTTTTGGGCGTCCTCCGCAAGGCCGGTGGCCTTGGCCTTTTCCTGGAGGGCCGGCAGGGTTTGCGTCCGTTCCTTTTCCAGCTTTTCCCGTCCGGCCAGGATATACATGGTCAGCTGCTTATAATACTCCAGGTTCTTGTCGTACATCTGATCCAGCACCGCCACGTCTTTCATCAGCGTAATTTGGTGGTTTTCCAGCTGCCGGGCAATATGATCCACATTGGCATTGGCGGCGGTATATTTTGCCTTTAGCACCTGGGTGGATCGGACGGTTTTTTTGAACAGGGATTTAATGCCCTTTTTTTCTTCCTCCGCGTCAAAGCTTTTCAGCTCCACTACCAAGCTGCTGAGCATATCGCCCACTTCCCCCAAATCCTTGGACTGGACAGAAGCCAAGGCAGCTTCAGAAAAATCGGCAATATTCTTTTGGGCCGCCGCGCCGTATTGAAGCACCAGATTGCTATCGGTCAAGTCGATTTTTTGGGCAAATTCGTGGACAACCTGCTGCTCTTGGGCCGTCAGCTTAGCAAGCTCTGGGCCAGCAGGAGGCGCTTTACGTTCCTCCTGCCCAGGGGTTAGCGTCATGTTCGGGTCTCCCTCTGGCGCAAGGTCAGGGGTTAGGGTAAGGTTGGGGATTTGATGCTCCATAGCTCTGCCTCCATCATACATGATACCATTTTATCCGCTTCTATTCTATCAGTTTTCCCCGCGCAGGTCAAGAATTAACCCAAAGTTTTCCGCGGCTGGGCGCTCTGGACGATATTCTATAATTTTGTTGTTGCATATTTCCCGGGTAAATGCTAAAATACAGGTGCTTCTGTAAACATCCATATAGAGCGCCTTTGCGCGCCCCTGCTTGGGAGGCAACGCCATGATTCGAACAGAAATCACCATAAAGGATATTTTTCAGGCTCTGCTGCGCAGAATCGTCTTTATTTTGCTGATGGTTCTCGTCTTTGGCGTGGCCTCCTTTGTGTTTACCAAAATTTTTGTGCCGGAAAGCTACACCGCCATCGCCACACTGTACGCCTACAGCAATCTCGACCGCAGCAAGATCGAGATTTCCACCAGCGAGCAAAACGCATCCCGCCAATTGGTGGACACCTACACCGTTCTGCTGAAAAGCGACGCGGTCTTGGGCGATGTGGCGGATACCTTGGCGGAAAAATACGACCTCCATTACAGCAGCAGCTATCTTGCTGGCATCGTAAGCGCCGCCTCTAAAAACGAGACGGAAGTGTTTGAGGTAAGAGTGCTGGCAGATTCTCCGGAGCACGCAAAACTCATCGCCGACACCGTGGCCGACGTGGCTTCGGTTAAAATTGCTGAAATCGTCGGCAGCGGCGGCGTTAAAATCGTAGACTACTCCAAGCAGCCCTCCGCCCCCACCTATCCCGACACCAAAGACAGAACCATTGCCGGCGGTTTGCTGGGTCTGCTGGTGGGCTGCGTGGTGGCCATTTTACGGATGCTGTTTGACACCACCTTCTGGACAGAGGAAGATCTGGAACGGCAATATCACATTCCAGTGCTTGGCACCATTCCTCCGCTGGATGACACCGACATATCTTCAAAGAAGGCAAGGGGGTAAGCAATTATGGCCACAAGACAAAAAAAGGACGCCTCCAGTACAGTCAACAAGCAATTCGTGCTGACCAAAAGCAGCCCCTTTGCCATCAAGGAAGCCTACAACGCCGTGCGCACCAAGCTTCTGTTTCTGGGCCGAGGGGAAAAATGCCCGGTGTTTGCCGTCACCAGCGCCCTTGCCCACGACGGCAAGAGCACCAACGCCGTAAATCTCGCGGTTTCCGTATCCATGGCCGGGAAAAAGGTTTTGCTGATCGACGGGGACATGCGCAAGCCCACCTTACACCGCTATTTCGAGCTACCGTGTCAAGACGGGCTAAGCGAGGTTTTGGCCGGGCTGACTACGGAAGTCCATATTCGGGCTACCCCTGTGGAAAATCTCAGCATCCTCACCGCGGGAGAGATCCCGCCCAATCCCGCCGAGCTATTTGGCTCCCCTCAGATGGACATGCTGTTGGGCAACGTAAAGCAATATTTTGACTATGTGATCATCGACACGCCGCCGGTCTGTGTGGTCACCGACGCCACAATCTTAGCGGAAAAGGTCGTAGGCTATGTATTTGTGGTGCAAAGCGGCAAAAACCACATCAACGAGGTTTCTCACGCCATATCCAGCATCGAGCAAATGAACGGCAAGGTCGTGGGCATGCTGCTCAACGACAGCAACGGCAAGGGCATGGCCCGTCTGGGATACTATCGGAAAAACGGCAACTACTACCGCAAAAAGTATTATTACTACGATGGAAACTACAGCTATTTCCGTTACGTTGCCTACTCCACCAATTCTTTAGAGACGGAAAACGGCGGCAAAGCCAAGCGTAAACGGAAGCCATAGCGCCCATGACAGGCGCTTTAGATGGAGGCGTCAGCTTTGTTTGATTTTCACGCCCATGTTTTACCCAAAGCAGACCACGGCAGCAGCAGCTTGGAAATGTCTCTGCAGCAGCTTTCCCTGGCCGCTGCGGCAGGCATCACCACATTGGTGGCAACACCGCATTTTTATCCGCAAAAAGAATCCGGCGAGGAATTTCTCCAACGGCGGGCCGCCGCCTATGCCCTGCTGAAAGAAAGCACCGATGCGCCCATACAGCTTCGTCTTGGCGCGGAGGTGCACTTCTGCGTTGGACTGGATCATCTGGAAGAACTCGAGGAAATGTGCGTTGACGGCACCGGCGTTTTGCTTGTGGAGCTTCCCTACTCCCGTCTATCCGGTGAAGCCATACGAACCCTGCAGCGGCTGCGGGATCTGCCTTGGCTCACACCGGTGCTGGCCCATGTGGATCGGTATGACCCCGAGCAGATCAGCGCTCTTTTTTCTCTTGGCCTTCTAGGGCAGGTCAACGCGGACGCGCTTTGCCATATTTCCGGTCGCCGCCGACTGTGCCGCTGGATCGATGAGGGGCATATTGTGGCCCTTGGCAGCGACATCCACGGCACCAGTATTGGATACAAAAACTATTGCCGGGCCGTTACCTATCTGGGGGATCGGGCCGCTTTGCTCATGCAGCGCACAGCGGAGCTTATCCAAGGATAACCGGCCCAACCGCCTCATCGGCTGGGAAAGGACGCGCCTTCCGCTTTTCTTATCCCCACAGGCAACCCCACCCGGAAAGGAGAACCCATAATGGCACTTAGCCCATCTGCCGCACTGATCCATCTTCTGGGGGTCGCCCTTTGCGGGCATGTGCCGCTTCCAGGGCTGGCTGAGGCAAACTTCTCCGCCGTCTATCAGATAGCCCAGGCAAACAACATAACCAACATCGTCTGGCGCGGCCTGAAGGCCGCTCAGATCTCCCTGTCCCCGGAAATGGAGCAGGCATTTTTCCGTGGGGAGAAGAAGGCAATGTTTCAGTACGCCCAGCAGCAGGACGCCCTGGAAAAGGTCTGCGCGGCTATGGAAGCGCGGCAGATAAAATACATTTTGCTCAAGGGCGCGCACATGCGGGCATTTTATCCCTCTCCGGAGATGCGCACCAGCTGCGACATCGACATTCTTTTCCAGCAAGAGGATAAGGCCCTTCAGGCCATGATGGCCTGCTTAGGCTTTACCTTTACCGGATACGCGGGATATACAATCAACTTTTCCTACGGTACCGCCGTACAGATAGAATTTCATCGTCAGTTGTTTTCTTCAGACCTGCCCTATGCCGCCTATTTTCGGCAGGTTTGGGATCACGCTTCTTTGTGCAGCGATAGCCAGTATGGCTACAACATGTCTGAAGAGGATTTCTACGCTGCGATGATTGCCCATTTTGCCAAGCACTCTCTGCAAAGTGGCAGCGGCATCCGAAATGCGTTGGATATTTATCTCTATAACGCCCATCCGCCGGCAAGCTTCCGCCGGGCAAAGGCAGAAGCCATCCTGGCGGACATCCATCTACTGGGCTTTGAGCAGCGGATCCTTCGTTTAACGCAAACCTGGTTTGACGGCGCCCCTGCCCAACCCCGGGACGCCGCCCTTACCGATCATATTCTTGGCTGCGGTATTTACGGCACCCAAAAAATGGCATCGGCTCTTTCCGCGGCCAAAGCCAAAACCCCCTTTGGGGGAAAAACCCAAAGGGTCTTCCGCCAGATTTTTCCCTCCGCCAAGGTGATCTGCGACAAGTATCCTGTGCTTGTGCGCGCGCCGTGGCTGGTGCCCGTGATTTGGCCCATCCGCTGGGCCAGGATATTTCGTGGGGAATGGGCGCGGGGAAAGCATGTTCTTGCCAACTCCACCCAGGTGGAGCTTTCCCAGGCAGAGGCGCTTAGCCAGATCCTGGCGGAAATGCAGCTGGACAAGGTGTAGCTTGCCGGCTATCTTCCTCGCCCTTAAGGAGACACGTTTATGCGTATTTTGATCACCGGCGCCAAGGGTTTTGTGGGGAAAAATCTTTGTGCCCAGCTAGAAAATCTCCGGGACGGCAAAAGCAAATTTCCTGGTCTTGACGCTGATCTCACCCTTTTGCCCTATGATATCGACGCTCCTGCCGGGCTTTTGGAGCAATACTGCCAAAGCTGTGATTTTGTGTTCCACTTGGCCGGCGTAAACCGGCCGAAGGATCCGGCAGAATTTGCCCGGGGCAACAAAGGCTTTACCGCCGTCTTGCTCGCCGCCCTGGAGCGCTGCCATAATCCCTGCCCGGTCATGCTCTCCAGCTCTGTGCAGGCTGCCCAGCTTGGGCGGTATTCCGGTTCTCTCTATGGCGCTTCCAAGCTGGCCGGTGAAGAGTTGGTGTTTGCTTACAGCCAACGCAGCGGAGCACCGGTTTACGTCTATCGTTTTCCCAATCTTTTTGGAAAATGGTGCAGGCCCAATTATAACAGCGCGGTAGCCACCTTTTGCCATAATATCGCCCGTAATCTTCCCATACAGGTCAACGATCCTTCCACGGTGCTGGAACTGCTGTACATTGACGATTTGGTACAGGAAATGGTTCACGCGCTTTGCGGTCAGCCCCATCGGTGCCGTTATGAAGGTTTGCAGCCCGTGCCGGATCCTCAGGGTCAGTATTGCTACGTCCCCCAAACCCATACGGTCACTTTGGGAGAAATTGTTGATTTGCTGCACCAATTCCACCAGCAGCCTCAAACGCTGCTATTGCCGGAGATTCCCCCCAACAGCTTTGCCAAAAAGCTGTATTCCACCTATCTATCCTACCTTCCGGCAGAGGCGGTGTCCTTTCCGCTTGCTATGCACTCCGATGCCCGGGGCAGCTTTACCGAGCTGCTGAAAACTCCCGCCTCGGGGCAAATCAGTGTAAATATCACCAAGCCAGGCCTGACCAAAGGGCAGCACTGGCACCACAGCAAGTGGGAATTTTTCATCGTCGTTTCCGGCAACGGCCTGATCCAGCAGCGAAAAATTGGCGACGATACGGTGCTGGAATTTCCCGTTTCCGGGCAGCGCATCCAGGCTGTGCACATGCTGCCTGGATATACCCATAACATCATCAATCTCAGCCAAACAGAGGATCTCATCACCATCATGTGGGCCAACGAGGCCTTCGACCCGGCCCATCCCGATACATATTATGAACCGGTCGTAAGCGAAAAGGACGCTACCTCCTCAGTTGAGGCGGAGCAAAAATAAAAACAGCAATGATAAACACCAGAGCTTTGGCCCTGGTGTTTTTTCTAAAGCAGGGCCAAGCTTGAGAACGCATTTCCTTGCCCCAATTTGGCTCGTCACGGCAAGGCATATATTTTCTTGGCCATTTTGATTATGCTTTCTTTTGTTTTTGGCTGATTATGGTATTTTTTCGCTTTTTTGACGTATTCGTTTGCGCAGATGTTCGTAATACATTTACCGCATCCCCATTTTTTGTGGCAACCATCTTTTTATCGTAAATCAATATTATCTGCCGGGAAGCAAACCATACATCAAATTATAAAATTCATTTTGCCGCAAAATCGCCGCACAAAATTCGCCAATTTGCCATTTCTCATTTTTCTGTTGGCAGAATTGTTGCGTTTCCTCCGGTTTCCAAGGAAAACACCGTGGTTTTCCTCATTCTTTGCCTGTTTTTTTTCGTCACAAATCGCCATATTAAGCTTAGACACAGCAAAAATGAGGAAAGGAGGAACAATATTGGGAAAACGTGTAAAAAGGATGGTTCTTGCCGCTGCGTTGTCCTTGATCTTGTGCATAAGCGCTTCCGCCGCCCTGCCGGATACCCTTGTTCCTGTAGGTAAAGCTGTGGGCCTGACCCTGGAGACAGACGGAGTATATGTGGTTTCCTTCGCCGGCGAAAAGGATAACGCCGCCAGCAAAGCCGGAATACAGGCCGGGGACCGGATATCCGCCGTCAACGGCAACCCCATCACCAGTGTGCAAGGGCTGTGCGCGGCAGTCAATCAAAGCGGCGGCGCGCCTATGGTGGTGCAGGTTCTGCGCAAGGATAAAGAAATGTCCTATACCCTCTGTCCCCAGGCCCAGGCCCAGGGCGGTTACCGTCTCGGGCTATATGTGCGGGATGCCATTGTGGGCATTGGCACCGTCACATTCTATGACCCGCAAACAACGGTTTTTGGGGCCTTAGGCCATGGCGTAAACGAAAGCAGCACCGCCGTGCTTTTGCCGCTTAAGGGCGGGCTGGCCACCAACGCGGAGATCGTAGGGGTAAAGCCGGGGCAAAAGGGAAGCCCCGGTCAGCTCAAAGGCACCTTTTCCGCCGGTAACGCCTTAGGCACCATCGGCTTCAACACCGATTGCGGCATTTTTGGTCAGGCCGCCAGCTGTCCTTGGGATGGCAGCGCCGTGCCGGTAGCCTCCGCCCAAGAGGTGACCACCGGCAGCGCGGAAATCTGGGCCAATGTATCGGGCACTTCCGTTGAGCACTACACGGTCACCCTGGAAAAAGTGGAGCTAGAGGAAGAAAACGGTCGCAATTTCTGCCTCAAGGTATCGGATCCCCGGCTTTTGTCCACCACCGGCGGCATTGTGCAGGGCATGAGCGGCAGCCCCATCTTGCAGGACGGCAAGCTTATTGGCGCGGTCACCCATGTGCTGGTAAACGACCCTACTAGAGGTTATGGAATTTTTATCGGAAATATGCTGGAGTACTGTGGATATTTTGCCGAATAAACAAAATTTTTCAGCAAAATAAAACCCCAGCGTGCCGTTTTTTCGGCACGCTGGGGTTTTATTTCATTATCCAATCTTGGGCAGGGACTGGAAGCCCTTCTCCAGCTGCTCGTCTGTAGGCACATAATCGTCCATGGTGCCGGCCAGATAGGACTGGTAGGCGCTCATGTCAAAATAGCCTGTACCCGTCAAGCCAAAGAGGATCTTTTTGTGCTCGCCGGATTCCTTGCACCGCAGGGCCTCATCGATAGCGGCGCGGATGGCATGGCTGCTCTCCGGCGCAGGAAGGGTACCCTCGATCCGGGCAAAATACACAGCAGCGTCAAACACATTGGTCTGCTCATAGCTGACCGCTTCCATATAGCCGTCGTGGTGGAGTTTAGACAAAATCGCGTTCATTCCATGATAGCGCAGGCCGCCGGCATGGTTGGGTGCGGGGATAAAGCCGCTGCCCAGGGTATACATTTTGATGAGCGGCGTCATGTTGGCCGTGTCGCCAAAGTCGTAGGCATATTTGCCCCGGGTCATGCTGGGGCAACTGGCCGGCTCTACCGCGCGGAAAACGATGTTATTTTTGCCTTCCAGACGGTCGGCCATATACGGCGCAATCAAGCCGCCCAGGTTGGAGCCGCCGCCGGCGCAACCTATGATGATGTCTGGCGTTACACAATACTTGTCCAGCGCCGCCTTGGTCTCCAGGCCAATGATGCTCTGATGCAGCAGCACATGGTTCAGCACGCTGCCCAGCACATAACGGCAGTTGGGCGTTTTGACCGCAGCCTCCATAGCCTCGGAAATGGCACAGCCCAAGGAGCCTGTTGTGTCCGGCATTTCCGCCAAAATTTTCCGGCCTGCCTCGGTGGTGTCTGAGGGAGAGGGGATCAAATTGGCACCATATGTAGCCATAACGGCCTTGCGGTAGGGCTTTTGCTGGGAGGATCCTTTAACCATATATACACTTAGGTCGATGCCAAAATAGCTGCACGCCATGGACAAGGCCGTGCCCCACTGGCCCGCTCCGGTTTCGGTGGTCAACTTGGTAAGGCCCTCTTCCTTGGCATAGTAAACCTGGGCAATGGCGCTGTTGAGCTTGTGGCTGCCGGAGGTATTGGCGCCTTCAAATTTGTAGTAGATTTCCGCCGGGGTGCCCAACGCCCGCTCTAGGTTGTAGGCCCGCACCACCGGGGAGGGACGATACATCTTGTAGAAATCACGAACCGCCTCCGGAATGGGGATCCGCTTGTCTGTCCGATTCATTTCCTGGGCGGAGGCGCCCTTGGTAAACACGGCTGTCAGCATTTCTTCGGTTACCGGCTCGCCGGTGGCCGGGTTCAGCATGGGTGGCAAATCCGGCAGATATGCCTGGAGATTGAGCCAATACTTGGGCATTTCCTCTTCGGTCAGGTAGATTTTGTACGGTACATGGTTTGACATTGCGCTTCCTCCTTTTTATTTGGGACAGGACAAAAAAACTCCCATCCCATGAATACATAGGACAAGAGTTTTCCTCCTGCGGTGCCACCTACATTCGCCTTGCGGCGCACTCACGCACAGCCATGCTGCGCCGCTCAAATAACGCTGAGCAGACGTTCTCCCTAACCGCAAAAAGGCGGCTCAGTCGACCCTCATGAGCCCATTCACCGTCAGATTTACCACCGGGATTCCACCCTCCCCGGCTCTCTTAGGCAAAGCGCTAGCGGTTACTTCTCTCAATCATCAGTTTATGTTGTTATCGTACCACAGATTTTTTTGTCTGTCAAGGCAGGAAATCGTTTTTCACCGGTAGACTTTCTATTGCCAGCGGGAAAAGAACGTGGTAT
>CAYVWG010000045.1:6993-12744 GCA_964455425.1 uncultured Oscillospiraceae bacterium | reverse complement strand
CTACGCCCGGTCTAAAGAGAAGGAGAAGGGCAAAAACTTCCGCTTTACCCTGACCACCAACGGCATGCTCATCGATGAGGATGTGATCGATTTCTGCAACAGGGAAATGAGCAACGTGGTGATGTCCTTGGATGGCCGAAAGGAGATCCACGACCGGCTGCGGGTAGATCACGCGGGGAAGGGCAGCTATGACCGCATTGTGCCCCGGTTCAAGCAGCTGGTGGAGGCCAGAGGCGGCAAGAATTACTACATGCGCGGCACCTTTACCCACGCCAATCCGGATTTTACCAAGGACGTATTTCACATGGCGGATTTGGGCTTTACTGAGCTGAGCATGGAGCCGGTGGTCTGCGCGCCGGATGACCCAGCAGCCCTGACCCCGGAGGATATAGAACTCGTCAAAGCCCAATATGAGATTCTGGCCAAGGAGATGCTCCGGCGGGAAAAGGAAGGCCGGGGCTTCACCTTCTACCACTACATGCTGGATTTGGAAAACGGCCCCTGTATCTACAAGCGGATCTCCGGCTGTGGTTCCGGCACAGAATACATGGCGGTAACGCCCTGGGGCGATCTTTATCCTTGCCATCAGTTTGTGGGGGAAGAAGCTTATAAGCTGGGGGACATCTGGCAGGGCGTGACCAACCAGGCTCTGCGGGAGGAATTTCGCAGCTGCAACGCCTATGCCCGACCCCAGTGCGCCGACTGCTGGGCCAAGCTCTATTGCTCCGGTGGCTGCGCCGCCAATGCCTACCACGCCTCCGGCAGCATCCGGGGCGTTTACGAGCCAGGCTGTGAGCTGTTTCGCAAGCGCATTGAGTGCGCCATCATGATGAAAGCCGCTCAGGCCATGGAAAGCCCCCAGTGATGGACACGCCGATTGTTGACTTTGTCGCCGCCTATGCGCAATCCGGCGCCGTTCGTCTACATATGCCCGGCCACAAGGGAAAACCCTTTCTTGGCTGCGAGGCCATGGACATCACCGAGATTGCCGGAGCCGACGCCCTATATGAGGCCGGCGGAATCATCGCCCAAAGCGAGGCAAACGCCGCCAGGATTTTTGCCACGGCCCGCACCCTATATTCCACCGAAGGCTCCACCCAGTGCATCAAGGCCATGCTTTATCTGGCCCTGACCTGCCGCAGCGACAAAGCGCCATGGCTCCTAGCAGCCAGGAACGTCCACAAGGCGCTGATCTACGGCGCGGCGCTTTTGGATCTGCCTGTCCGCTGGCTGTGGCCTGCGGAGAATGTCTCCCCTTGGGCCTGCCCTGTTACGGCGGAGGGCCTGGAACAGGCACTATCCGCCCAAAAGCAGCCCCCCATAGGCGTATACATCACCTCCCCGGATTATTTGGGCAACATGGCGGATATCGCCGCCCTGGCTAAGGTCTGCCACCGGCACGACACCTTGCTTTTGGTGGACAATGCCCACGGGGCTTATCTGCGCTTTCTCACCCCCAGCGTCCACCCTATGGACCTGGGGGCCGATCTGTGCTGCGATTCCGCCCACAAGACCCTGCCGGTGCTTACCGGCGGCGCCTATCTGCACATTTCCCCTGCCGCCCCGCCAGCACTTGCCCACCGGGCCAAGCAGGCCATGGCGCTTTTCGGCTCTACCAGCCCTTCCTATCTGACGTTAGCGTCGTTAGATCTTGCTAACCGCTATTTGGCGGAGGAATATCCTGCCAAGCTTGCCGCTATCTTACCAAGACTGGCCGATCTGCGCCAGACGTTGGCCAGGCGGGGCTGGCATCTGCTGGAGGGAGAGCCGCTAAAGCTGACCCTCCTTGCGCCACCGGGCCTTTCCGGCGCCGCCCTTGCCAGGCGGCTGCAAAAGCGGGGCGTGGTCTGCGAGTACGCCGACCAGGAGCATCTGGTGCTGATGCTGTCTGGGGAGACTTCCCCGGAAGATCTTTCCGCCGCCGTGTCCGCTTTGGGAGAAAATTCTTTGCCGTATTGGCAAAAAGACGCCGCCGCGCTGCCCCGTGGGGAGCAGGTCATGTCCATCCGGCAGGCGGTTATGGCCCCCTATGAGATCCTCCCTACCGCCAAGGCCCTAGGCCGCATCTGCGCCGCCCCTACGGTGTCTTGCCCGCCGGCTGTTCCTCTTGTGATCTCTGGGGAGCGGATCACCCCGGCGGCTATAGAACTTTGTCTGCGCTACGGCATTGACCACATGGCGGTGGTACGGTAACATTTTCCCCGTTGACGCAATAGGATATCCACGTCATTTCACCGCCCTGCCAGAGAACATTTGGCTGGCCGGGATGGGGGAAATTTCAAAAAATTTTTGGGAATTGGATTGCTTTCCATCGATATTTGTTATAGAATGCATAACATACGTTTATGAGATACTATAGACAGGCACTACGCAACATGCACGAAAAAAGGGGATGGGCAGATGAAAATTATTGTTGCCGGCGAGGGAAAGGTTGGGGGCACTTTGGTGCGCCAGCTGGCCGCCGAGGGACATAACATCACCCTGATCGACGCCAACCAAAGGATACTGGAAAACAGCGTGGAGCGCTATGACATCATGGCCATCCATGGCAACTGCGCCAATATGTCGGTACTGGCACAAGCCGGGGTGAAAACGGCGGATCTGCTGATCGCCCTTACTGGCGCGGATGAGATCAATCTGCTGTCCTGCCTGATTGCCCACGAGATCAACCCCAAGCTGCACACCATCGCCCGCATCCGCGACCCGGAGTACGTCAACCAGGTTTATGCCATGCGCAATATGTTCGCGCTGTCCGATGTGGTCAGTCCTGAGCGGCAGACGGCGGTAGAAATCGAGCGGCTGCTGAAGTATCCGGGATTTTTACACCGAGATCCCTTTGCCAAGGGTCGGGTAGAGATCGTGGAGCTGAAGGTAGACGCCAACAGTAAGCTTTGCAACGTAGCGCTCAACGACATGAACGGCATTGTCAAATGCAAGGTTTTGGTATGCGCGGTTTTACGCGGCTCGGAGGCGATCACCCCCGACGGTAATTTTGTCATCCACGCGGGAGACCGGCTTTTTGTTACCGCGCCCACCGACACGCTGGCCATACTGCTGAAAAACCTGGGGATTATCACTCGGCGGGTACGGCGGGTGATCCTCTGCGGTGGCGGGCGGGTCAGCTACTATCTGGCGCAAAAGCTGGAAAAAAGCGGCATCTCCGTGCAGATCATTGAAAAAGATCCCCTGCGGAGCCAAACCCTTGCCCAGCTGCTGCCCCGCACCACCATCATCGAAGGGGATGCCAGCGACCATGAGCTGCTGGACAGCGAGGGGATCGCCAATTGTGATGCCCTAGTCTCCTTGACCGGTCTGGACGAACTGAACATGGTCATTTCCCTGTACGCCGATCTTTGCGGCGTTCCCCAGGTGATCACCAAAATCGGCCGCATGGAAACCTCCAACATCCCGGCCAGTTTGTCCATCGGTAGCGTGATCAGCCCCAAGGAGCTTTGCTGTAGCTCCATCGTCCGGTATGTACGAGCCTTACGCAATCAGTCCGGCGCCGCCACCTCTGTTCATTCTGTGGCCAACGGTCACGCCGAGGCTTTGGAATTCCAGGTAGATCCCCACACCCTCCACTGCGGCAGGCCCTTGAAGGAACTGAATCTTAAGCCCAATGTGCTGATCGCCTGCATCAATCATGGCGCGGCAACAAAAATCCCTGACGGCGACGCCCATTTTGAGGTTGGCGATACTGTGATTGTGGTCAAAAGCGGTTCCAACGTGATCTATCAGCTCAACGACATTTTTGCATAAGCGAGGGACGAAGCTTGAACTATAAAATGGTGGGAAGGTTAATGTCCCAGATTCTGTTTGTAGAAGCCGTGTTTATGCTTCCTGCCCTGGTAATCAGCCTATGCTGCGGTGAAAGCGCCGTAAGCTGCGCCTTTGCCATCAGCATAGGAATTATCGTGGCTGCAGCCATCCTACTTAGTCTTTTGTGCCGGCATGCAGCCAAGGGCTTTTATGCCAAGGAGGGCATGGTCTGTGTAGGCGTAAGCTGGATCGTCATGAGCCTTCTGGGTTGTTTGCCTTTCTTTCTTTCCCGGGAAATTCCCTCCTTTATTGACGCCTTTTTTGAGATCGTTTCCGGCTTTACCACCACCGGCGCATCTATTTTGCCCCAAGTGGAGAATCTATCCAAAGGGATCCTTTACTGGCGCAGCTTCAGCCACTGGCTAGGTGGTATGGGCGTGCTGGTGTTTTTACTGGCCGTCACTACCATCAGCAAGGACAGCCGCGGGTACACCATGCATCTTTTGCGCGCGGAAAGCCCCGGCCCCAATGTTGGCAAGCTGGTGCCCCGCATGAAGCAGACCGCTACGATCTTGTATCTGTTGTATATTGTGCTTACCATCATCAATTTCCTGTTTCTGCTCTTGGGCAAAATGCCCGTGTTTGACGCCCTATGCACAGCCTTCGGTACCGCCGGTACCGGTGGCTTTGGCGTTAAAAACGACAGCATGGCCAGCTACTCGCCCTACATTCAGAATGTCTGCACGGTATTTATGCTGCTCTTTGGGGTAAATTTCAGCTGCTATTACATGCTGCTGATCCGGCAGTTCAAAAGCGTATGGAAAGATGAGGAACTGCGGTTGTATTTGGGCATTGTGCTGGCCAGCATTATCCTGATCGCCTGGAATATTCGGGGCAGCTATGCCACCATGGGCGAAACCGTACGCCATGCCGCCTTTCAGGTATCCTCCATTATCTCAACCACCGGCTTTTCCTCCACAGACTTTGACCTATGGCCCAATTTCTCCCGAGCCATTGTGCTGTTTTTGATGTTTGTCGGCGCCAGTGCAGGCAGTACTGGCGGTGGCTTCAAGTGCGGCCGACTGCTGTTTTTGCTGAAAAATCTCCACCGCAGCGTCCGCCAAACCCTGGATCCCCGGAAGGTACAGGTTGCCCGCAACAACACCCAAGTAATCAATGAAAAGGTGTTACAAAACGTCAATGTGTATCTGGGCTTTTATGTGATCCTTCTGCTGGCAAGCTTTTTGCTGGTTTCTCTGGACAATTTTTCCGTCACCACAAATCTTTCCGCCGTGATGTCTTGCTTCAATAATATCGGCCCCGGTCTTGCCGGCGTCGGCCCCACCTGCAACTACGCTGGCTACAGCGTGCTTTCCAAGCTGGTTCTGATCTTTGACATGCTGGCCGGCCGATTAGAAATCTTCCCCATACTGCTGCTGTTTTCCCGTAGCACCTGGAAATACCGCTGAGCCTGCATGATGTATTCGGCATCCTTTGCCAAAAATATTAAATTTTTCTAAATCTCCTGGTTTTCGCTTTACTTTAATGGGAAAATGGTTTATACTAATTTTTGATCAGTGTAGAAGCCTTTGCCACCCAGGCAAGCCAAAGGCTCGCCTGAGGCATGCTGAAACCATCTTTTGGGCAAAGAGGCGTACTTCCAATGAAATCGTAAGGCAAGGAGGGGCACGTTATGGATGATAGCACGATTAAATATCAACTGCCAACAGAAGATCGGGATGAGATGAAAACCATTCTTACCTCTGTCCATCAGTCCCTGACGGAAAAAGGATACAATCCCATCAATCAAATCGTAGGGTATCTGCTTTCAGAAGACCCTACCTACATCACCAACCACAATAATGCGCGTGCCCTTATTTGCAAGCTGGACAGAGACGAGCTTTTGCAAGAGCTTGTGCGCCACTATTTATTTGGTTAGCTACCATCTGCAAATGCTGCCCTTTGGGCAGCATTTGCAGTATGATGCGCTTT
>CAYVWG010000045.1:0-6893 GCA_964455425.1 uncultured Oscillospiraceae bacterium | reverse complement strand
CTTTGGGCAGCATTTGCAGTATGATGCGCTTTATCTAAAACTTCATATGACTCCGCTTTCAGAAAACAACATCCAACTTTATCCCCGCACGGAATCAAATTGTAACTTTTTTGTGTCGATAACCGAAGAATTTTTGTTTTTGTATTGACAAAATAATTTCAATGTGTTACAATTTGGTTACATCCAAATCAGGAGGATTTTATGGCTGACACAAACAACGGCCTGATCTACAAGGGTCATCCCTTGATGAGAAAGGACAACATGGTGTACTACGGCTCCATGGCCGACAAGTATATCGTGATTTTGCAAATTCTTGCTTCTGAGAATTTTGCCGATCTGAATCTGGCAACCCGGGTTTCGGTACAGCTGCAGCTTACCGATCAGACGGTACGGATGAAAGATCGCGTATTGAAAAAAAGTGAAAAAGACGGCTTTTACACAGCATTGGATGTTGGCTGTGTTTGGCTGGAACGAGCATTAAGCTCAAAATAATTTCTGAAAGCGGAGGTACATATGAAAAGAATTCCTCGTCTTATAGCGGTTGCGCTTATTGCTGGCACTTTGTTTTGCGCCGCTGCTCTTTCTGCCAGCGCAACAGAGCTAAAAACCGGTATTGGTGTGGTACAAGCCAGTGCCCTGCGGGTACGCAGCAAGCCTACCACCAGCAGCGATATCGTCACAACGGCTTCTAAGGGGGACAACCTGATCATCATTCGCAAAACCGGTGATTGGTATTTGGTCAACTGTAATTTGGAAATCGGCTATGTTTCCGCCGAATATGTGGAGGTTAAGGATAAGGCCAACGTAAAAATCGGCTACGCTTCCTTCGACTCCACTACCAATGTCCGCAAAGAACCCAGCACCTCTTCCGACCTGGTAGACCAGGCGCCCAAGGGTGAGACTTGCTTTATTGTGGGCTTCAACAATGAATGGTACAAGGTTTCCTATAACGGCCAGATGGGATATGTCCGCAGCGATCTGGTTACCCTGCTGGAGATTCCCTACAGCAACGCCGGTAGCCCCGGCAATACCTATAAGGAAAACGCCAATCAGACAAGCACCACAAGCACTACCAAAACGTCCTCCAGCACCTCTGAAAACAAAAAAACCGAGACAACGAGCAGCAGTGCAGCTTCCAGTTCCAACTCCAGCTTGGGTGAAAAGATCGCTGCTTATGCTAAGACGTTTGTGGGTTACCGCTATGTTTACGGTGGCTCCTCCCCTTCTTCCGGTTTTGATTGCTCCGGCTTGACCAGTTATGTAGCCAAGCAATTTGGATACTCCATCGGCCGTACAGCCGCCGCACAGCTCAGCGCTGGTTCTAAGGTAAGCCGCAGCGATCTTAAGCCCGGAGACATCGTCCTCTTTGCCCGAACCTATTCCTCCTCTGAGGCCGCTACCCACGCCGGCATTTACCTTGGCGACAGCAAGTTTGTCCACGCGGCAAACTCCCGCTCCGGCGTAATCATTTCCAGTCTGAACGAAAGCTACTACGCTTCCCGCTTTGTCTGCGGCAGACGGCTGGGGTGAGGTTTACATAACTTAAAATCGCATCATTTGTAAAAATATCGACAGCTGTTTTGCTGTCGATATTTTTTTACTTTTTTCACATACTAATGCTGATATTCAGTAAAAGGCATTCATGGGAAAACGGGAAGGTTTTGATATGAACGTCATATGAGACAACTTTTGCGCCTTATGCGAAAAAGGGATAACCCCCGCAAAACCGGTTTGTATCGGGCAAAGCCTGTCAAGCCCGTGCCGGAAAGGCCGTTTTCGCCGCTACCGCTTGCCCAGCAGGCGGGACGGCACACGACCCCATAAGGGGCGCGCCCAGGGTTTCCGATACGCGCGGTTGCGGGAGAAGCCAGATTCAAGGGGCGCGAAAGGGCCGCGCCAATGGGCGATGCCTTCTGGACAAAATGGATGGTTTTATCCGGAAATCGTATTCGGAGAAAAAAGCAAAATGCGAAACACAGGAAGGTGGAAAAATGGCAAACTTACACCGGGGGCGGCAAAGTGTGGTCTTTGACCGACCGCCCAGCATTATGGCCTGTGCCTCTGTGGCAGGGCGGAAAGAGGGAGACGGACCTCTGGGCAAACGCTTTGACTATGTAAGCCAAGACACGAAATTTGGACAAAAAAGCTGGGAAAAGGCAGAAAACCAGATGCAAAAGCTGGCGCTGCAGATTTTGCTGGACAAATCCAAGCTGGCCCACCGGGACATTGACGTGGTTTTCTCCGGCGATCTGCTCAACCAATGCATTGGCTCCAATTTTTCCCTGAGGGGTACGGGCATTCCGGCCATTGGTCTTTACGGCGCATGCTCCACCATGGCAGAAAGCCTACTGATGGCCGGCGCCGCAGTAAACGCGGGTTACGCCAAGCGAGCTGTGGCGCTGACCTCCTCCCACTTTGCCGCGTCAGAGCGGCAGTATCGCTTTCCCTTGGGCTACGGCGGCCAGCGCACCCCCTCCGCCCAATGGACCGTTACCGGTGCGGGAGCGGTTTTGCTCCAGCCTGAGGGGGAAGGCCCCTATATCTGCGCAGGCACCGCGGGAACCATCGTGGACAAAGGCATCAAAGACGCCAACAACATGGGCGCGGCCATGGCTCCGGCAGCCTATCACACCCTGCGCGCCCACTTTGATGACCTGCATTTGGCGCCGGAGGATTACGACCTGATCATCACCGGCGACCTGGGAAAGCTAGGCCAGGACATTGTTACGGAGCTGTTTCAGCGAGACGGGGTCAATTTGGGCAGTCGGTACGACGACTGCGGCGTCATCATCTACGACCGGGAAAAGCAGGACGTACACTGCGGCGGCTCGGGCTGCGGCTGCAGCGCCATTGTTCTATGCGGCTATTTGCTAGACCAGATGGCCCAGAAAAAGCTCAACCGGATTTTATTCTGCGGCACAGGGGCGCTGCTTTCTCCCGTTTCCAGCCAACAGGGGGAATCGGTGCCGGCGGTGTGTCACGCGGTTTCGATTTTTTCGGAAAGGAGGTAGAAGGCTGTGGAGTATCTCAAGGCCTTTGTGGTAGGCGGCGCGTTTTGCCTGATCGGTCAGATTTTGATGGACAAAACCAAACTGACGCCAGCCAGGATCTTGGTCAGCTATGTGGTAGTGGGTGTGCTGCTAGGCGCGGTGGGTCTATACCAATATGTGGTGGATTTTGGCGGCGCCGGCGCTACGGTTCCTTTAACCGGCTTTGGCTACAACCTGGCCAAGGGCGTACGGCAAGCGGTGGATGAGCAAGGGCTTCTCGGGGTGCTTACCGGCGGGCTGAAAGCCTCCGCCGGCGGCATTACGGCAGCGGTCTTTTTCTCCCTGCTGGCCGCATTGATTTTCCCCGCCAAGGATAAATAAACAGCAAATGGGCAAACTACCCCTGCGGAAGGTTCCGACAAAAAATTTCAGGAGGTATCCATGATGGAAAACCGTAATCAGAACCAACAGAATCAGCAGAAGCAGAACCAACAGCAGAACCAGCAGCAGAAGCAGAACCAGCAGCAGAACCAGAACCAACAGCAGAACCAGCAGCAGAACCAGAAATAACACAGTGATGCAATAAAACCCTTCGCGGGAAACTGGGAAGCGTTTTATCTGAAGATCCCTGGGGATGGCTTTTTTGCGCCCCATAGAAGCGCAAAAAGGCGGGCCAACCGGCGCCGCCTTCCGTTGAAGGATATTCATCGGGAAACAGCCAAGCCCCGCAAAAAGACCGGGAAAAGGGAGAGCGGATCTGTCCCTTTTCCCGGTCAATTTATGTGGCCCCTAAACGGGGCCACATAGCCATGGAAAACTTATGTAGTAGCGTAGAACATGTCCATCATGCTGGCAATGGTGTCCTCGCCAAAGGCGGTAAAGGTGACCACCACCATATTGGCGTCACATTTGACACAAACCAGCTCCTGATACAAGGTATAGCCGCTGTAGGAGGCCTCTACCGTCACCGCTTTGTGGGTTTGGCCGGCAAACTCCACATCCACCGTTTCATAGGCGGGGTCTTCAAAGCCTATGGAAGAATAGGCCTCGGTAAGATTGTCCATTGCCGCTTCAATATAGCCGCTTTCATCCAAAACAGAGCCATAAAGCACGCCCAGATTTTCCACCGCAACATTTACGCTTGCCCCGGTTGTATCCGACATGGACATTTCAATGACTTCGCCACTATCCTCCAGGAGCTTACTCAGCTCTGCATTGTCGACTTGCTCCTCGGTAAGCTCATTGAGCGACGCCAGATCCTCTTCCGTGGCAAAGCTCCAGCCTTCAGCGGCTTTACAAGCAAACCCGGCGGAAGCGTTGGTATAGACATCCCCCGTTACGGTGCCTGGTACATAGGCGGACGCCGCCTTTTTGCCGCAGGCTGCCAAGGAAAGCACCAGCACCAGGGCTAGGGCCAAGGCCAACCATTTTTTTGTACGGTTCATCATTTCAACTTTTCCTTTTCCCTGCCGGACACGGCAGGCCTCCCTTGTTTTCTCTCTGACGAAGGGGAAATCCGCCGGCTTACTTGGCGGCATCCCGATCCCGCTGGATGAGCAGCTTCAGGGCGTCTACTGCCACACGGACGGAAGCAGAGGTATCCTCGCTCATCTTCTGATCCAAACCAGCAGCCTCCCGCTCCTGGTTCCAAATCACATGGAAGCAAGAGCCGCAGCGGCACTTCAGCGCATCGGCCACCACAAAGAGGGCGGCAGACTCCATCTCAGAGGCCTTAACGCCCAAACGCTTCCAGGCTTCCCACTTTTGCAGCAGCTCATAGGAAACCGGCATCTTGGCCGGGCTGTGCTGGCCATAGAAGGCGTCTTTACACTGAACAACGCCCACATGGGTAGTCTTACCCATGGCAATAGAGGCATCCCGCAGGGCCACGGTGATGTCCAGGTTGGCCACTGCCGGATACTCGATGGGCGCATACTCCATGGAGGTGTGCTCAAAACGGATGGCGCCGGTGGCTACCACGATATCGCCAGACTGCACATCAAGATCGATACCGCCGCAGGTGCCGGTACGGATAAAGGTATCCGCGCCGATGTTATGCAGCTCTTCCATAGCAATGGAAGCGGAGGGGCCGCCAATACCGGTGGAGCAAACGCTGACCTTTTCGCCCAAAAGGGTGCCGGTGTAGATGTTAAACTCCCGGTTTTGGGCCACATGGTGGGGATCGTCAAACAGCTTGGCGATGGATTCGCAGCGGCCAGGGTCGCCAGGCAGAATCACATAACGGCCCACATCCCCCTCGACACAGTGAATATGAAATTGCTTTTCTAATTCTTGCATGGTAACATTCTCCTAACGTTCATGGTATTTGTCTACGGTCAGGTATATTATACTCCAGGAGAAAAATTTCCGCAACGGGTTTTTGTTCCCCTTCTTAGACTTTGGCAAAACACACGAAAACACCTACAAAATTTTAGTTATTTTGCTCAAGAAAAAAGCTGATCTGGCTGGTATCCGGCAGGTCGCCAAAGGCGCCCGCCAGCTTTAGATGCTCAATATGGGTTTGGGATACCTTGGGGCAAGCGGCAGAAAATTCCTCGATGGAGATAAAGTGCTTTCCCTTTCTTCCCTCGGCGATGTCCGCGGCGGCAGTTTCCCCCAGGCCGGAAACCGACACAAAGGGCGGCAGAAGCGTATTCTCCCGGGGCAAAAACTTTAGGGCATCGGATTCATAAAGGGAAATGGGGGCAAAGGTAAAGCCCCGAAGGTAATACTCATAGCACACCTCCAAGGTGGTAAGCAGATCCTCATCCTTGCCGGTGGTGTCCTCGTTATTTTTGATTTTTTCGATATTTTCCACCACAAGCTCCTTGCCATGGCACATCATCGCCGCGTCAAAGCCCCCCTTTTGGGAGCGGCGGTAAAAATAGGCGGCATAAAAGGCCAAGGGCTTATGCACCTTAAACCAGGCAATGCGGAAGGCCATCATAACATAGGCCACCGCGTGAGCCTTGGGGAACAGATATTTGATCTTTCTACAGGAATCAATGTACCACGCCGGCACGCCGGCGGCGGCCATCTCCTCCGCCGCGCCATCTGGCAGGCCTCTTCCCTTTCTTACGGCCTCCATGATCTTAAAGGCCCGCTTTTCCGGCATGCCGCAGGAAATGAGATAGTTCATAATATCGTCCCGGCAACCAATGGCCTGGCCTACCGTGGCGGTTTTGGACAAGATCAGATCCCGGGCATTGCCCAGCCACACATCCGTGCCGTGGGAAAAACCGGAAAGCCGGATCAGCGTGTCAAACTGCTTGGGCTGGGTTTCCACCAGCATGCCTCGGGTAAAGCCCGTGCCAAATTCCGGGATGCCCACAGCGCCGGTTTGGCCCAGAATGGGGTCATTTTCGTAGCCAAGTCCCTTAGAGCTGGTGAAAATGGCCATGGTCTGCTGGTCATCCAGGGGAATTTTTTGGGGATCCACACCGGTCATATCCTGCAGCATACGGATCATGGTGGGGTCATCATGGCCCAGCATGTCCAGCTTTAGAAGATTTTCCTCCATGGAGTGGTATTCAAAGTGGGTGGTGACCCAGTCAGAGTTGGGGTCGTCCGCCGGATGCTGCACCGGGCAAAAGTCCCAGATCTCGTTTTCCTGGGGGATGACCACCAGGCCGCCGGGATGCTGACCGGTGGTACGCTTGACCCCTACGCAGCCAGCGGCCAGCCGCTCTTCCTCTGCCCGTCCCACATGCATTTCCCGCTCGGACAGGTACTTTTTGGCATAACCAAAGGCGGTTTTTTCCGCCACGGTGCCAATAGTACCCGCCCGAAACACATGGCTTTTGCCGAACATCTCCACGCAGTAGGCATGGGCGTTGGCCTGGTACTCGCCGGAGAAATTCAGGTCGATATCCGGCACCTTATCGCCGCCAAAGCCCAGGAAGG
>CAYVWG010000044.1:0-13135 GCA_964455425.1 uncultured Oscillospiraceae bacterium | reverse complement strand
CCCCAAGGTGCTGGAGGTTTGCGGCATCGATCCCAACGTGTATTCCGGCTTTGCCTTTGGCATCGGCCTGGAACGGATGGCCATGCGCCGGTTCCAGATCTCCGATTTGCGGCTGATTTTTGAAAACGACGTCCGCTTCCTGCGGCAGTTCGGATAGGGAGGACGAGAAAGAATGAATATTTCCCGAAAATGGCTGGATGAGTTTGTAAAAATCTCCGCCACAGACAAAGAATACGCAGAGGTTATGACCATTGCCGGGCAAAAGGTGGAAACCTACGCCCGGATGGATGAAGAAATCAAAAACGTAGTGGTGGGCAAGGTGCTTTCCATGGTGCGCCACCAAAATTCTGACCACATGTGGATCTGCCAGGTGGATGTGGGCAAAGAAGAGCCAATCCAAATCGTCACCGGCGCGCAGAATGTCCAGGAGGGCGATCTGGTGCCTACAGCCCTGCACAACTCCTGGCTGCCCGGCGGCGTGCACATCACTAAGGGCAAGCTCCGGGGAGAAAAATCCAACGGCATGCTTTGCTCCTATCAGGAGCTGGGACTTACGGTCAACGACTGCCCGGATGCCTTTGCCGACGGCATTTGGATTCTCAACGAGGAAGACTGCGCCGTTGGGCAGGACATCAACACCGTCATTGGCAACGATGATACCATCGTAGAGTTTGAAATCACCAACAACCGGCCGGATTGCTACAGTCTCATCGGCCTTGCCCGGGAGAGCGCGGCGGCCTTCAACCTGCCCATGGCCCACCACCAGCCGGTGGTCAAGGGCGGTGGCCCGGGGGCTTTGCCGGAGCTGCTGGATGTGGAGGTGACAGCCCCAGATCTTTGCCGTCGATACACCGCCCGGATGGTACGCAACGTAAAGATCGCCCCCTCCCCCAAGTGGATGCGCCGCCGGTTAAGAGCCGCCGGCGTCCGTCCCATCAACAACATTGTGGATATCACCAACTATGTCATGATCGAGTATGGCCAGCCCATGCACGCCTTTGATTACCGCTATGTGCGCGGCGGCAAGATCGTCGTCCGGCGGGCAGGCCAGGACAAGATCCTTACCACCCTGGATGGCAACGAGCGGCAGCTTACCCCAGACATGCTGGTGATCGCCGATGAGACCCGTCCTGTAGGCCTGGCTGGCATTATGGGAGGGGAAAACTCCGAAATCGTGGCCGATACCGTGGATGTGGTGTTTGAATCCGCCAACTTTGACGGTACCTCCATCCGCAAAACCGCCCTGGCCTTGGGCATGCGTACCGATGCCTCCGGCAAGTTTGAAAAGAACATCGACCCCATGCTGACCCTCCCTGCGGTGAACCGGGCCTGCGAGCTGGTGGAACTGCTGGACGCCGGCCAGGTGGTCGATGGGGTCATCGATGTACTGCACTTTGTACCCCAGCCCTTCACGCTGCCCCTGGAGCCGGAGAAAATCAACCGTCTGCTGGGTACCAATATCTCTGAGGCGGACATGATCGACTATCTCCGCCGGGAAGAAATTGAAGTGAAGGATGGGCTGATCCAGGTTCCCTCCTGGCGGCCCGATCTGCGGCGGATGGCGGACATTGCCGAGGAAGTGGCCCGGTTCTACGGCTACAACAACATCCCCACCACCCTGATGCATGGGGCCACCACCCGGGGAGGCTACAGCAAGACCCAACTGCTGGAAAACCGTGCCGGCGCCGCCGTCCGAAGCATGGGCTACAGCGAGATCATCACCTATTCCTTTGTCTCCCCTGCCGGCTTTGACCTGATCCGTCTGCCAAAGGATGATAAGCGGAGAAATGCCTTGGAAATCCTCAATCCTCTGGGTGAGTACACCTCCATTATGCGCACCACCGCTTTGCCCTCCATGCTGGATATCCTGGCCAAAAACCAGGCCAATCATAACAAAGCGGCCAAGCTTTATGAACTGGCGAAAATCTATCTTCCGGTAGACGACAGCCCCCTGCCCTATGAGCCAAAACTGCTTATGCTGGGCAGCTATGGCAGCGGCGAAACCTTCTTCACCCTGAAGGGCCAGGTGGAGGCTTTGCTTAAGAGCGTCAACGCCAATGCCGCTGTGTACATCGCCGTAACCAATAACCCCAGCTACCACCCTGGCCGTTGTGCCAGCTTGAGCATCAACGGCAAGCCCATTGGCGTGTTGGGCCAGATCCATCCCCTGGTAGCTAAAAACTACGGCATGGACTGCGAGGTATACGCCGCCGAGCTGAATTTCACCGAGCTGCTCACCGTGCTAGCCCCGGAGGCCGTTTATACGCCTCTGCCCAAGTATCCCGCAGTTTTCCGGGATCTGGCGCTGGTTTGTGATGAGGACGTCACCGTGGCTCAGCTGGAAAATAGCATCCGTAGCGCCGGCGGCAAACTGCTACGGCAGGTGGAGCTGTTTGATATCTATCGCGGTGTTGGCGTCCCCAAGGGCAAAAAGAGCGTGGCCTTCTCCCTGGAGCTTCGGGCCGATGACCGCACCTTGACCGATGAGGACATCTCTCCTGTAATAGAAAAAATCCTCTCCGCGCTGCGGGAAAAGCTAAACGCCGTACTTCGCTAAAACTTCCGGGCGGGAACCATATACGGTTCCCGCCCGGGGTTTATATGCGCGCTCAATACATATCTTACCATTTTATCGTGAAGCCATCGCCGGCTGGCGCCGGTGTGTTGCTGTCATGCCCGGCCATAGATGCGGGCCAGTCGGGCCATGTCCTTGGCCAGCTTTTCCGTGGCCTGGCCCGGCAGCAAACGCCACTGCCAGTTTTCGCCGGTTAGACCAGGGGTGTTCATGCGGCTGGCTTTTCCCAGGCGGAGATAGTCCTGCATCTGGGTCACAAACAAATCGGCTACAGAAGCAAGTCCAGCCCGCAAAATCCCTTGACAAAGGGACGCGTTGGGGCCTAGGCCCAAATACTCCCGGGCAAAGGCCAGCTCCGCCGGCTCCGCTTCCCGAACCCAAGCTGCCAAAGGCGCGTTGTCATGGGTGCCGCCATAGCACACACAGTTTCTGGGATAGGTATGGGGCAGATAATCGCTTCCCCCCTGAGGATCAAAGGCAAATTCCAGCACCTTCATCCCCGGCAGACCGGAATCTGCCAACAGCTGCTTGACCTTAGGCGTGAGAAATCCCAGATCCTCCGCGATAAATTGCAGTTGGGGAAACCAGCTGCACAGCACGCCCAGCAGATCCATGCCAGGGCCTTTGACCCATTTGCCGTTTTTGGCTGTTTTTTCTCCAAAGGGCACGGCCCAGTAGCTTTCCAGCCCCCGGAAGTGGTCAATGCGCAGCACATCATAGCACTTGGCCGCTCCGTCGATCCGGCGAATCCACCAGCCATAGCCGTCCTTCTTCATGGCCTCCCAGTTATATAAGGGATTGCCCCACAGTTGGCCATCCTCGCTGAAGTAATCCGGCGGTACCCCTGCCACGGCAGTGGGTACATTTTTTCTGTCCAGCTGGAAGCAGCCTGGCTCTGCCCACACATCGGCGGAATCCATGGAAACATAAATGGGCATGTCGCCAATAATCCCCACGCCTTGTTTGTGGGCATAGGCCCATAGGGCATCCCACTGGGCAAAAAACAGGTATTGGATATAGGTAAACAGCCGCACATCCTTGGCAAGCAGCGCCCGGTATGTTTTCAGTCCCTCCGGCTTATGCAGGCGGATGTCCTCATCGGGCCAAGCTGTCCAGGGCAGCATGGAAAAGTGCCGCTTCACTGCCATGAACAAGGCGTAATCCGGCAGCCAATGGCGGTTTTTTTCCACAAATTCTTCCACCTTCTTGGCGTCCCTCTGCCAGCCCACGGCGGCGGCTTTTTCCAGCAGGGCAAACCGGTGGGCATAAATCTTGCCGTAATCCACCCGGGCAGGGTCGTCCCCCCAGTCTATGGCCTGAAGCTCCTTTGCCGTCAGCAGGCCGTCGGCGCAAAGCAAATCCAGATCCACAAAATAGGGATTGCCCGCGTACGCGGAGGGGCTTTGGTAGGGCGAATCTCCCAGGCTGGTTGGTCCAATGGGCAAAACCTGCCACCAGGACTGCCCTGCCGCCGCCAAAAAATCCACAAATTCATAGGCGGCCTTTCCCAATGTCCCAATGCCATAGGCAGAGGGCAGCGCCGATATGGGCAAAATCACTCCACAGCTTCTCTTCATTTGTTGTCTCCTTTTTCTATATTCATTTCTCTTGCCAAGGCCAAAAGGACAGCTTTTTCATTGTCCTTTGGATGCTGCAGCACATGAGCCAGTAAGCCCTGCAGCGTCTGTCCCACCGCTTTGCCGGAAAGCCAGGAAAGCTCCCGCCCTCCTATGGCCAGATCCTTCAGGCAGCAGCACTCTCCCCCGGCAAGGATATCCGCAAGCAAGGGGGTAGTACCATTCATGGCAGCAGCTACCTCCACCGTCTGTCTGTTCCACTGAGACAGCAGGGTCTTCAGCTCCTGGCGGGTATAGCTGGGGGCGTAGATGGCAGCGGCGGCCTTGGCTGTGGTTTCCGTCCGCTTATCCAGCCGCAGAAAGGATAGCTCCAGCTCCGGCAGCAGACGGGCCAGCCCCGCCCAGCGAACAACGGCCTGCTTTGGCAGGCTTTGCAGCCAAGAAAGCTCCGGCGTACCGGAAAGGCCCTGACGCCGCAGCAGCCCCAGAGAAATCATTTCCCCCAGCTTTTCCGGGTGGGAAGAACACAGGGTCTTTTCCATCTCGTCCCTCACCCGCTCCGCGGACAGCTTGCCGCACAGACCGGCGCAGCGCTTTATGGCCTTGTATGTCTCTTCCTCCAGGGTAAATTCCAGCTGGGCGGAAAAGCGCACGCCACGGAGCATCCGTAGGGCGTCCTCGGTAAACCGTTTTTCGGGATCCCCTACGCAGCGAAGGATCCGCCTTTGCAAATCTTCCATTGCGTCAAATGGATCGTAAAGCTGCCCCTGCAGATCTACCGCCATGGCATTGACGGTAAAATCCCGCCGAGATAGATCCTCCTCCAGGCTGGCGGAAAACCGCACATTCTGCGGGTGACGGCCATCGGCATAGACACCGTCTTGGCGAAAGGTGGTCACCTCCACAGGCCGGTGATCTGTCATCACTATAACCGTGCCGTGGCGGATACCTGTAGGCACGCAGCGTGGGAACAGCTGCAGCACCTGCTGGGGCAAGGCGGCGGTGGTCACATCCCAGTCGGAAATGGAGCGTCCAAGAAGGGCGTCTCGCACACAGCCCCCCACGCAATAGGCGGGGTAGCCCTGCTGGGTCAGCACAGTCAAAACCTGTCGAACATCGGCGGGAATTTTCAACGTATATTCCTCCTGGCGTAAAAAATCCTTGCGTAATATGATCAGGGGTATTATAATATGGATTTATAAACACTGCAATCATTTTTTTGTCTAAGGAGTTGCGCAGAATCTATGATCAACTATGACAATATAAAACCCTTTTTTCAGCCGGGCAAGCACATCCACCTTGTGGGGATCGGCGGGGTATCCATGCGGCCCCTGGGATTGGTGCTTAGCGGCTGGGGGCTGGAGATCACCGGCTCGGATATGAATTCTTCCGTTTCCACCGATGAGCTAATGGCCAAAGGCATCCAGGTGTTCATTGGTCACAAGGCGGAAAACATTCAGGGGGCGGATTGTATCATCCGCACCGCTGCCGCCCACAACGATAACCCGGAGATTGCCGCCGCCAGGGCCGCCGGCATTCCTGTGTTTGAACGGGCACAGGCTTGGGGCGTGATCATGCGGGAGTACAAAAACGCCATCTGTGTGGCCGGTACCCACGGCAAAACCACCACCACCTCTATGCTTACCCATATCTTTATGGAAGCGGATCGGGATCCCACGGTCATGATTGGCGGATATTTGCCCCTGCTGCACGCAGGGCATCGGGCCAGCAACGGGGACACCATTATTGCCGAAAGCTGTGAATACTGTAATTCCTTCTTAAACTTCTGTCCCACGGTAGCCGTCATCAACAACATTGAGGCCGACCATCTGGATTTTTTCAAGGATTTGGCGGATATCCAGGCGTCCTTCCGAAAATTTGCCCAGCTGGTGCCGCCGGAGGGGCACATCATTGCCAACGGCGACGACCAGAACACCCTAGACGCCTTGGCCGGCTTAGAGAAGATTACCTTTGGCCTTTCTCCCGACAACGATGTCACTGCCGCCAACATCTCCGCAGACTGGCGAACCTTTGACGTGCTTTGCCACGGCAAGCTCTACGCCCATGTGCAGCTGTCGGTGTATGGGCAGTTTAACACCTTAAACGCCCTGGCGGCCTGCGCCGTTGCCCAGCTTATGGGCATACCAGGCGCCACCGCCGCCAAGGCCCTGGCCGCTTTCCACGGCGCTGGCCGCCGGTTGGAGCGGAAGGGTCTCTGTAATGGTGCGGTGGTGTATGACGACTACGCCCACCATCCCGGCGAGCTTCACGCCCTGCTGGAGGCGATCCGCTCCATGGAGTACCAGCGGGTGATCATCGCCTTTCAGCCTCACACCTACACCCGCACCAAGGCCCTGTTTGCGGATTTTGTCCGGGAGCTAAAGGCGGCGGATATCACGGTTTTGGCGGAAATCTACGCCGCCCGGGAGCAAAACACCGTAGGCATTTCCTCCCAAGACCTGGCAGCCCAGATCCCTGGTGCGGTGTATTGTGCCACGCTGCCCCAGGTGTCCGCCTATCTGCGCTCCATTGCCCAGCCAGGGGACATTATCGTCACCGTAGGCGCCGGGGACATTTACAAAGCCGGAGAGGCCATTTGCCATTCGTAATACGGATCCGCAAGAAAAACGCTCACCTGAAAAAGGGAAGCGTTTCCCGCAAAGCTCCTACACGGCAGCGTTTGCCGACATCCATAAACGTAGAGGGATCAGGTAATGTACCTGGTCCCTCTACGTTTTGCCATTATTATTCCGTTTCCCGCCTTTCCAGCAAGCAGACGGCGTGGCAGGCAATCCCCTGGCCGGCGCCGGTAAAGCCTAAGCCCTCCTCAGTGGTGGCCTTTACATTGATTTGATCCACCGGCACGCCCAAGAGCACCGCCATATTGGCCCGCATTTGAGGGATATGAGGAGCCATCTTGGGGGCCTGGGCCAAAATGGTGCAATCCACGTTTTCCACGCGGTAGCCCTTTTCCGCCACGCGGCAAGCTACTGTTTTGAGTAGGCTCAGGCTGGATATCCCCGCATAAGCAGGATCAGTATCCGGAAACAGCTTGCCAATATCCGGCAGGCCTGCCGCTCCCAGTAGGCTATCCATCACTGCGTGGATAAGAACATCTGCGTCGGAATGACCCTCCAGCCCCTTTTCCCAAGGGATCCGCACGCCGCCGAGAATCAGCGCCCGGCCCTCTGCCAGGCGATGCACATCATATCCGTGTCCTATCCGCATGTCTTTTCCCTTTCTGCCAAAATGGCCTGGGCCAATGTCAGATCCATTGGCGTGGTGATTTTTATGTTTTCCTCGCTGCCAGGGGTAAGGTAGATGGTTTGTCCATAAGCCTCCGCAGCGGAGCAGTCGTCCGTCAACGGCAGTTGCTTGGCCAGAGCCTGGGTCAAAGCGGCCTGATACACCGCCAGGTGGAACACCTGGGGCGTTTGCACAGCAAAAAGCGCGGCTCTGTCCGGCGTATCCGTCACTACGCCCCCAGATGCCACCTTTACGGTGTCCTTCACCGGGATAGCCGGCGCCGCCGCGCCAAATTTGGCCGCTTTGCGCACCGCGTCGTGAATCACCTGTTGGGTCACCAAAGGCCGCGCGCCGTCATGGATGGCTACAAGGCTGCACTTTTTCACAAGCTTTAGCCCCGCCTGCACAGATTCCGCCCGGGTTGCGCCCCCCGGCGTTACCGCCCGAAGCTTAGTAACGCCAACCTTCGCCGCCAGGAGCTTGACCTGCTGGAGCAAGTCCTGCCGGGTCACCACCACGATCTGATCGATATCCTCACTGGCCTGAAAGGCCTTCAGGGTGTGGCCCAGCACCGGCATCCCCGCAAGAGATGCCATAACTTTGTCGATGCCCTGCATTCTGGTGGCGCTGCCCGCAGCTACGATCACAGCGCCGCAAGTGGCTCCTCGCGTTGCCATTTTCCGTAAAATATTGCTTACACCCATAGCTTCCTCCTACGCTTCCATAGCCGCAGCCAAAAGCCGGGCGCAGTCCATGGCCGTAGGCAAATGGGCCACCGCGTATGCCCGATCCCCTTGGCGGACAGGCACGCCCATCACCACCGCCGGACAGCCGCCGGCTATAGCGCAGAGCCTTCCAGCGGCAGATTTTCCCTCATTGGCGGCAAAGGCCTGGACAGATATGCCCTGCTTTTGGGCCGTATCCATCAGTTGACGGCAAAGCGCAGGGTGGGAGATCACATCGCCGTTCATCCACTCCACCACCGGGCCTCCGGTAAGAGAGATCCTATGGCCCTCCGCCGCCTCCGGCCCATCTGTGGCAAGGCAGGTTTCCACCACAAACGCCGCCTCCGCCTGGACGGTAAAGGCTGCGGCGTCTATCCCCCGAAAGCCCAAGGCTCCCTGGGCGGAGAACACACAGGTAATATCCCGCTCTGTTTCTCCCAGCAGCTCCAGGGCCTTAAGGCATATGGCGCAGCCAAGACGGTTATTCAGCCCCGGGGCCAGCACAAAGCCGTTGGCATACCTAGGCTGGGCCACAACGGCTGCCGTCTCTCCCACCGGGATTTTTGCCCCCAGGGGATCCACATACAGCTTGTCCACCGTAAGCTTTGCCGGATCTGTCCCCTCCTGGGCGCACACCAAGCCGGCGCTGCCGTCAGAGAATGTCACGACCTGACCTACCAGGGCATGGCAGGGCATATTTCCCACCAGGCCCACCCGGAGAAATCCGTTTTCCTCCACATAGGTATTCACTAAGCCGGGCGTGTCCATATGGGCGGTTATAAGCAGCTTTTTCCCTTTGCCCGGCCGGTGAACCAGCACATTGCCTAGGGGATCTGTCTTTACCTGTCCATATCCCTCTGCCAGGGAAATCAGCGCCTGAGCCACAAGGCCCTCCCGGCCGGACACCCCGGGCAAACACAGCAGTTTATTGAGCAGCTGCTTCATACAGCACCTCCATTTTCTCCAAAAATGTCTTCACGAGCACATACATCCGCTGGAAATCTTCCTCACTTGCCACGCTGGAGGGGCTGTGGATATACCGCACAGCGGCGGACACCGCCCCCACCCGGCAGCCTTCGGCTGTACGCTGGATGGCCCGGGCGTCGGTACCCCCGGCAATGCGGCTCTTTGTCTGCCAGGGGATTTGCTTTTCCCGGGCAATTTGGCAAAGAATGGTGAATAGCTCTTGGTCGTATACCGTGGCCCCATCCATAAAGGGCAGCACCGGCCCCTTCCCCGGAGCGCAAATTTTTTCTCTGCCAACAGCCGGCGGCGCGTCCGCCGCTGTGGTTCCCTCCACCACCAGGGCAATATCCGGCCGGATGCGAAACGCCGCGCCAAAGGCGCCCCGGCAGCCAACCTCCTCTTGCACGGTAAAGGCAAACCAAGTATCTACCGGCAGGGGCTGACGCAAAAGGGTCAGCAAAATGCCGCAGCCCACCCGGTCGTCGATGGCTTTCATCCGCACAAGCCCGTTTTGCAGAGGCGTGCAGCCAACGGCAAAGCAGCCGTAGTCTCCCGGCTGCACCAGAGCTTGGGCCTGGGCTTTATCCGCAGCGCCGATATCGATATACAGCTGGTCTTCCTCAGGTACCGTTTTTCTCTCATCCTGGCGGCTCAGGTGGATAGGCTTCATGCCAATTATGCCCGGGATCCGGTTTTCCCCCAGGAAAACCGGTTTGCCGATGACCACCCGACGATCCACCCCGCCAACAAAGGCGAAGCGGAGCATACCGCTTTCCATGACGCTGTGGACGATCACACCCACCTCGTCCATGTGGGCGGCCAGAAGGATGGTCTTGGTGGGCTTTGTGCGGCCCTTTTTATGCACCAGCAAATTTCCGTTGGCGTCCTGCAAAATCTCGTCGGCATAGGGTTCAGCCTGCTTGCGGATATATTGCCGTACCTCATCCTCACAGCCGGAGGGGCCAAAAAGGCCGCACAGGGTTCTTATGGTCGCTAACATTCCGGCACCTCCCTAAGAGACAGAATATATTCCGCCAGCAATCTGGCGCCGTTTTCCACATCGTCCAAATGGACGGCCTCAATGGGCGTGTGCATATACCGCAGGGGCACCGACAGGCAGGCAGAGGGAATTCCCTCCCGGCTGATTTGGGTATGCATGCTGTTGGTGCCGGTGCTGCCGGGAAGAATCTCCCGGTTTACGGGGATCTGCTTTTCCTTGCCCAGATCCAGCAGCCTTTGGGATATGCCGCGGTTTACGGTAGGCCCTAGGCCCACCGCCGGGCCGCTGCCCAAAGGAAAGGTATCCCTTTCCGGGCTGTCCGGGGTGCCGCCAAAGGTCACATCCACCACAATGGCGCTGTCCGGTGCCAGGGCAAAGGCCCCGGCAGCCGCGCCCAAACCGGAAAATTCCTCCTGCACCGAGCCAAGCACATACACATCTACCGGCAACGGCTTGTCCTGCAGCAGCTCCAAAGCGCGCAGCAGCAGGGCAAAGCAGCAGCGGTTATCCAAAGCCTTGCCGCAAACCACTTTTTGCCCCATCATAAAGGGCTTTGTCCCATACACCACCGGCGTGCCCACGGCTACGGATTGCTCCGGGGCAAGGCCGCAATCGATGCGCAGGCTCTTTAGGGCAAAGGCCTGCTTACGCTGGGCCTCGGTAAGGATATGGGGCGGCAAACAGGTCACCACCCCAGGCATAGGCGGCTGGGTGCACACCACCACCTCCTGCCCGGGCAGCACCCTGGCATCGATGCCCAGGGCGGCAAAGGTCAAAAATCCTTCCTCCTGCCCTGTGACCATCATGGACACCTCGTCCAAATGGGCGTCCAGCAATAGCGTTTTTGCTCCGGGCTTGCCACAGGGCAAAAGCCCCACAAGGCTGCCCGCCTTATCTTGGTAAACCTGCGAAACAAGGGGACGAAGCAGCTTCCCGGCCGCTTGGATGGCCCCTGTTTCATGGCCAGTAGGGCCATAGGCGGAGGAAAGGGCAAATATTGTCTGGCGCAAATCCATGGCTTACAGCTCCATTACGGTTTTCTTAAATTCTTTCCCCCGCACCATAAAGTTCTTGAACCGGTCAAAGGCGGCGCTGGCGGGGGAAAGCAGCACCACATCCCCCGGCTGGGCCAGCCGGGCGGAAAGGCGGACAGCATCGTAAAAATCCGCCACCGCATGAATTTCCGGCTTGCCGGGGGCATAGTCCGTGGCCGCTTCTGTGGCGGCCTGGATCTTGGGGCCAGTATCGCCGGTGGCAATAAGGATCTTTACCCGCTGTACGATCTCCGGCCCCAGTACATCGTAGGGAATGTGCTTATCATAGCCTCCGGCGATCAAGATCACCTTCCCTGAAAAGCTGCGCAGGCCGGCAATCGTACGGCTGGGGCTGGAGGCGATGGAATCGTTATAATAGGATACCCCGTCCTTTACCCGCACCAGCTCGATGCGGTGCTCCACACCCCCAAAGCTGCGAGCCACCTGACGGATAACCTCGTTGCTTACCTGATCGCCTACAGCGGCAATGGCCGCCATATAGTTTTCCACATTATGAATACCCGGAAGCAAAATATCCGCCTGATCCATAATTTTTTCCGGCGGATTTCCTGTGCGCCAGATCTGGCCGTCCTTCAGATAAATCCCCTTTGCCGGAACCGTCTGGCGAGAGAACATCAGAACCTGCCCAGGCGCCTTGGCAGCAAAGCTCCGGGTAATGGCGTTATCTTCATTGACAATCAGCCGCCCGGCTGCATCCTGGTGCAGATATACATTTTCTTTGGCGGCAATATATTCATCCATATCCTTGTGCACATCCAAATGGTTGGGCGCAAGATTGGTCACCACGGCGGTTTGGGCGCTGTAGGGGAAATCCATCAGCTGAAACGAGCTTAGCTCCACCACTACCCGGTCGTCTTTCCCCATCTGTCCCGCCTTGTCCAGCAGGGGCGTGCCAATGTTGCCTCCCAGCCAGACCGTATAGCCCTGGGCCTTGAGAAGCTCGGAAATCAAGGTGGTGGTGGTGGTTTTGCCGTCAGAGCCGGTTACGGCAATCATGGGGCAGGGACAAACCTGGAAAAACGCCTCCATCTCTGAGGTGATCACCGCTCCGCCCCGTTTTAGCGCCGCCAGCTCTGGCCGATCAGGGTGCATCCCCGGTGTGCGAAAGACCACATCTCCCTTAAGGCCGGCAAGATAGTCTGGCCCAAGGCGCAGCCGAGCGCCTGCCTTCTCCAAGGCCAGCACCTCATCCTCCGCCTGCTCTCGGGGGGTGCGGTCGCAGCCGGTAACCGCCACGCCATGCTGCAGCAGCAGCCGCACCAAGGGACGGTTGCTTACCCCAAGGCCAAGCACCAGCACCTTTTTGTGTGTTAAGGCCGCAAAATATTGATCTAACGTTGTCATACGCCCGCTCTCCTTTCCCCTAGGGAAAATGCTTACTTGTTTATTATACTCCCCCGTTGGCACTTTTGCAATGAATCTGTTTGACATTCCGGGAAAAATAGGATAGAATACACGGGCAACCAGGCCAGACAGCCGCGCCCAATGGCCCAACGGCCCTTGGGTGAGGAAAGTCCGGGCTCCATAGGGCAAGGATAACGGGTAACGCCCGCCGAAGGCGACTTCAGGAAAAGTGCAACAGAGAGATACCGCCGGCGGCACATCCGCCGGTAAGGGTGGAAAAGTGAGGTAAAAGCTCACTCACCGGCTGGGAACAGTCCGGCGCTGTAAACTCTATCCGGAGCAACACCGTGGAGGAAGCATACGGTTGGCCCGACCGCTTCCGAGGAGGTGGCTGGAGCGTACCGGCAACGGTGCGCCAAGATAGATGGCTGTCCACGACAGAACCCGGCTTACCGGCCTGATTGCCGCAAGGCCGGCGCGAAATGAGCCTTTCATTTTGCGCCGGCCTTTGCATTTGTTCCCAAAGGCAATCGCCCTTTGGCGGCAACAGGCTGCGGCCTGGCCCTGCCCATATTTTATTCCCTTTCGGCAAATATACCCCTTTGTGCCGGCCAAAGGGCATCCGCAACGCCCGCATAAGCCGGGAA
>CAYVWG010000043.1:9186-13144 GCA_964455425.1 uncultured Oscillospiraceae bacterium | reverse complement strand
ACCAAAAAGGCCATGAAGAAGGTGCTCAAGGACATCCAAGATGGCTCCTTTGCCAAGGAATTCTTGCTGGATATGTCCGATGCCGGCGGCCAGGTGCACTTTAACGCCATGCGGAAGCTGGCCAGCGAGCATCCCTCTGAGCTGGTGGGCGAGGATGTCCGTAAGCTCTACAGCTGGAGCAGCGAGGATAAGCTGATCAACAACTGATCCTGCCGTCTTGTATGGCGCTTGTTGCACAACCATAACTATCATCCGGCCTTGGGGGAAATGTGGAAGCATTTCCCCCAAGCCATAGGATTATTAGGAGAAAGATTATGAAAAGTGACGCACTGAAAAAAGGCCCCCAAAACGCCCCCCATCGGGCCTTGTATCATGCCCTGGGCATGACCGAGGAAGAGATCAACCGCCCCCTGGTGGGAATTGTCAGTTCCTATAACGAGATCGTCCCCGGCCATATGAATATTGATAAGATCGTTGAGGCCGTCCGCCTGGGTGTGGCCATGGCTGGCGGTAACCCGGTGGTGTTCCCGGCCATTGCCGTGTGCGACGGCATCGCCATGGGCCACACCGGCATGAAATATTCCCTGGTCACCCGGGATCTGATTGCCGATTCCACCGAGGCTATGGCCATGGCCCATGGCTTTGACGCCCTGGTCATGGTGCCCAACTGCGATAAAAACGTACCCGGCCTGCTAATGGCCGCCGCCCGGCTGAATCTGCCTGCCGTGTTTGTCAGCGGCGGACCCATGCTGGCTGGCCATGTGGATGGGGCAAAGGTCAGCTTTTCCACCATTTCCGAGGCTGTGGGCCAGTATAACGCCGGAAAGATGACGGAGGAAAAGCTCTTTGAGTATGAGTGTAACACCTGTCCCACCTGCGGCTCTTGCTCCGGAATGTATACCGCCAACTCCATGAACTGCCTTACCGAGGTGCTGGGCATGGGCCTGCGGGGCAATGGAACCATCCCTGCGGTGTATTCCCAGCGGATCGAGCTGGCCAAGCACGCCGGCATGGCCGTTATGGAGCTGCTGCGCAAGGATATCCGTCCCCGGGATATTATGACCGAGGACGCCTTCCACAACGCGCTTACGGTGGATATGGCCCTGGGCTGCTCCACCAACAGCATGCTGCACCTGCCGGCCATTGCCCATGAGTGCGGCATCGAGATCAACCTGGACATCGCCAATACCATCAGCGAAAAGACCCCCAACCTGTGCCACCTGGCTCCCGCCGGCCACACCTATGTGGAAGAGCTAAATGAAGCTGGCGGCGTGTACGCTGTGATGAACGAGCTGAATAAAAAGGGCCTCATCCGCACCGGCTGCATGACCGTTACCGGCAAGACCGTGGGGGAGAATATTCAAGGCTGCGTCAACCGGAACCATCAGGTCATCCGCCCGGTGGAGTCTCCCTATAGCGAGACCGGCGGCATCGCCGTTCTCCGTGGCAACCTGGCGCCGGATGGCAGCGTGGTCAAGCGTTCCGCCGTGGCCCCGCAGATGCTGGTGCACGAAGGCCCCGCCCGGGTGTTTGACTGCGAGGAAGATGCCCAGGCGGCCATCAATGCCGGACAGATCCGTCCGGGGGATGTGGTGGTCATCCGCTATGAAGGCCCCAAGGGTGGCCCGGGTATGCGGGAGATGCTCAATCCCACCTCGGCCATTATGGGCATGGGCCTGGGCGAGAGCGTGGCTCTAATCACCGATGGCCGGTTTAGCGGCGCTACCCGTGGCGCTTGCGTAGGCCATGTGTCTCCGGAGGCGGCCTCTGGCGGACCCATCGGCGTGGTGCAGGAGGGGGATATCATCAGCATCGATATCCCGGCCAACCGGATCGAGCTGAAAATCAGCCAAGAGGAGCTTAGCGCCCGCCTTGCGGCCTTTACCCCCAAGAAAAAGACCCTTTCCGGCTATTTGAAGCGCTATGCTGCCCTGGTTTCCAGCGGCGCTAAGGGAGCGGTGCTGAACCAATGACCGATCCGAAGCTTGCCGCCCTGTGCCTGCGTCTGGAAGGCCTTTGTGTGCTCCGCCCCCTGCTGGCAGACCCGGTGGTTTCGGCGCTGATCCAGTATTTGCGGCTGCGGCAAACCGGGGAGCGGGAAAAGGCGGTGTGGGCCTACGGGGAGTTTGTCTTTCGGCTGTATGACACCCGTGAGGGGAACCTAAGCCAGTATCTTCTTACCCAGGTTTGCCAGACGGAAAATGTGTACGTCCGCCACCTGGGCCGGGGTAGAACGCCGGAGAAGCATATTGCCGCCTGCCTGGAAGAGGAGCTTTCGCTTTTGCAACAGGTAGCCCAGCTTACCCCGGAGGAGCTTACCCAAGGCTTGCCCGACCCTTTACCCGGCTTTGCCTGCCCGGCGGTGGATCTTGTTGAGGAGTATCACCGGCGGATGCGCCAGATCGGCCGGTATGGATATGGCATCTTTGCCGCCTACCATATGTTTTATGTGGATGGGGCAAACCATATTGTCCCTGTCCGCAACCCGGATGACACGCGGCTGGAGGATCTGGTGGATTATGCCCGGGAAAAGAAGATCATCCTGGATAATACCTACGCCCTTCTGGCGGGGAAGCCTGCGGCTAATATGCTGCTTAGCGGCGATGCGGGTACGGGGAAATCCTCCACCGTCAAGGCGGTGGTCAATGCCCTGTATCCCCAGGGCCTGCGTATTGTGGAGGTGCGCAAGGAGCAGCTTCACGCCATCCCCGCCCTGCTGGATGATCTAACGGACAACCCCCTAAAATTTATCCTGTTTATCGACGATTTGTCCTTTGCCAAAAACGACGATAATTATAGCGCCCTGAAAGCCATTTTGGAAGGCTCAGTGTCGGCCAAGTCTCAGAATGTGGTCATCTATGCCACCAGCAACCGCCGCCATTTGGTGAAGGAAAGCTTCCGGGAGCGGGAGGGGGACGATATCCACTTTAACGATACCTTGCAGGAAACCGTATCCCTGTCTGAGCGGTTTGGCCTGCAGGTCACCTTCCAAAAGCCGGATAAGCAAACCTACCTCCATATTGTCCATTGCCTGGCCAAGGAGTATGGCGTGGCGCTGCCTTTTGCGGATTTGGAGGCTGGCGCCGAGCGCTTTGCCTTAACCCGCTGCGGCCGCTCCGCCCGTACCGCCAAACAGTATGTGGAAAATCTGGCCAGCAGCATGGACAGCGACCAAAACGCCCCCAAAGCGGATTCGTGATCTAGGCGATAGAGAGCAAAAAACGTCCCCGAAGCACCGGCTTGGCGCTTCGGGGACGCTTGTGTTTGTGGGGAATTATTCCGCCTTGTCCTTGGCGTAGGCAATGACAATCCGGCGGTTTGGCTCCGTGCCGGTGGAGTAGGTGGTTACCTCGGGCACATCCTGAAGCGCCGCGTGAATCACATGACGCTCGTAGGCGTTCATCGGCTCCAGGGTCATGTTCCGGCGGTATTTCACCACCTTACCGGCCATCTTCCGGGCCAGCTGCTGAAGGGATTTCTCCCGCTTGCCCCGGTAGTCTTCGGCGTCAATGGTAATGCGGGTGCGCTTGTCGGCGTCCCGGTTTACGGTGTAGTTGGCCAAATGCTGAATGGCGTCCAAGGTTTCTCCCCGGCGGCCAATAAGCATACCCAGGTTTTCTCCCACCAGCTCCACGCTGATGGTGTTTTCCTCCTTGCGGAAGGCGTGGGGAACGGCGTTGGAGCCCATCCGCTCCAAAAGCCCTTTCAGGAACACTTCCACCTGCTCCTCCATAGAGCCGGGGGCAGCTGGTGCAAACTCCTTTTGCACGGCCTCTGCCTTGGGCGCGGCTTTAGGGGCAGACTTAGGTGCCTTGGGCGCTTGGGCCTTGGCGGCGGGCTGCGCCTTTTGGGCCGGTGGGGCAGGCTTTTTGGGCTGCGGCGCTGGCGTGGTGGGCAGCTTTTCCAGCCGGGGGGCTTGGCGCTTGGGCTTGCGGGAAGCCGAGGAAAGGGCCGGCAC
>CAYVWG010000043.1:0-9086 GCA_964455425.1 uncultured Oscillospiraceae bacterium | reverse complement strand
GCTTGGGGCGCGGGCTTGGGATCGGGCACCTCATAGGTGACCTTTACCTTGGCCGGACAGGCGCCAATCCCCAAAAAGCCGGTTTTGGCGTTTTCTAAAACCTCAACGGAAACACTGTCCCGATCCATGCGCAGCTCCTTCAGGGCGGCGGCAATGGCCAGGTCAATGCTTTTTCCCGTGGTGATGATATATTTTTCCATGATTACTCCTTAATCTTCTGTGTCGTTCTCATAGCGGTCAGGCCGATAGGCTCTGCCCCGGCGGTAAGGCCGGTCGTCATCCTCCTCGGCGGGCTTGGGGGCGATGCCTTTTTCAGCGGCCAGCTTTGCCTGGTAGGCCGCTTCGGCGGCAGCCTTTTCCGCTTTTTGCTTGTTTTGCAGCTTTTTCTTGCTGGCGTTGCCAACAATGCCGTCGGGATTGGCCTTACGGCGCTCTTCCCGGATGCGCTCTTTTTCCGCCTCGATAGCGGCCTCTTCGGCGGCTCTTTGCTGCTTGATGGCGTCCTCTTCATCGTAGACCTTGCGGTAATGCTTGGTCAGCACCACCTCCTGGGCAATGCTCACCACAGACTGGGCAATCCAGTAAATGGAGATCGTAGCCGGCCACATAAAGCCAAAGATCACCGAAACGATCGGCATCATAATGGTCATGCCCTTGTTGGTGGCCTGGGTGGACTGGATCATCGATTCGTCTTGCTCGCCCTTGTCGTCGGTAATGACGGTGTTGTTGAGCTTTTGGCTCACCCACATAGACAGCCAGTTCAGGCCGCCGGAAATCAGCGGCAGCAGGAATGGCCCGATGGTGTCGGCCCAGGTAAGGGTTTCCACGGCCCAAAGCTTCCATTGGGGGATGGTGCTAAGATTGATGCCCAGGAACGTAACATCCATCGGCTGGATGTTGGGGGAAATGGCCTGCAGCTGGCTGAGGAAGTCGGGGATATATTTGATGGCTTCCATCTGCCAGTACATGTCCTGCTTGAAGACCACGCCGCCGTCAACAAACACGGCCTTTACCGCGTCAATAAGGCCGGCTTTGTCCCCGTTGAGCATCAGCCATGTGATCGGCTCACGGACAATGGCGTACAGGGGCAGCAGAAGCAGCAGGGGAATAAAGGACCAAAGACAACCGCTGCAGGTGGAGGCGCCTTCCTCTTTGTACAGCTTGTTTACCGCTTCGTTGTACTTTTGCTTGTCATCGCCGTACTTTTTCTCCAAGGCCTTTACCTTGGGGGTCAGACGGGACATTTTCATCATGCTCTTTTTGCTCTTGGCGCTAAACGGAAACAAAATGAGCTTTACGATCAGGGCAAATAAGATCAGGGCAAGACCATAGCTGCCCACAAAACCCGTCAGCCATTCCAGCAAGTAGGCAAAGGGGAGTTTAATGTAATAGGTCATGTTTTTCCTCCGGATAGGGGATGCGCCGAAAGGCGCGTTTCGTTGGATAAAAAGGGTGATTTTATCCTGTTTTTGGTGTTAGGGTACAGGATCGAAGTGATCCCACTTGCGGTTGAAGGGATTGCACCGGCAAAGCCGCTTAAAGGCCAGCCATCCGCCTTTTCGCGGGCCGTATTTTTCGATGGCCTCCAAGGCGTATTGGCTGCAGGTGGGGGTAAACCGGCACCGGGGAGGAAAGGCGGGGGAGATATGCTTTTGATAAAAGCGGATAAGCCACAGCATGGCGGTTTTCATTGCCTGTCACTCCTCTTGGGCGATTCCCAGATTCCGGCAAAGCCGCAGCAGCTCTGCCTCAATGGCGGTAAACTCCGCCTTGGCCGCCCGGCCTCTTGCCACAATGATCATGTCGTAGCCAGGGGAAAGCAGATGCTCGTTGAGCCGGTAAGCCTCCCGCAGGCGGCGGCGGATGCGGTTGCGGGCCACGGCATGCCCCAGCTTTGTGCTCACGCTAAAGCCAAGCCGGTTTTGCTCCGTGCCGTTTTTGCGGCTGTAGATCACCGCCGTGCGGCCTACGGCGCAGCTGCCTTTGGCATACAGCCTGCGGAAAATATGATTTTGTTTCAGCGAAATGGTGAATTGCATAGGTGCAAGCTCCCCGGCGGCCCATCGAGCCGCAAAACTGCCTGATAATGCCGACGGGGCGAACAGACAGAACATCCATTCACCCCGATATCCTCATCGATCTCTCCCTGGTCAGGCTCTCCAGGGCTGAGCAGCCGATTTAGGCAGACAACACAGACCGACCCTTAGCGCGGCGGCGAGCAAGAACCTTGCGGCCATTGGCGGTAGCCATTCTCTTTCTAAAGCCATGAACCTTGCTTCTGTGGCGCTTTCTGGGCTGATAGGTACGCAGCATTGCGTTCACCTCCTGTAAAAGTAATGCTCAACAGCTGCTATCAGCTGTAGCGTGCGGATTTACACTGTGCAAAACGGCACCATGTAGAGCATATTATATCCTATTTCCCTGGCAGATGTCAATAAAAAATTCCGCATTTTTCTATTTTACCGTTCAAACCGTCCCTTTTGTCGTCCCCTCTGCCGTCGGCGACGGGCTGTCCGCTTTTGCCGGCGGCAGTCGTCGCTGAAAACCCAAAGGGAAACAACCAGGCCCAGGAAGGATACTACCGCCGCCAGGATATACGCCCACAGGTGACCGCCAGTGTCGGCCTGTTGGTTGGTTTGGATCACGCTGCTGGCGGGACTGGGCGCTTCCTCTGTGACCGGGATGGTATCGGCGGCGCTGTCTTGCGAAACGGCGTCCGCCGCGTATACCTTTGCCGGCCCGGGAAGCAGGCCAACCAGCAAAAAGGCTAGAAGTAGCAGCAAGGATAGTTTTTGTTTCATAGATAGCCTCCTAAAATTGTGGATTTTGTGAAAGAGGGGGACTTGTCAAGCGGGGGAAAAACCGGTAAAATAGGGCCGAAGGAGAGGATATCATGGATTTTCACCAAATGTTGTTGGTTTCCGACTTTGACCGCACCCTAACCGATGCCCAAAGCCAGGTGCCTCAGGCCAACTTGACGGCCATTGCCGCCTTTCAGGCAGAGGGTGGCTTATTTACCGTGGGTACAGGCCGCAGCGTGCCGATGTTTGGGCCGTATCAGGCCATGATCCCCAATAACGCGCCGCTGATTTTGTATAACGGCATTTGTAGCTATGATTACGCCACAGGCGTGGCCCAGGATGTGGTACCTTTGGTGGAGGGAAAGGCGTTGCTAAAGGATCTGATGGAGCGCTACCCCCACCTGTGGTATGAGCTGCAGGCGATTGAGTGCCATTACCTTTTGGGACAAAACCCCCTGCGGGAGCAGTTTTACCGGCAGATCGGCGCGCCCTATTGCCACACAGACTTTGCTCATCTGGAAGAGCCGCTGCTGAAAATTGCCGTATTTGGCCAGTTCCGGGTGGCGGATGTAGACCAGTTTTTTCATGGCGACAAGGCCGAGCGGGAGGAATTTGACCATGTGGCGGCGTACATTACCCAGAGTTATGGCGACACCGTGACCGTGGAGCGGGCGGCGCCCCGGATCTTGGATCTGCAGCACAGTAGCGTCAGCAAGGGCAAGGCCGCCCGGCGGCTGGCCCAGCGGCTGGGCCGCTCTGTGCTGGTGTGCGCCGGCGATGCGCTAAACGATGCCAGCATGCTCCAGGAGGCGGATTTCGCCTTTGTGCCCGCCGACGCCCAACCGGAGATCCTGGCCATGGGCTTTCCTACGGTCTGCCCTTGCGGCCAGGGAGCTATTGCCGGGGTGATCCGGCGGCTGAGGGAGCTGTAGCCTGGTTTTGGGCCAAATACACCAGCAGCACCGCCACATCCGCCGGGCTTACCCCGGATATGCGGCTGGCCTGACCGATAGACACCGGGCGGATCTGGCTGAGCTTTTGCCGGGCCTCCACCTTTAGCCCAGGTACCGCCTGGTAGTCGATGTCTGGGGGAAGCCGCCGGTTTTCCGCCCGGCGGAATTCTTCCACCTGCTTTTCCTGCCGGGCAATATACCCGGCATATTTTATTTGGATCTCCACCTGCTCGGTAACCGCCTTGCTTAGGCAGGGGCGGTTGGAATCTACCGGGGCGATGGCGTCATAGCCCAGCTCCGGCCGCCGCACCAGGTCGCACAGCCGCACAGAGCCTTCCACCGGGGAAGAGCCGCAGCTTGCCAGCAGTTGAGCCAAGGCCGGACCGGCGGACACCCCTGTGTGGGTCAGCCGGTGGATCTCTTTTTTCACGGCGGCATATTTTTCCTCCACCGCAGCCAGACGGGCATCAGAGATCAGCCCGATTCGGTGGCCAATGGCGGACAGCCGCAGATCCGCGTTGTCCTGCCGGTGCAGCAGCCGGTATTCGCTGCGGGAGGTCATTATCCGGTACGGCTCGTTGGTGCCCTTGGTGACCAGGTCATCGATCAGCGTGCCGATGTAGCCGTCTGACCGCTGTAAGATCATCGGTTCCCGTCCCAGCAACCACAGGGCGGCGTTGACCCCTGCCACAAAGCCCTGTACCGCCGCTTCCTCATAGCCGCTGGAGCCGTTAAACTGCCCCGCCCCATATAGGCCGGGCAGTTTTTTGCAGGCCAGGGTGGGCAAAAGCTCCGTGGGATCGATGCAGTCGTATTCGATGGCGTAGGCTGGGCGCATCATTTCCGCCTGCTCCAGCCCGGGCACGGAGTGGAGCATCTCCAGCTGGACGTCCTCCGGCAGGGAGGAGGAAAAGCCTTGAATGTACATCTCCTCCGTGTCTAGTCCGCAAGGCTCCACAAACAGCTGGTGCCGGGGCTTGTCGGAAAAGCGTACCACCTTGGTTTCAATGGAGGGGCAGTACCGGGGGCCTACCCCGGTGATGGAGCCGTCATAGATGGGGCTGCGGCTTAGATTGGCCCGGATGATGTCGTGGGTCTTTTCGCAGGTGTAGGTCAGGTAACATACCGCCTGGTTGTTCACCGCCTCCTTGGTGGAAAAGGAGAAGGCCACCGGATGGGCGTCTCCGGGCTGCAGCTCCATGGCGGCGTAATTTAAGCTCCTGGCGTTGACTCTAGGCGGGGTGCCGGTTTTGAACCGGCGCATAGATAGCCCCAACGCTTTGAGCCGGGCGGTAAGCCCCTGGGCGGCGTGCATGCCGTCCGGGCCGGAGGACAGGCAGCTTTCTCCGATGATGACGGTGCTTTCCAGATAGGTGCCCGTGGCCAAGACCGCCGCCTTTACCTGGTAGATGGCCCCCAGCTGGGTGACCACGCCGGACACGGCGCCGTTTTCGGTAAGGATGTCGGTGATCATGGCCTGCTTAAGATCCAGGTTTTCCTGGCGCTCCAGCAGATGCTTCATGTACTGCTGGTATTTTCGCCGGTCAGCCTGGGCGCGCAAGGAGTGGACGGCCGGCCCCTTGCCTAAATTGAGCATCCGATACTGGATGCAGCAGTGATCGGCGGCAAGAGCCATCTGCCCGCCAAGGGCGTCCAACTCCCGCACCAGATGGCCTTTGCCGCTGCCGCCGATGGCTGGGTTGCAGGGCATGTTGCCGATGGCGTCCAGATTGATGGTGAACACCACGGTGCGTAGCCCCAGCCGGGCGGCGGCCATGGCCGCCTCAATGCCGGCGTGCCCTGCGCCGATCACCGCGATGTCGTAGGTTCCTGCATGGTATCTCATGAAATGCTTCTCTCCGCGCCGGGCCAGGCCCGGCAGTCTTTGTTGGCTGTTGTACAGCGGTATATTGGATATTATAACGGATTTTTTTCCCAAGTTCAACAGAAAAGGTGAAAAGACAAAAAAGTATCCGATAAGGAAAGATTTTTCGAAAAACAGTTGATTTTCCCCGGAAATTGTTATAGTATATGAGCTAGAGCGCAAGCCGCTCTTAGATCCTAAAGAATCGAGGCTCCGCCCATGCTCCATATCGTCCTGGTAGAGCCGGAGATTCCCCAAAATACCGGCAATATCGCCCGTACTTGCGCCGCCACCGGCAGCGTCCTGCACCTGATCAAGCCCTTGGGGTTTGACATCTCCCAGCGGGCTGTCCGCCGGGCGGGGCTGGACTATTGGCCTTTGGTGGATGTGCGGGTGTATGAACATCTTGCCCACTTTTTTGCCGAAAATCCCCAGCCGGATATGTGGCTGCTGTCTACCAAAGCTCCCCGGGCCTACACCCAGGCGGAGTTCCGCGATGGCTGCTATCTGTTTTTCGGAAAAGAAACTAAGGGCCTGCCGGAAGACTTTTTGCAGGCTCACGCTTCCCGGTGCCTAAAGATCCCCATGCGGGAGCAGGCCCGTTCCTTGAACCTGTCCAACGCGGTGGCGGTCACCTGCTTTGAGGCCCTGCGGCAGCTGGACTTTCCCCATCTGAAAACCTATGGCAAAATGGGGGATAACCAGTAGGTATCCCCTAAGCAATATCATGATGAAAAGGCTATGCCTAATGTAACGGAGGTCATCTTAATGAACTATAACAAGAAATCTGTAGAAGACATTGCCGTCCGTGGTAAACGGGTGCTTTGCCGCTGCGACTTTAACGTGCCCACCAAAGAGGGCAAGATCACCAGCGACAAGCGGATTGTTGCCGCCCTGCCCACCATCAAGTATTTGATGGACAATGGCGCACGGGTCATTCTCTGCTCCCATATGGGCAAGCCCAAGGGCGAGTGGAAGCCGGAGCTGTCCATGAAGATCGTGGCGGATCGCCTGTCCCAGCTGCTGGGCGTAGAGGTGAAAATGGCTGCCGATGTGGTGGGCGAAAGCGCCCAGCAGATGGCCGCTCAGCTGAAGGACGGAGAGGTCATGCTCCTGGAAAACGTCCGCTATGAAAAGGGCGAAACCAAGAACGATCCTGAGCTGTCCAAGAAGTTTGCGGATCTGGCGGAGATCTTTGTAAACGATGCCTTTGGCACCGCGCATAGAGCACATTCCTCCACCGCTGGCGTGGCGGATTATCTGCCTGCGGTTTGCGGCTATCTGATCGCCAAGGAAGTTGGCATTATGGGCAAGGCCCTGGCCGATCCTGAGCGTCCATTCGTGGCGATCCTGGGCGGCGCTAAGGTTTCCGATAAGCTCAATGTGATCAATAACCTGCTGGAAAAGGTGGATACCCTGATCATCGGCGGCGGCATGGCCTATACCTTCTTGGCCGCCCAGGGCTACGCCGTGGGCAAGTCTTTGCTGGACGCGGAAAAGATCGACTATTGTAAGCAGATGATGGCCAAGGCGGAGGCCAAGGGCGTCAAGCTCCTGCTGCCGGTAGACACGGTGGTGGCCGATAGTTTCCCCAGCCCCATCGATGGCCCCATCGCGGTAGAAACCGTAGCCGCTTCTGCCATTCCCGACGATAAGGAAGGCCTGGATATTGGCGAAAAGACCCGGGAGCTGTTTGCCGGCGCGGTGAAAAACGCCAAGACCGTGGTTTGGAACGGCCCCATGGGCGTGTTTGAAAATCCCACCCTGGCCGCCGGTACCATTGCCATGGCCCAGGCCCTGGCCGATTCTTCCGCCGTGACCATCGTTGGCGGCGGCGACTCTGCGGCAGCCTGCGAACAGCTGGGCTTTGCCGACAAGATTACGCATATTTCCACCGGCGGCGGCGCTTCTCTGGAATTCCTGGAGGGGCTGGAGCTGCCTGGTATCGCTTGCTTGCAGGATAAGTAGACAAAACGCAGCGTCTGCGGGCGGCCTTTGCCGCCCGTATGCTTTGCGAGCAAATTAGGTAAGGAGATAGAAAATGAACCGTAAGTACCGCAAAACCCTCATTGCAGGTAACTGGAAAATGAATAAAACGCCCTCAGAAACCAAGGAGTTCATGGTGGAGCTGAAAAGCATCATGCCCAAGGGCCGTTGGTGTGATATCGCCCTGTGCGTCCCTGCCGTTTGTATCCCCGCCGCCGTCCGCGCCATGCGGGAGACGCGGGTAGGCATCGGCGCGGAAAACTGTAACGCTAATCCCTCCGGGGCATATACCGGAGAAATCGCCACCAATATGCTGGTAGACGCCGGCTGCAAATATGTGATCATCGGCCACAGCGAGCGCCGGGCCATGGGCGAGACGGATCAGGAGGTAAACGCCAAGGTGCTTGCCGCCCTAGAGGCCGGCCTTGTGCCCATCATGTGCTGCGGAGAGAGCTTGGAGCAGCGGGAGACCGGGGTTACCGAGGAATGGATCACCCTGCAGATCAAGAGCGGCCTTGTTGGCGTGCCGGAAGAAAAGATGCGGAAGATCATCATTGCCTATGAGCCAATTTGGGCCATCGGTACCGGTAAAACCGCCACGCCGGAGCAGGCCGAGGAAGTCTGCGAGCTTATCCGCTCTGTGGTGCGTAAGCTCTATGGTTCCAAAAATGCCCGGGCCACCACCATTGTTTACGGCGGCAGCATGAATGAGAAAAACGCCTTCGAGCTGCTGGCCCAGCCGGATATTGACGGCGGCCTGATCGGCGGCGCTTCCCTGGTGCCGGAGAAGTTTGTAAAAATTATCGAATCGGCTAATCAGCCTGTGTAAAGGAGGAAATCAAAAATATGGACGCAAAAGTATCCGCGCTCATCAATGAGCAGATCAATAAGGAGTTGTACTCCGCCTATCTCTATCTGGACTTTGCCAACTATTATGGCGAGGTGGGCCTTGACGGCTTTGAAAACTGGTACCGTATCCAGGCCCAGGAGGAACGGGATCATGCCCTGCTGTTCTATCAGTACCTGCAAAACAATGGGGAAAAGGTGACCCTTACCGCCGTGGATCAACCCCAGTGGGAGCGGTCAGACAATATGGCGCCGCTGCTGAAGGGCTTGGAGCATGAAAAGTATGTCACCGGCCTGATCAACGAAATTTATGGCGCCGCCTTTGCGGTGCATGACTTCCGCACCATGCAGCTGCTGGACTGGTTTGTCAAGGAGCAGGGCGAGGAAGAAAAGAACGCCGCAGACATGATCACCAAGATGGAAATGTTTGGCAGCGACGCCAAGGGACTGTACATGCTCAACAGCGAAATGAAGAGCCGCGTCTATAGCGCCCCCTCCCTGGTGCTGTAGATCACAAAGGGTATATGAAACCTACCAGCCGCAGTTTTCCTGCGGCTGGTAGGTTTCAGGCTGCCGAAAAAGTCCAGCATTTTGCTGGGCTTTTTCTGTTTTCTATGATAAAAATAGCGGAGGGTG
>CAYVWG010000042.1:0-13651 GCA_964455425.1 uncultured Oscillospiraceae bacterium | reverse complement strand
GCTCCGGCCGGAGAATCAGATGTCCTTCGGAAATCGTGAACTGCCGCACCCGGATCAAGCCGTGCATTTCGCCGGAATCCTCATTGCGGAAAAGGGTGGACGTCTCTCCCAGCCGCATAGGCAGGTCGCGGTAGGAGCGCATACGGTTGAGAAATACCTGGTACTGGAACGGACAGGTCATGGGCCGTAGCGCAAAGCACTCTTTCGTCTCGTCCTCCGGATCGCCCAGAATAAACATGCCGTCCAAATAGTGATCCCAATGGCCGGAGATTTTATACAGCTCCCGCTTGGCCATATAGGGGGTTTTGGTCAGCAAGTAGCCCCGCTTTTGCTCCTCATCCTCGATCCACCGCTGAAGCAGCTGGATCACTCTGGCTCCCTTGGGCAGCAAAATGGGCAGGCCCTGGCCGATCACATCCACGGTGGTGAAATATTCCAGCTCCCGGCCCAGCTTGTTGTGATCCCGCCGCAGCGCCTCGGCCTGCTGGGTAAGATATTTCTCCAGCTCATCCTTACTGGGGAAGGCCACGCCGTAGATCCTTTGCAGCATCTTCCTTTTGGCATCTCCCCGCCAATAGGCGCCGCAGCTTTTGGTCAGCTTAAAACCGTTGTGCTTGACCCTGCCGGTAGAATCCAGGTGGGGACCAGCGCAAAGATCGGTAAATTCGCCTTGGGTATAGAAGGAGATCACCGCGTCCTGCGGCAGATCGTGGATCAGCTCTACCTTATATGGCTCGTCCAGCTCCTGCATATAAGCAATAGCCTCCTGGCGGGGCTTTTCGCTGCGCTCCAGATGCAGCCGCTCCTTGCAGATTTTCTTCATCTCCGCTTCAATTTGGGCCAGATGGTCATTGGTAAAGGTAAAGGGCGCGTCAAAGTCATAGTACCAGCCCATATCGATGGAAGGGCCAATGGCCAGCTTGACCTCCGGATACAGGCGCTTGACCGCCTGGGCCATAATGTGGGAGCAGGTATGCCAATAGGTTTTGCGGTAGCTTTCGTTTTCAAAGGTGTAGAGGTTTTGTTCTTCCATGGTAAATCACTCCTGTTTTTTGGGACGAAAAAGCCCGCCCCTGAATGGTTTCAGGGGTGGGATACAAAGTATTCCACGGTTCCACCCTGCTTGCAGCCAAAGGCTGCCGCTCGTTGCCGCTGTAACGGGCGGTACCCCGTTCTGCTCCTCGCAGACAGCTCAGAAGTGGTCAGTACCCTGGGCCTTGTCCGAAACGCCTCTCAGCAAGCGGCATTCTCTCTGGCGGCAGACGCAGGGCTGTTCTTCCTCATCGCTCTTTGTGCCAATTATAGCACGTTTTTTTTTGTTGTCAACGGCAGCAATCCGGAAAAGTTTCCAATTTTCTTCGCCTCTGCGCCCCTCTCGACAGCATTTTCTTGTTTTCCCGCCGTTTTTCCTGGTACGATAAAGCAAAAAAGGAGCGATACATATGCCCAGCCGTCTGCGCGCTTTGCTGCCGGTGGCCGTCACGGCGATCTGCGCCGCTGGCCTGCTTTTTTCCGCCGCCGCCAGCAGGACAACAACGTATTACATTTTTGACCGCAACACCGCCGCCTGCTGCGCCAGCGCCTCCCACACGCCGCAGGAGGTCTTGGCAGATCTGGGCATTTCCCTGGCCGCCGGGGACACCTATACCGTCAAAACCGCCGGGACGGTAAGCGCCATAACCATCTGCCGGCAGCAGACGGTGACCGTACAGCGCAACAATGTATGCCTTACCTTTCCCACCACGGATCAAACCGCCGGGCAGCTCTTAGCGCGTTTGGGCTGGCTTCCCACGGAAAAGCAGCATTGCAGCTGCGCCCTGGACACCGCCATCTATGAAGGCATGGTCATTTGCATCACCGATCTTACCCAAAAGCGCACCCAAGACGACCAAATTCTTCCGGCGCAGACCATCTTTTGTACCAGCAGTGCCTTGGCGCCGGGAGAGGAGGTGACCCTGATCCAAGGGCAAGACGGTTTGACCCGAATCACCACCGAAATCACCTACGCTGGCCAAGAAGAGCTATCCCGGCAGGTTGTGGGCAGGAAGGTGGTGAAGGAAAAGATCGACCGGGTGATTCTCCAGGGCGCGGATACCACACAGGATGTCCGCAGCCTGACCATCAGCGGCCGCACCATCTCCTATACCCGGGCCATAACCTGCACCGCGACCGCCTATACCTGCGAAAGCGGCGGGATCACCGCCACCGGCACCACGCCCCGGGTAGGGGCCGTGGCCGTTGATCCGGCGGTAATCCCCTATGGCACCCGCATGTATATCGTCACCGACGACGGCGCCTATATCTATGGCTACGCTACAGCGGAGGACTGCGGCGCTTTTCGCGGCAACCATGTAGATCTTTATCTGCCCACAGAAGCGGAGTGCTGGGCCTTTGGCCGGCGCAGCTGCACAGTGTATATCCTTTCCTAGTGGCTATTGCAAAATCGTCCTTTATCTGCTAGAATGTCAGCAGATAAAGGACGGTTTTTGTCATGATCGACGCATGTAATATCAATCACATCAAGACCCTGCTGGCCGAGCATAGCTTTCACTTTTCCAAGGCCAAGGGGCAAAACTTTCTCACCCAAAGCTGGGTGCCCGCCCAAATGGCCGAGCTTGCCGGTGTAGGCCCGGAAAGCGCGGTGCTGGAGGTTGGCCCCGGCATGGGGCCGCTAAGCCAGCAGCTTTGCCTTCGGGCGGGAAAAGTAGTGGCCATCGAGCTAGACAGCGCACTAAAGCCCATCTTGGCCCAAACCATGGAAGGTTTTTCCCATTTTCATCTGGTGCTGGGAGACGTGATGAAACTGGATCTGGCCCAGCTGGTGCAAGAACAATTTCCCGGAAAGACGCCGATGGTCTGCGCCAATCTGCCCTATGGCATCACCACGCCGGTACTGTCCCGGCTGCTGGAGAGCCGGCTGTTTTCCTCGGTCACGGTTATGGTGCAAAAGGAGGTGGCCCAGCGCATCTGCGCCCAGCCAGGCGCCCGGGAGTATGGCGCCTTTAGCGTGTTTTGCCGGTACTATGCCCAGCCGGAGCTGCTGTTTGACGTGCCTGCCAGCTGCTTTATTCCTCAGCCCAAGGTCACCTCTGCCGTGCTAACCCTCCGTTGCCGAAGGCTTTCCTTGCCCCAAATGCCGGATGAGTCGCTGTTTTTCCGCGTGGTGCGCGGAAGCTTTGCCATGCGGCGCAAAACGCTGGTCAATGGCTTGGCCGCGGCGTTCCCCCAGCAAAGCAAGCAAGAGCTACAGGAGATCTTGTCCACCTGTGGCTTATCCCCTACTGTGCGAGGAGAGACGCTGTCTTTGGAGCGCTTTGCCCAAATCGCCAACGAGTTACAGAGGAGAGATAAAGATGTACAAGCACCTATTTCTTGACCTGGACAACACATTGCTGGACTTTGACGCCGCAGAGGAGGTTGCCCTAAAAAAGGCCTTTTTAGCCCTGGACATTGTTCCCACAGAAAGCCTTCTTGCCCGTTACCGGCAGATCAACGAACATCTATGGGAGCAATACGAGTTGGGCCAGGTCGCCCGGGATGAGCTGCTGGTAAAGCGATATGACCTGCTCTTTGCCGAGCGGGGCATTGCTGTTCCCGGGTGGAAGTGTGAGGAAATTTACCGCAAATATCTGGGCGTCGGCCACTATTTTGTCCCCGGAGCGGAGGATGTGCTGGCCTATCTTTCCGGCAAGGGCTACCAGCTATACCTTGCCTCCAACGGCTTGGCCGACACCCAATATTCCCGGTTGGAAAGCGCCGGAATTGGCCATTATTTTGCCCAGATTTTCATTTCCGGATCCACCGGCCACCACAAGCCGGAAGCGGCCTACTTCCAATATTGCTTTTCCCACATCCCCGGTTTTTCTTCATCTCAGGCGCTGATGATCGGCGACACCCTAAGCTCCGATATTCAAGGCGGGAAAAACGCCGGGATCGCCACCTGCTGGTTGAACCGCAAGGGCAAAACGCCGCCTCCAGCCCTGACGCCAGACTACGAGATCCGGCGCTTGGAAGAACTAAAAGCCATTCTTTGATTTCCAGACTCTTGCCCGTTTTCCAAAGCATTATGACTAAGGCGCCCAGCGATGGGCGCCTTAGCTTATTTCGCCAAATTTCTATGGCCTATTTCTTTTTTTTCCGCTTTTCGCAAATCTTCCGGTAGCACCAAATGCCTGCCAGGCTGATGGCCATGGTTACAGCAAAAACAATGATGGCAAACACATACCGCTTTGTGCCAAGGGCATTGCCTCCCACCACGGAGGTGATGATGGCCGGAAACCTGCCCAAAGAACAGATCAGCAGCCACATAGGAAAGCGGATATCCGTAAGGCCGGCAAAGTAGCACAGCAGATCTTTAGGGGTACCCGGCAGGGCAAATATGAGCAAAAACAGAGCGTCCCGCTTAGGGGTAGCTTTCAAAAACCGAAGGGAATGAAGCTTTTCAGCGGAAAAAAACACCTCCACCAAGGGCACGCCAAATCTGCGCACCAGGCCAAAGACCGCCAAGCTTCCCGCTGTAGAGGCCGCCATGCACAAAATGGTGCCCTCCACGCCGCCAAAGGTATAGCCTGCGGCGATCTCAAACGGCTCCCCGGGGATAATGGCCACCACTACCTGCAAAAACACCATGCCCATGTAGGCCAGGCGACCCAAAAGCCCATGGTTGTCTACCCTGGCCCGGAACTGCTCCGGCGATGAGGCAAACCGCACCAAAGGCACCCCCACAAACCACACAATTACCACCGTTAGGACAACAAATATGATGACGGCCAAAAGCGCCAATAGTTTTTGCTGCTTGCGGGTCAATGCATCTCGCTTTTTCATTTCCCCACCTCATTTTTCCCATTCACCTCATTGAATGTATCAATAACTGCCGCCGTTGTCAACCACTAGTTTGTAAACAAATCTTCAAATTGTCTGGGTTGACATCCCCGCGACAATCTATTATATTAAACAAAGCTCGTTTTCTGTGCCTGCTGCGAGGTCAGGAATGGTTTACGCAAAGGAGATTTGTCATGAAAACACGGGTAGCGGTTATGGGCATCATTGTGGAGGACACGGAATCTGTGGAAAAAATGAACCGTCTTTTGCATCAATACGGTGAGTATATCATCGGCCGTATGGGTTTACCCTATCCGAAAAAAGGCGTCAATATCGTTTCTCTGGCCATCGACGCGCCACAAGACACCATATCTGCCCTGGCCGGCAAGCTGGGAAATCTCCACGGCATCAGCGTAAAAACGGCCTACTCCCATGTGGTGGGCGAGGAAACGCAGAATAAAGATCTGACGGAAAGAGCCATCTGCCCGGAAAGAGAGGAACCACTATGACAACCTACAATCCCCAATCCAGAAAAGCGGAGGAATTTATCCACGATGGAGAAATTCAAGACACCCTTCGCTACGCTGAGGAAAACAAGAACAACGCCGCTCTTATTGACGAGATCCTGGAAAAAGCCCGGCCCCGGAAATCCGCCGACGGCAAAACGACCCACTGTGCCGGCCTGTCCCATCGGGACGCCGCTGTACTGCTGGCCTGCGAGCTGCCGGACAAGGTGGAAAAGATGTACCGCCTGGCAGAAGAGATCAAGCAGGCCTTTTACGGCAACCGCATCGTGATGTTCGCGCCGCTATATTTGTCCAATTATTGCGTCAACGGCTGCGTATACTGTCCCTATCACCTGAAAAACAAGCACATTGCCCGGAAAAAGCTGACCCAGGAAGAAGTACGCCGGGAGGTGATCGCCCTGCAGGATATGGGTCACAAGCGCCTGGCCATTGAGGCCGGGGAAGATCCTCTGAACAATCCCATAGAATATATTCTGGAAAGTATCCAAACCATTTACGCCACAGAGCATAAAAACGGCGCCATCCGGCGGGTGAATGTCAACATTGCCGCCACAACGGTGGAAAACTACCGAAAGCTCAAGCAGGCCGGCATTGGCACCTATATTCTTTTTCAGGAGACCTATCACAAGCAAAGCTATCTCTCGCTGCACCCTACCGGACCCAAGCATGATTACGCCTACCACACCGAGGCCATGGACAGAGCCATGGACGGCGGCATTGATGATGTAGGCCTGGGCGTTCTCTTTGGGTTGGAAAAATACAAATATGAGTTCGTGGGCCTGCTGATGCACGCGGAGCATCTGGAGGCCGTGCACGGCGTTGGCCCCCACACCATCAGCGTACCCCGGGTAAAACGGGCGGACGATATCGATCCTGACGCCTTTGACAACAGTCTGGATGATGAGACCTTTGCCAAAATTGCCGCCTGCATCCGCATTGCCGTGCCTTACACCGGCATGATCATCTCCACCCGGGAAAGCCAGGCTGTGCGGGAACGGCTGCTTCATCTGGGCGTGTCCCAAATCAGCGGCGCTTCCCGTACCTCCGTTGGCGGTTACACGGAGCCATGCCGGCCCCACGATTCCGAGCAGTTTGACGTGTCTGACCAGCGCACCCTGGATGAGGTGGTGCTGTGGCTGATGAAGCTGGGTTACATTCCCTCCTTCTGCACAGCCTGCTACCGGGAGGGCCGCACCGGCGACCGGTTTATGCAGCTGTGCAAAAACGGACAAATCCAGAACTGCTGTCATCCCAACGCCCTGATGACCTTGGCGGAATATCTGGTGGACTATGCCAGCGAAGAAACCAAGGCCACCGGCTTTGCCCTGATCCAGCGGGAGCTGGAAAAGATCCCCCAGCCCAAAACCCGGGAGATCGCCGAGCAAAATATCGCCGCCATTAAAGCCTCCAACCGCCGGGATTTCCGGTTTTAAGGCCATGAGCCTACAGCGTCAAGTATCCGCCGAGCGGCTTCACATTGGGTTTTTCGGCCTGCGCAACGCGGGAAAATCCAGTGTGGTCAACGCCGTCACCGGCCAGCAGCTGTCGGTGGTCTCCCCGGTAAAGGGCACCACCACCGATCCGGTGCAAAAGGCCATGGAGCTGCTGCCCCTAGGCCCGGTGGTAATTTTGGACACCCCGGGTATAGACGATGAAGGCGACCTGGGGCAGCTGCGGGTGAGCCGTGCCCGGCAAGCCCTGGATAAAACCGACATTGCCGTGCTGGTTGTGGATGGCCGAAAGGGGCTTTCTCCCCAAGACCAGGAACTGTTGGCTCAATTTGACCAAAAGGACATCCCCCACATTACCGTGTACAACAAGGCCGATTTGCTTTCCCAGCCGCCAACGCCCCAGCCAGGAGAGATCTATGTCAGCGCCACCCAAGGCACGCATATTCCCGAGTTAAAGCAAATGCTGGGCCAGCTGGGCAAGGACAAGGCCGTCTCTCCCCCGCTGGTATCGGACTTGCTTTCCCCGGGAGACACGGTGGTTTTGGTCACCCCCATTGACGCGGCCGCGCCTAAAGGGCGGCTGATATTGCCCCAGCAGCAGGTGCTGCGAGACATTTTGGATGCTGCCGCTATGGGCCTTGTGGTGCAGCCGGAGCAGCTTTCTGCCGCATTAAAGGGGTTGATGACGCCGCCCAAGCTGGTGATCACCGATTCCCAAGCCTTTGGGCAGGTAAACCGGGATACGCCGGCAGACATTCTTCTTACCTCCTTTTCCATCCTCTTTGCCCGGTATAAGGGCGACCTTGCCCAAATGGTGGAGGGAGCCGCCCAACTGGATCATCTGCAAGAGGGGGATCGGGTGCTGATTTGCGAGGGCTGCACCCATCACCGTCAGTGTGGGGACATTGGCACAGACAAGCTTCCCCGTTGGCTGCAAAGCTACACCGGCAAAGGGCTGGAATATGCCTTTACCTCCGGCGGCGATTTCCCCCAGGATCTGTCCTCTTACCAGCTTGTCATCCACTGCGGGGGCTGTATGCTTACGCCGCGGCAAATGCGCCATCGTCTGCAGCTATGCCAGACGCAGAAGGTTCCGGTGACCAATTACGGCACCGCCATCGCTCAGCTCCACCACATCCTGGCCCGCTCCCTGTCCCCTTTCCCGGCGTTGGCTGAAAAAGTGAAAAAGTAACATTAGGCGCGCATCCCATAAGCGGGATACGCGCCTTTGCCTTGGTTATTGCCGTTCCTTTTGCAGCTTTCGCTTATTGCCCTGTTCATCTACGATATAGGTGTTATCCAACTGGCTGGTCAGGCTGGCTTTGACGGCAGCAATATACTCCCTCCGCAAAGCATCCCGTTCGGCAAGCTCCTCCGGCGTAAGGGGTTGGGTCTTGGCCTTACGGGCCAGGGCATTGATTCTGGCGATCTTTTCCTCTTTCATGCCATCAGCCTGCCGCAAAGGTGATCTCCGTCACCATGGTAAAGCCGCTTAGCTCCACTACATACAGCTCCGCATCGCTGCAAATATAGAGCATATCCCCTACCAAAACGCCTTGGGTGTTGGCCGCCAGATAGCTTAGCTCCACCCTGCCCTTTTGGACAAAGGCGTTGTTTTCAAAGGTATACGCCACATAGGCATTTTCCTCTGTGGGGAAGGCGACAATCCCCTTTTCCGCCGACACCACAATGCCGCCGTCTATCGCCGCCGCGCTTGCGCCGGCCACATCGGTTTGATTTAGCAGCTTTGCGCTGCCAGGGGAAGATATATCGGTCATGGCAAAACGCAGGCCCAGAAGCTCTCCGTTTTCATTGGTCATGGTACCCGCGCCCAATACCAGGCCATTCCCATAGGCGGTCAGCAGCCGGGGCAGGGCAGCGCTCTCCACTGCCGCGCCAACGGCAGGGGTCTGCCCGGAAAGGTCTACGGTAAACACCGTGTCTCCGTCAATGTCCGCCGCCAGATAGGCCATATTCTCCACAAACCAGGCCCCAAGGATCTCCCCTTCTTCGGCCAGGCTCTGGCAGGATACCTGCTGGAAATCCTGATCCACCACCTGCAGGTAGGCGCTTTGATCTTCCTGCTGCCAGTCGTAATTTTCCCAGCCATGCTGCGTGTCGGTGTACACGCTGTACACCGCGTTGTAGGACTGGGTCACCAGACGCAGCTGGTCTTGGTAGGCGTCTATCGCCCCGGCGCTGACCAGCTGGCCCTCCACCAGGCCGCTGCGGATCAGACTAAGGCTGCCGTCTGCCAGCTGCCAGTAGGAAATTTCGGTCTGATATTGGGTGTGGTGATCCACCACGGTATATGCGCCATCGGTGTAAGCCTCCGACTGGTTGTCCACCCCTACGGTTCTGGCCAGATAAAGGCCGTCCTGGTGCATATACACGGTGTCCACCGCGTCTGTCAGCACCTGGGTATCCAAACGGACGCCTGCCGCGGCGTCCACCGCCGACACAACGGTAAAGGAAGCGCTTCCCGGCGCCGCGCAAAGATAGATATGCTCCGCCGCCACGGTTGTGCCGCCGCTGTTATCATACACCACCGGCGCCGCTTTTTGCATATCGGTTTGGCTTTCCAGGTCATACACATTCTTGCAGGAGACAAGATACACTGTGCCATTGACCATATAGGAGGCAACATAGTTGCCATCCTGAGCCACATCCGACAGCAACACCGGCGCTGTTTTATCGGTGGTGTCATAGGTCAGAACATGGACGGTTACATTGTCGTACCAAGCGCCGGATTCATCGGTGCCCCAGGCATCGGCGCTCATGATTACGCTGACCCGGTTTTCGGTAACATATAGTTCCACCAGATAACTGTACATGGTATCCGTATTCTGCACCTGGTCGATACTGGTTTCACTGACGGTAGCCGTATTTGCCCCATCTGCCCGGACGATCAGCAAGCTGCTGTTGCCCAGTAGGTAGAGATACTGCCCGTCGGACTTTGCGGCGCTGCCCTGCTCTACCCCTGCGGCGATTGGCGCAACCTGGGTATAGTCCTGGTGGGTACCGCTTCCCTCGCTGCCGTCTTGCACGCCGGTGTAGCTTTCCGCAATCTGGGCAAAGAGAGTGCTTATCTCATCGTAGTCCTTGGCCGGTGTCATCTCTTCCAACGCCGTCTGGATTACCTCCGGCTTTTCGGATTGACCGGCTGTGCCTGCGGTATTGCTTTGCTCCGTTGTCTCCCCACAGCCGACAAACAAGCCCAGCAGCAACGCGCACGCCGCCAGCAAAGACAGCCAATTGCTTTTATTTTTCACGGTTTGCCTCCTATCTTCTATTTTCGTCCCTATCATACTAAAATCGACCTACCCTGTCAACCTTACTTTCGGGGTTGTCAGCAGGAAAAAAATTCGGTATAATAACCGCGAAGCGGTCAAAACGGTCCAAAATGACGGTGGTCGTTTTGCGCAAAACCGCATCATAAACACGCAACGGGCTTCACGGGGCAAAAAGGAAAGATTGGTATTGAGTTTTCCCCTCATTTTCTTTCCGGCGGATACGCCGCCAGCTCTACGAGTTTTTTGGCAGGCGGAAAAATAAACTACAGGAGGTGGCTTTATGCGTATAGGCATTATCGGCGGAGGGCCGGCGGGGATGATGGCCGCTCTTACTGCCGCCGCAGATCCTACACGGCAAATCCTACTCTTTGAGCGGCAGGCCCGGGTAGGCCGCAAGCTGCTGTCTACCGGCAATGGACGGTGCAACCTGTCCAATATCCATGCCGGCCTTTCCGGATATCATGGCGCCAATCCTGCCTTTGTTCTGCCGGCACTGGAGCAGTTTTCCGTAAGGCAAACCCGGCAGTTTTTCACCGACATGGGTCTTTTGACCGTTACAGAGCCTTCCGGCAGGATATATCCTTTCTCCGACCAGGCCAATAGCGTGGTGGATGTGCTGCGGCACTGCCTGGACGCCAGGAAAACCATTACCCTCCTTACCGGCAAGGAGATCACCCGAATCAAAGCTCAGGCTCAAGGCTTTACCCTAAAGACCCGAGAGGAAAGCTGGAAGGTAGACAAGCTGATCATTGCCGCCGGCGGCGCTGCCGGCAGCAAGCTGGGCGGCGGTCTTTCCGGCTACCAGCTGTTGCGAAGCCTGGGCCATGGCTGCACCAAGCTCTATCCTTCTTTGGTACAGATCAAAACCGAAGACACCTTTGTTAAGAGCCTAAAGGGCGTGCGCGCCCAGGCCAGAGTGGCCCTCCGATCCAAGAAGCGCCTGCTGGCTCAGGTGGAAAGCGAGGTGCAGTTCACTGAATACGGCGTATCCGGCCCGGCAGGCTTTGCCCTTTCCCGGGCGGTGGCCACAGGCCCGACGGATATGGCGCTGCATCTGGATTCGCTGCCCCAGCTGTCCCCGGAGGCGCTGCTGTCCGCCCTGTGCATCCGTCTTTCCCAGCAGCCGAAGCTGCCACAGGAGGAATTGCTTACCGGCTTTGTCCACAACCGGTTGGGTCAGACCCTTCTGCGCAGCGCAGGCATTAAGGGAAAGGCCCCCGCCTCCCAACTGACCTGGCCCCAGCTGACCAGCGCTGTGGCAGCGGTTCACGATTTTGTTTTACCGGTTACAGGGGTTATGGGCATGGACTGCGCCCAGGTCACCGCCGGCGGTATATGCACCGATGAATTTGACCCCCAAACCCTGGAAAGCCGCCTGGTTCCCGGCCTGTATGCCGCCGGGGAGGTACTGGATATCGACGGAGACTGCGGGGGATATAACCTGCAATGGGCTTGGTCCTCCGGCCATCTGGCAGGCATGATAAGGAGTAATTATGTTAACCATCCGTGATATTTCTGTTCCCATAGATCATGATGAAAGCATTCTGCTGTATTTGTCCGCCAGGGCGCTGGGGATTCCGCCGTCGGAGATTACCGGCCTGCAAATTAAGCGAAAATCCTTAGACGCCAGAAAAAAGGATCATCTTCACTACATCTACACCGTGGATGTATCTACCCGGCACAGCGAAAACCGGGCGCTGAAGCAGTGCCGCAACCCCAAGGTCAGCCTGAGTACGCCCTATATTTATCGGATCCCCCAGCCTGCCGCTTTGCCCAATCTACGGCCTGTGGTGGTGGGCTTTGGGCCGGCGGGAATGTTTGCCGCCCTGGCCTTGGCCTTGGCCGGGCTGCGGCCCATTGTGCTGGAACGGGGGCAGGATGTAACCACCCGGCAAAAGAAGGTCGCCGCCTTTTGGCAAACCGGAACGCTGGATACGGAATGCAACGTACAATTTGGCGAAGGCGGCGCAGGCGCCTTTTCTGACGGCAAGCTAAACACCGGCACAAAAAATGAGCGGGCAGGCTGGGTGCTGGCCCAATTGGTCAAAGCAGGCGCCAACGAGGATATTTTATATGACGCCAGGCCCCATATTGGCACAGACATCTTATGCCAGGTGGTGCAAAACGTCCGTCAGAGGATTCTCTCTCTGGGGGGCGAGGTTCGTTTTGGCGCCAAGCTCGTAGATCTGGAACTCTCCCCGCAAGGGCTGCAAGCCATTTCTGTGGATCAGCAGGGGGCCAGGTACACGCTGGCCTGCCGCCAGCTGATTTTGGCCATTGGCCACAGCGCCAGAGACACCTTTGCCATGCTCCATCGCGCCGGAATTCCCATGGAGCCGAAGCCCTTTTCCATGGGGGTGCGGATCGAGCACCGTCAAGCCGCCATCAACGCCGCCCAGTATGGCAGGCAAAACCTCCATCTGCCCCTGCCCCCGGCGGATTACCGGCTGTCTGTCCATCTGCCAAACGGCGAATCGGCCTATACATTTTGTATGTGTCCCGGCGGCTATGTGGTAGCCGCCGCCTCCGAAGCGGGCCGGATCGTCACCAACGGGATGAGCAACAACCAGCGAGACGGCGAAAACGCCAACGCCGCCCTTTTGGTAACCCTGCGGCCAGAGGATTTCCCTGACCCTTCCGTCCTTGGCGGCATGTACTGGCAGCAGGAGATCGAAGAGGCGGCCTTTGCCGCCGGCGGCGGGAATTACCAAGCGCCGGCGCAGCTGGTAGGAGATTTTCTTGCTGGCCGCCCAAGCACGGCTTTGGGCGCAGTGCAGCCCACTTACCGGCCAGGGGTGGTTTTGGGCGATCTGCGCAAGGTGCTGCCAAGCAAGATAACCAAGGTATTGGCCCAGGCCCTGCCGGTGCTGGATAAGCGCCTGCCTGGCTTTGCCCATCCAGAGGCCGTGCTCACCGCGCCGGAAACCCGCAGCTCCTCTCCGGTACGCATCCTGCGCGGGGAGAATCGCCAGTCTGCCCTTGCCGGGCTTTATCCCTGTGGCGAGGGCGCAGGCTACGCCGGCGGCATTATGTCCGCTGCCGTTGACGGCCTGCTGTGTGCGGAGGCCCTTATCGCCGCCTTAACGTAAAAAACGCAGCGCCTTTGGTGAAAGCGAAAGATGCTTGCCCAGAGAGGAATGGAGAAGTACTCTCCGCATTGGATTTTGCGCTTATAGAAGGTTTTGATTCCGTTCATCTATAAGGGAATAAATTCGATGAATCATGGGGAATCGGATTCAAACTGAAAGACTAACGGTTAAAAGTCAAGCCCAATTTTAAGAAGATGAGAAAAAAACTGCTATCACAAAACAGCATAACAAGTAGAGCGTCGCTGACGGCGCACTAAGAAAAGATTGCTATAGTAGCTATGATGCTGGTCTGAATGATTGTTGGGATTTCTCCATGGCGTATCGGGCATTACTTATAGTGGATAAGCGTACTCTTCAAATCGTCCTGCTGAAAATGCAGGGCTATTCCACAAAGGAGATTGCCCCCATCGTCCATTTGACAACAGGGGCGATTTACGCAAGGTTAGACCACCTTCGGAAAAAGCTGCGGC
>CAYVWG010000041.1:0-13801 GCA_964455425.1 uncultured Oscillospiraceae bacterium | reverse complement strand
GGCCATGGCCTACATCCTGATGGTGAACGCCGGCATGTTCGCCGATCCCTTTGGCTCAGGCCTCCGGCATGGGGTTAAACGCGTTTTTCGTCTATTCCATCTGTATTGGCATGAACTTCAGCTATGCCAATGCCCTGGTTATGGTACTGGCCGATGGCGTGATTTTCCTTTTGCTGACCTTGACCGGTCTGCGCAAAATCATCTTTGAGGCCATTCCTAAGCCGGTGAAGATGGCCATTTCCGCCGGCATTGGCCTGTTTATCGCGTTCCTGGGCCTGCAAAGCGCGGGCATTGTGGTGGCCAACAGCTCCACCTTGGTGGATTTGCACTCGTTCAACGTGTTCTTTGGCGACGTCACTTGGGCACAGATCATGCCGCTGCTGGTAACGGTTTTGGCGGTGATCGCCATTGGCGCCATGAACAAGAAAAAGGTAAAGGGCGCGGTGCTTTGGGGCATCCTGGGCGCGGCGGTGCTGTATTATGTATTGGGCCTGCTCACCGTCGGCGGTTTCTACGCGGACAAGGTGGCCCCCAATTTGAGCACCAGTGTGATCCAGCCCTTTAAGGACTTTTTCTCCATGTCCTTCCTGAAGATCTTTAAGGAGGGCTTCAACTTCGCCCCGTACATCGAGGCCCACGGCGCTGGCAGCTTTATTCTGACCTTTGCCACCACGATGCTGGCCTTCTGCATGGTGGATATGTTCGACACCCTGGGCACCCTCTATGGCGCTTGCTCCTGCGGCGGTTTGCTGACGGCTAAGGGCGAGGTGCCCAACATGAACAAGGCCATGTTCTCCGATGCCTGCGCTACCTGTGTGGGCGCTATGTGCGGCACCTCCACGGTGACCACCTTTGTGGAATCCTCCGCCGGTGTGGCCGAGGGCGGCAGAACGGGGCTTACCTCCGTGTTTGCCGGGGCGCTGTTCTTCATTGCTATGTTCCTGGCGCCGGTGGCGGCGCTGATCCCCAGCTGCGCTACGGCTGCGGCACTGATCTATGTGGGCATTTTGATGATCGGCGGCGTAAAGGATATTCCGTGGAGCGATCCGGCGGTAGCGGTTCCGGCGTTTTTGACCATGTCGATGATGCCCTTTACCTACAATATCTCCTATGGTATCGCGTTTGGTATGCTGTCGTATATCCTCATCAAGCTGTTTACCGGAAAGGTAAAGGAAATCAGCTTAGGCACGTGGATCATTGGGATTTTGTTTACGGTGATGTTCTTTGTCTCCCGGTAATCGGCAAACCATCGCCGTATAAGCACAAACAGCGGGCGCTTCGTTTTTGAAGCGCCCGCACAGTTTATCAAAATACCTCGTAGAGTTCGCGGCGTGCTCGCCGCGAAGAAAATGGGATCGTTTTCTCCGGCGACATGTGCGTCGGAGAAAACACCTCTCGGCCTGCAAACGTGCATTTGTCCGCCTTGGCGGACAAACTGTGCGCTGCAGCAGGCCGCAGCCCTTTGTCCCAAAAGGCGGGCCGCCTTTTGGGACAGTTTCATGGACGCCGCCAATTTTGGGCGGCGTCCATATTGTATTCCCGTTAAGCGCCCGGCGTGAAGACCGAGCAAAACCGTTTCTCCCAGGCCGTGGAAACCGTATCTTGCTTGGCAAACGGGCGAAGCCCCGCGCTGGGGCAGGCGCGTCTATGGGCAACAAGGCAGGTTTCGTTTTCACCGTCTCATCGCCGCCGGTTTTTGGCGGCAGGTCAGTGGTCAGAGGTGGTTTGGGGGTCAGGGGCGTCCATGGCGCGCTCTACACAGGCGTCCAGGTCGTGGCCCAGGACAACCTTGCGGAAGCTGCTTTCTTTGCCGGCCTTGTAGCGGGCTTGGTTGCCCCGATGGGCCAGGATAATGGTAAGGCCCAAAGGGCAAAGCAGCAACGTGCCGGGGATGTATCGGGTGGCGGCATAGTACAGCAGGGGATAGATTCCGGCGGCAATTTGGGGCAAAATGCTGCCGCGATCAAAAATCAGGCCCAGCACCAATGCGCCCAAGGCCATGGGGATCAGCAGCTTGGGGGTAAGACCCAGCACCACGCCGGCCAGGCAGGCCACCCCTTTCCCGCCCCGAAAATGGAGATAAAAAGGGAAAATATGACCCAAGGTACAAGCCAGTCCCGACAAAATGGGCAGGTAAGCGTATCGTGGGAAGAGCATAGAGACGATCTGCACCGAGGCGAAGGCCTTGGAAAGATCAAACAGCAGCACCAACACGCCATAGCCAAAGCCCAAGGTGAACATGGAGTTGGTCGCGCCGGCATTTCTGGTGCCCCGGTCACGGATATCAAAGCCTTTTAACCAGGACAGAAAATGCGCCGGGTTAAGGCTGCCCAAAAGATAGCTGCCAAAAACGCAGCACAGCAGGTTCATACGATTCTCCTTCCCCAAAAGGATGAACATATTTTATTTTTCTATATTATATTACATTTTAGGGGAAAATACAATGTTTTGAACAAAAAATTGGGGAACGACCATAAACAAGGCCGCTGCAAGATCTTGCAGCGGCCTTGTTGCTTAGGATAAGCCAACGTTTATTAATACATTCCATCCATGCCGCCGGCACCGGCGCCGGCAGCGGCGGCCGCTGCTGCGGCGTCTGCCTGGGGATCGGGCTTATCTACCACAAGAGACTCTGTGGTAAGCACGCAGGCGCAGATGGAAGCGGCGTTTTCCAGGGCGGAGCGGGTGACCTTGGTGGGGTCCACAATGCCGCTGGTAACCATGTCGCAATAGACATCCTTGGCAACGTCATAGCCATAGCCCACCTTGCGGCTGTTCTTGATCTTCTCAAAGATGACCGAGCCGTCTAGGCCGGCGTTTTCCGCGATCTGGCGGATGGGGGCTTGCAGGGCCTTGGCAATGATAGACGCGCCGGTTTTTTCATCGCCGGAGAGCTTAGCCACCAGCTTTTCTACAGCGGGGATAGCGTTGGCAAAGGCGGTGCCGCCGCCGGCAACGATGCCTTCCTCCACAGCGGCCTTTGTGGCGTTCAGGGCGTCCTCTACCCGGAGCTTCTGCTCCTTCATGGCGACCTCGGTGGGTGCGCCTACCCGGATGACCGCTACGCCGCCGGAAAGCTTGGCCAGACGCTCATGGAGCTTCTCCCGGTCATAATCGGAGGTGGTTACCTCGATGGCCGATTTGATCTCCCGCACCCGGGAGGCAATGGCGTCGCTGCCACCGCAGCCGTCTACGATGGTGGTGTTGTCCTTGGTGGACTTGATCTGGCGCGCCCGGCCCAGATCGGACACGTCCACTTCCTTCAGATCCATGTTCAGATCGGAGGAAATATAGGTGCCGCCGGTAAGGATGGCGATATCCTGTAGCATTTCCTTTCTGCGGTCGCCAAAGCCGGGAGCCTTGACGCACAGGCAGGTGAAGGTGCCCCGCAGACGGTTTACCAGCAGGGTAGCCAGGGCATCGCCCTCTACATCCTCGGCAATGATGACCATTTTCTTGCCGGCCTGGACAATCTTTTCCAGCACGGGCAGGATCTCTTGGATGGAGGAGATCTTCTTGTCGGTGATCAGGATATAGGGATCGTCGATGACGGCTTCCATTTTATCGGTATCGGTGACCATATAGGGGGAGATATAGCCCCGGTCAAACTGCATGCCTTCCACAACGTCCAGGCCGGTTTCGGCGGTCTTGGACTCTTCAATGGTGATTACGCCGGAGGCGGAAACCTTTTCCATAGCCTCAGCGATCAGGCGGCCAACCTCTTCATCGCCGCTGGAGATCGAGCCTACCCGGGCGATGTCGTCAGAGCCGCGAATTTCCTCGCTGTTGGCCTTGATGGCCTCAACAGCGGTGGCTACGGCCTTCTCGATGCCCCGACGCATAACCATGGGGTTGGCGCCGGCGGTAACGTTCTTTAGGCCTTCCTTGATGATGGCCTGAGCCAGCAGGGTGGCGGTGGTGGTGCCGTCGCCGGCCACATCGTTGGTCTTGGTGGCTACCTCACGCACCAGCTGAGCGCCCATGTTTTCAAAGGCATCTTCCAGCTCCACGTCCTTGGCGATGGTCACGCCATCGTTGGTGATCAGGGGAGCGCCATATTTCTTGCCCAGAACCACATTGCGGCCCTTGGGGCCAAGGGTAATTTTTACGGTGTCGGCCAGCTGGTCAATGCCGCTTTGCAGTTTTTTTCTTGCGTCCTCGCCATACACGATTTGTTTTGCCATAATTCTTTACGCCTCCTAAACTTATTCCACAATGGCCAGAATATCGTTCTGCCGGACAATTGAGTATTCATCGCCGTCAAGCTTGATCTCGGTGCCGGCGTATTTGGCCACGACCACCTTATCGCCGGGCTTGACCAGCATGGTGACCTCATTGCCGTCTACCACGCCGCCGGGGCCTACCGCCACCACCTGAGAGATGATGGGCTTTTCCTTATTGGCGGTGGACAAAATGATGCCGGACTTGGTGGTTTCCTCCGCCTCAGTGGGTTTGAGCAGTACTCGATCTGCTAAAGGTTTGAGTTGCATAATCTATGACCTCCTTAATAGTTTACCAATCAATACAGGGAATATGGGATCCCCAGGGGAAATATTGGAATTTAGCACTCTTCGCTTCTGAGTGCTAGGAACATTATAGCACGATTCCTATGAATGTCAATACAGGAATTGTAAATTTTCTGTGGCGGAGCAGGTCTATCCGGGCTGGCAGGGGCGTATATATAGGGTGCGGCTGATTTTTTCTATTGGCGGCCACGCCGATGGGATAGACATCTAATTGGGAAACGGTATACATCGTAATCAGGGAGGAGCTTATGGCTACCTATCATTCTACCCAAAAACCACCGGAGGCTAAACCTGTGCTTCCTCACAAGCTGACCTTGGATGATCGGCAAAAGCTGACCCTATCCGGGGTGACGGAGGTGGTGCGCTTTGACGAGGAAACGGTGGTGCTGAAAACCGTAAAAGGCGTCCTGGTGGTGCAGGGACAGAAGCTGCATTTGCAGACGCTGTCATTAGATGGAGGACAGGTGGCGGTGGATGGGGACATCAGCGCTCTGCGATACGAGGCGCCGGCCCAAGAGGGAGGCGGCTTTTTCCGCCGTTTGTTTGGCTGATGGAGCTGCCGGTGGCCACCCAGGGGGTGGAGTTTGGTTTGGCTGTGGGCCTGGGGCTGGCTTTGGGGCTGGTCTACGATTTCCTTTGGGTGCTGGGGCAAAACCGCCGGGGCCTCCGCCACTGGCTGGACGGGTTATTTTGTTTGACGGTGTTGATATCCTTGCTGCTGTTTGCCTTTTGCGCTGGCAGAGGACGGCTGCGGCTGTTTGCCCTGGCGGGAATAGGTCTTGGGGCGGGGATCTATTTTGCCTTACCCAGCCAGGGGGTGCGGTGGGTACTGAACAAGGTTTTGCGGCTCTTGCGCCTGCCGATCCGGGGGATAAAAATTGGTTCGCGTTGGCTGAAAAAAATTTTTTCTAAAATTGGCAAAAAAGGTGTTGCAATTGTCCAAAAAACCGCTAATATAAAGAATAGAAGGTCTTGCCAGCGAAAAAATGAACATTCCGCCGGCAAGCAGAGGAGGAAAAAGGGCCATGCGGCTAAAGAAAACAAAGCTGATCACCAAGCTGCTGATTTTGGGCCTGGCGGTGTACGCCGTAGTGGCGCTTGTGGGGCTGCGCAGCCAATTGCAGCAAAAACAGGCCCAAGCCTCCCAGCTGGAAAAGCAGGTGGTGGCCGCCCAGCAGGCAAATAGCGCCTTGCAAGAAGACATTGACGCGCTGGGCACTGAGGAGGGCATCTTGAAAATTGCCCGTGAGCAGTTGGGCATGGTGTCCAACGATGAGATCTTGTTTTTTGACAGCGACAGTTAGCAGAAAGGATATAGGTATAAACATATATGGAGCTTAAACCGGGAGATTTTTTTGATGCCACGGTAAAATCAATCGCCAGCTTTGGGGCCTTTGTCACCTTGCCTGGGGGGGAAAACGGCTTGGTTCACATTTCGGAAATTTCCGAAGCCTATGTGACCGATATCCACCAGGTACTCAAAGAGGGACAGTCTGTGCGGGTAAAGCTGCTGCGGGTGGATGAAAACGGCCGCATAAGCCTTTCCATCAAGCAGGCCAATAAGCCGGCGAGGGAAAAGTCCGCCCCGGTAAAGGCTGCCGGCTCCCGGAAGCCCCAAAAGGCCCAGCCGGCCACCTTTGAGGATAAGCTCAAGCAGTTTATGGCGGATTCCGACAGCAAAATGGCCGGTTTGCGCCAATATGAGCACCGCAGCCGCACCCGCCGCCGGTAAGGCTCCGGCGTCATTGGGGGGTCGGAAGGCATATCGGTAAGGGCCGAGAAAAAGCCCGCCCCGGCTCCCTGAGAAGAAGGGAGCGCCAAGGGGTAATTTTGCGCCATTTTGGCCAGGATCTATGGCCAGGCGGGGCTTTGCCGCTTCCTCTGTGGATGCCGGTGGGGAAAAGTATCCGGCGGGCGTGAGTTTGTGACGGCAAAAACCGCCAGCGGAGAGAGCTGCCATAACGGAAAAAGAACCTGGGGCGGTAAAGAGCCGCTGTGGAAAAGAAGTTGTCAGCGGAGAAACGATGATAACGATGGGAATGCCTGTGAGTTATCGTGAATATATATGCCCCTACTTTACCATAACAAATTATGGTAAAGTAGGCAGCTTGCCGGTTTTTGGTATGGCTTACCAATTTGCCGGTTTGCGGCGTTTGCGCTATACCCGATGTTGCCCTGTGGTGGAAAGGAGGAACCAACATGCCCTTTGCCCTGATTACCGGCGGCAGCCGGGGGATCGGCGCCCAGGCGGTGCGGGCCTTTTGCCAGGCCGGCTATCAAGTGGCGTTTTTCTATGTGACGCATCACGGCGCGGCCCGGCGCTTGGCGGAGGAAACCGGTAGCCTGGCCCTTTGCTGTGATGTGGCGGAGCAAGAGCAGGTGGCTTCGGCGATCCAAGGGCTGCCATCGGTGGATGTGCTGGTGAACAACGCCGGGATCTCCCATGTGGGACTGATCAGCCAGATCACCCCCCAACAGTGGGACAGGCTGTTTGCTGTGAATGTGAAAGGGATTTATCACTGTGTGCAGGCGGTGCTGCCGGGGATGCTCCAGCGGCAAGCGGGCTGCATCATCAATGTGACCTCCATGTGGGGGCAAGTAGGGGCCAGCTGTGAGGCGGCCTATTCCGCCACAAAGGGGGCGGTGATCGCCCTGACCAAGGCGCTGGCTAAGGAGCTGGGGCCTTCCGGCATTCGGGTGAACGGGGTATCTCCCGGGGTCATCGACACGGAGATGAACCATCAGCTGTCGGCCCAGGACAAGGAGGTTTTGCGGGAGGACACCCCTTTGCTGCGGCTGGGCACGCCGGCGGATGTGGCCCAAGCCATGCTATATTTGAGCCGAGCGGAATTTGTCACCGGACAGATTCTGCCGGTAAACGGCGGGTTTGTCATTTGATCCGGAGCCTTGAGGAAAAAGGGTAAGGATCCCCGTGCCGCGCAGACCCAAGCTGCGCCGCAGGCACAATTTGTGTAGGATAAAAACTTCCCGGGATAAAACGGGTTTTGCCAAAGGCATACCGCGGATACCCGTTTTCATCCGTTTTCGTTTGAAGATCCACCAAAGACGCGTATGCCAAGTAGGAGGGTACATCATGAACATATGGAGAAGAGGATTGGCGTTGGTTTTGGCTTTGACCCTGTGTTTGAGCCTGCCGGTATTTGCCCAGGAGCAGACGACTTCCGTCCAGCAGACCCAAACGGCCGCGGCCGGGCAGGACAAGTCCCCGGAGCTGCCGCCGGATGATCTGGACCCCACGCCTACCGACCCGGAGCCTACCGACCCGGAGCCTACGGATCCCGAACCCGTCGACCCGGAGCCTACGGATCAGGAGCTGATGGAAGCGTATCAGATCCCCGACAACTGGGCAAAGGACGCGCTTTTATTTGCCGTGCGCAGCGGCCTGATGCAGGGGGACGCCAACAGCAACATCCGGGCTACCGGTACAGCTACCCGGGCGGAGGTGGCTACTATACTTGCCCGGGTGCTGAAAACCCAGACCCAGGCGGACATTTCCGGCTACACCGACGCAAAGCCGGGCAGCTGGTACTATAACGACATGGCCAAGGCGGTTGCCGTGGGGATATTTACCGGCACAGGCGATGGCAAGCTGCAGCCGGACGCCAACATCACCCGGGAGCAGTGCTTTGTGGTGATTGCCCGGGCCTTTGGCATCACCGGCGGCACGGTGGAGGACACTACGGCCTACTGGGATTGGCACAGCATAAGCGGCTGGGCCGTGGAGGGCATGGCTTCCCTGGTAAAGGCAGGCGTTGTCAACGGCAGCGGCGGCAAGCTCAATCCCCAGGGGATCATCACCCGGCAGGAGCTGGCTGCGGTGCTCTACAGGCTGACTACCGCCTTGGACACCCAGGTGCCCCAGAGCTTTACTGGCAAGCTGGTGGCCGCCACAGACACGGTGGCGCCGGGCACGGTGATCAACGGCGATTTGCTGCTTTCCAGTGAAGCCCAGGAGCTGTGCCTGACAGAGGTGCAGATCACCGGCAGGCTGGTGATCCAGGGCTGTGGGCAGGTGAAGCTCACCCTTACCGGCTGCAACGTGGGCCAGCTGGTGGTGTGCCGTCCGGCGGAGATCGCTGTAGACGGCGGGGTGGGTGAGATTGTCGTCATGAAGGACGCGACGGTCAGCGGCACCGTGAACACGCTGACCCTCCGGGCAAGCGCCCTCTTCGCCAGCGGCACAGCCGGGCAGGTTGCGGTGTATGCCGGCAGCTTTACCCTAGGCGAATCGGCCGCGGCTGAGAGCATTATGGTAAACTACACCGACAAAGGAAAGACCTTGACCGTAAACGGCGCGGCAGGCACCGTTACCATAGGGGCCAAGGATATGACCGTAAACGGCACAGGCACAGCCCAGGTGCTGCAGCTGCAAAAGGAAGGCAGCAGCGTCTCTTTGCAGGCCGGCAGCACCCAAACCAACATCGACCAAGGCCTTTCGGGCCTTACCGCCCAGCGGACAGACACAAACATGCCCGGTCAGGGCACGGAAAAGGCCAACATCACGGCCACCTTCGGCAATGTGTCCGGCACCAGGAAATGCCGTCTGATCTGGTATCTCAACGGCAGCGTGGTAGGCTACAACAGCCAGTTTTCCCTAAGCGGCGGGGCGTTTAACACCTGCCCTATGGATTTTACCTCTTACATCAACAAGAATTGGGATACGGTGGACGTCCGCCTGGTGGTGCAGTATGAGGACGAGAGCAGAAGCTTTGCCTTTACGGTGACGCTCAATACGATCTATCCCCAAGCTTTGAAGGTACGCACGGAGGACGTTACGGCCAAGCTCAAGACGGCCACCGGTCTGTATAAAAGCCACAACAGCCAAAGCCTGACCGGCTACATCACCACCGTGGCCGCAGGTACCACTGTGGTGTATGAGACCTATTACGGCACCGCCTTTGCCCGCATCCGGTTGAGCAACGGTACCGTGGGCTGGGTGAAATACAGCACGCTGAGCATCTCCGGCGCAAAGTTTACCGTGGATTGGGACTATTCCACAGCGGTGAAGGAATGCTGGGTCAACCGTGTCCGGTGCGCCTCCAGCAGCAATTCGTATTTGATCTGGGTCAGCCTGTATACCCAGAAGGTCAATATCTTCAAAGGCTCCAAGGGCAATTGGAAGCTGATCCGTACTTGTCCCTGCGCCACAGGCAAAAACACCAAGCCCACCTTGGTGCAGACCACCACCATCCGGTACAAAACCGCCAAGTGGAATTTTAACGGGTTTTACTGCCACCATGTGTCCGTCATCGACGGCGATGGCCGGGCTTTCCACTCCCTTCCTTACAAATACACCGGCGGAATCTACGACAGCACCATTGGCCGGGTGGTATCCTCCGGCTGTATTCGGATGTATGACGCCGACTGCATCTACATCTACAATAACATTCCCACGGGAACGGCTGTGGTCGTATACTGATCCTGGCTTTGGCGGGTCATTGCTGACCCGCCAAGCATGGCGTTTTTGGCTGAATGCGGAGCATATCCGCGTTCAGCCGTTTTTTGTGGGAAAAGGGGTAGATTTTTGCCAAAAATAGTGTATAATATACCCTTACGAAAATCTATTATGGAGGCATTGGGAATGAACTACGGTTTTGGTATAGACCTAGGCGGAACGGCCATTAAGCTGGGCTTGTTCCAGGAGGATGGAAAACTGCTGCAGCGCTGGGAGGTTCCCACCCAGACGGAAAAGGAAGGAAAGGCGATTTTGCCCCAGGTGGCCCAGATGGTGGCCCAAGGGGCGGAGAAGTGGAAAATTGCCAAGAAGGATATATGGGGCATCGGCATCGGAGTTCCCGGGCCGGTGGACGACGAGGGCTTTGTCAACGGCTGCGTAAATCTAAACTGGAAGCCCTTTTCCCTGAAACAGGTTTTGGAGGAAATGACCGGCCTGCCGGTGAAGGTGGCAAACGACGCCAACGCGGCGGCCTACGGAGAATACTGCGCCGGCGGCGGCAAGGGCAGCCAGGCCATGCTGATGGTGACCTTGGGCACCGGCATCGGCGGCGGCTTTGTGGCCGGGGGCAAGGTGCTCAACGGCGCCCACGGCGTAGCCGGAGAGTTGGGCCACATCACCGTAAACCGGCAGGAGACAGAGCCGTGCACCTGCGGCAAATGGGGCTGCGCCGAGCAATACGCCTCTGGCCGGGGCATGGTGCGCCTGGCCCAGCGGCGGCTGGAGAGCACCGACAGGGAAAGCATGCTCCGCCAGCTGCCTAGCTTTGCGGCGGAGGATATTTTTGCCTGCGCCAAGGCAGGCGATGGCGTAGCCCGGGAGGTTTTGGAAGAGGTATTTCAGATCTTAGGCATGGTCATTGCCGACAGCTGTTGCTTGCTGGATCCGGACACCGTGGTGCTGGGCGGCGGCGTATCCAAGGCGGGAGGGCCGCTGCTGAGGGGCGTAAAGGCCAACTTTGACCGGTATATGTTTGCGCCGGGCAAGGACATCCGCTTTGCCCTGGCGACCTTGGGCAACGACGCGGGCATCTGTGGCGCGTTTTATCTGCTTCGGGCGGAGAGGGGAGAGGCGGCATGCTGGAAAAGCTAAAACTGGTGGAGGCGCGGTATGAGGAGCTTTGCGCCCGATCGGCCCAGCCGGAGTTTTATGCCGAGCCAAAGCAGGCGGCCCAGTGCTTAAAGGAGCAAAAGGAGCTGGAGCCGGTGGTTAAGACCTTCCAAGCCTACAACCAGGCCAAGGCCGCCATGGCGGAGGCCCTGGAAATGATGGAGCTGGAGCCGGAGATGAAGGAGCTTTGCCAGGAGGAATTCACCGCTGCCAAAAAACAGGCGGAGCGGCTGGAGCAGGAGCTACAGATTTTGCTGCTGCCCAAGGATCCCAACGATGACAGGAACGTAATCGTGGAGATTCGCGGCGGCGTTGGCGGAGAGGAAAGCGCCCTGTTTGCTCACAGCCTATACCGGATGTACACCATGTACGCCGCCAGCCGGGGCTGGCAGGTATCCCTGCTCAACTACAGCGAAACCGAGTTGGGCGGCGTGAAGGAGGCGGACTTTATCCTGGAGGGCCAAGGCGCGTTTTCCCGGATGAAGTTTGAATCCGGCGTGCACCGGGTGCAGCGGGTGCCGGAGACGGAATCGGGCGGACGCATCCATACCTCTACCGCCACGGTGGCGGTGCTGCCGGAAATGGACGCGGTGGATGTGGAGATCCGGCCGGAGGACATCGAAATGCAGGTCTACCGCAGCTCCGGCGCCGGCGGGCAGCACATCAACAAGACCTCCTCCGCCGTGCGGCTGATCCACAAGCCCACGGGCATTGTGGTGGCCTGCCAGGAGGAGAGAAGCCAGTTTCAAAACCGGGAAAAGTGCATGAATATGCTGGCCTCCAAGCTGTATGAGATCGAGCGGGAAAAGCAGGAGGCCCAGGTGTCCGGCGCCCGCAGGAGCCAAATCGGCGCGGGGATGCGCAACGAGAAGATCCGCACCTACAATTTCCCTCAGGATCGGGTGACCGATCATCGCATTGGCATGAGCCTGCACAACATCAGCGGGTTTATGGACGGCAATTTGGACGAGCTGATCGACGCCCTGGCTGCGGCGGAGCAAGCCCAGAGGCTACAGCACAGCGAGGCATAAATCATCATGGAGACAAAGATGCTTTCGGCCCAAAATCCGGCGGATCTGGCCCTGGCGGCCCAGATCCTGCGGCAGGGGGGCCTGGTGGGCCTGCCGACAGAGACGGTTTACGGCCTGGGGGCCGACGCCCTGGAGCCAGCGGCGGTAAAGCGGATTTTCGCGGCCAAGGGTCGTCCTCAGGACAACCCCTTGATTTTACACATTGCCCAGCCAGGGGATATGGAGCGCTACTGTGCCGCCATCCCCGATTTGGCCTGGCGTCTGGCGGAGGCATTTTGGCCCGGCCCGTTGACCATGGTGCTGCCGGCGGCGCAGATTGTGCCCCGCACCACCACCGGCGGCTTGGACACGGTAGCCATCCGCTGCCCTCAGGTGGAGGCCACCCGGGAGATCATCCGGCTGGCCGAAACGCCCATCGCGGCGCCCTCTGCCAATATTTCCGGCAAGCCCTCCACCACCACTGCCCAGCATGTCTACCACGATATGGAGGGGAAGATCGAGGCCATTGTAGACGGCGGCCCCTGCCGGGTGGGGGTGGAATCCACCATTGTGGACTTGACCGGGCCACAGCCCCGGCTGCTGCGGCCCGGCGGCATTACCCCGGAGCAGCTGCGGCCCTTGGTGGGTAAGCTGGTTGTGGACCGGGCGGTTACCGGCCAAATCAGCGACGATACGATTGTCCGCGCCCCGGGGATGAAATACCGCCACTACGCCCCGGCGGCAGAGGTGATCGTGGTGGCCGGCTCCCGGCAGGGGGCGGCGGCGTATATCCGGCGGCACTTTGCTCCCGGGTGCGCGGTGCTCTGCTTTGCCGAAGAGCTGGCGCTGTATGCCGGGTGCAATCCCACCGCCTATGGCTGGGAGGCGGAGCCAGCCTCCCTTTCCGCAGGGCTGTTTGCCGCCCTGCGGACGCTGGACAAGCAAACCGTTACCCGCATCTATGCCCGGTGTCCCGAAGGCGGCGGCATTGCCTACGCGGTGCAAAACCGGCTGCGGAAATCCGCCGGGTTTCGGGTGGTGGATGGAGACAAGGAACCATGAGACTCATTGGGATCACCGGCGGCTCCGGCTGCGGCAAATCCACGGCGCTGGCGGTGGTTGCCGCCCACGGAGGTCTGGCGCTGGATTGCGATGAAATTTACCATGAACTTCTGCAAACGGACAAGCAGATGTTGGCGGGGATCCGCCGTCGGTTTCCCGGCACGGTAAAGGACGGGAGGCTAGACCGCAAGGCTCTGGCGGCGGTGGTGTTTTCCGACAGCCAGGCCTTAGGGGAGCTAAACGCCATCACCCACGCCGCCGTTTGCCGAGAGGTGGAGAGGCGCATAGGGGAAGACAGCCGCCCCTTTGGGGCCATCGACGCGGTGGGTCTGTTTGAAAGCGGGCTGGACGCCCTGTGCCTGGCAACGGTGTGCGTTACCGCGCCGCTGGAGCAGCGCATCCTCCGGCTGGCCCGGCGGGAGGGACTATCCCCCGAGGAAGCTCTGCGGAGGATCGGCGCCCAGGCCGATCAGGAGACGTTTGCCCGGCGCTGCACCTATGTGCTGGAAAACCAGGGAACGGCGGAGGAATTTGCCGCCCGGTGCGGGGCCTTGTTTTCCCGGCTGCTTAAATTTGACGAAAACGGTTGACAACCGGCAATTCTATGGTATAATATC
>CAYVWG010000040.1:12125-13920 GCA_964455425.1 uncultured Oscillospiraceae bacterium | reverse complement strand
CTATGTCACCAAAACCACCGCTACCTGCGGCGCTGATGGCGAAACCTGGCGGGAGTGCAGCAAGTGCGGCGCGGAAGAAGAGGGCTCCTGCGTGGTTGCTGATGCAACTGGCCTGCATGTCTTTGATGAAAATGGCCTCTGCGTGACCTGCGGTACCACTGGCAGCAAATTTACTCCGTCCTACACGGTGCAACAAGGCGACAACGTACTTATCGACATTGACGGCCATGTCCTGACCGGGGATCTTGGTTCCCTGGACGTTACTTCTACCTCCTCCGTTGTGACCTCGCCCACAGGAAACGAATACTACAGCCTGGAAGATCATAGTGAGGTTTGGGAAGTAAACATTGAGGAGGACGGCACCTATTTCTTCGTCAACAATATAACCGGAGAAATGCTGGGCACGACCGATACCGGCGCTCTGGCCGTTGGAGATGCGGCGACCTGCCAGACCTGGACTCTCGGCAACGACATTGATGGCAGTGAAAAGGTAACAGCCGCGATTTCCGGCGTCACCGGCTCCTACGGATCCTATTACCTGGAATACTACAGCGGTAAATTCACGACCTATTCCACCTCTGCCAGCAAGCTGACCGAAAGCGCCTACGGAATTACTTTCTATGTATATGACGATGGCTCTTGCAAGCATCCTTCCCTCACCGACGATGTGATTGCTGAGAGGATCAAGACGGGAAACTATACGGAATATGTAGCGCCCACCTGCACGGAAGACGGCTATATTGTAACCGAATGCCCGGATGAAGTCCTTGATGATGGCTCCCATCCGAATGTGACTATCAAGCTCTCCCGCACCGGCCATAACATGGACAGCGGCGTAATTACCACCGCGCCTACCTGCACCATTGATGGCGTGCTGACCTACTCCTGCCAGAACGATGGCTGTGATTACTCCTATACCGAGCCCATTCTGGCTACCGGCCATATCGATGCCAACGGCGACCACATCTGCGATACATGCCAGGTGGAGGCCGAAGAAGTAAACAAGAGCCAAACTGTGTCTGATGGTGATATGGTAGTGATTACCATCAACGGCAGAGTTTTGGTGAATAATGGAACCAACATTGCCCTGGATGTGGATGCAAACGATGGCAAAGTGTACGCCTACTCAAACGCCATTTGGGATGTTTCCGTGGATGCGGATAACAACTTTATGTTTACCAATGGTGTAGACGGAGACTATATCCTTGCTATGGATCTGAACGGGAACTTCACCACCATCGGCGACGCCGCCACGGATACCAGTAAGGGCTGGCAGATTGTCGAAACAGACTTGGCGGATGCCACTGGCGCGCTTGTCCTCCAATCTGTGGTGAGCCAGAAGTATCTGGAGTATTATAACAGTGAGTTCACGATCTATGCACAAAACGGTGATATAACTACCGGGACTTCCGAGGCCTATGCCGTAACCTTCTATAAATATGTTGTGTGCGAGCATCTCAATACAGCCACCGATAGCAAAGCGGCTACCTGTGAAGAAGCGGGCTATGAGCGCGTATATTGCACCGACTGCGGCGCTGTCCTGAGCGAGACTGTCATTGAGGCTCTGGGTCATGATTATCAGAAGAGCGACGAGCTTTCCACCGCGGCCACTTGCACAGAACCCGGCGCGGATGTTTATGTTTGCACTCACGATGCGACCCACACCTATAGCGTGGAAATTCCCGCTACCGGGCACAACTATGTTAACGGCGTCTGCACCGTCTGCGGCGCGGTCGAGCCTACCGGCACAAAGTACACCCAGGTCAGCGAAGTTACCAGTGGCGAGTATATGATC
>CAYVWG010000040.1:4313-12025 GCA_964455425.1 uncultured Oscillospiraceae bacterium | reverse complement strand
CTTCACCCTGTTCAAGAAAGCAGAGTCCACAACCACGCCGAATCTGGACCCGGAGCAGGCTGGCGCTTCCCTGGCAGAGACGGTGTATCCCAATGTAGCCTTTGATAAAGCGTCTTTGGAGAGCTTTGCCGGGTACGAATTTGAGGTCACCAAGGGCGGCGCTGCGGTTGACAAAGCAAACGTAACAAGCGTTGAGGTAGGCGACTATGTCGTAGTTTCCTTCCCCGTAGCGGCCAAGGAAATGAAAGATGTTCTGACGGTTCAGGCATTTGGCTTGGACGCGGAAGGCAATAGAGCTGCCGAAGGTAAAGTTGCCAACTTTAACCTGGCGGATAGCTTGTACGCGGTTCTTGCCGACACGAGTACCACTACATATGACGATCTTATTGTTGCCCTGCTCAACTATGGCGCTGCCGCGCAGGTCAAGTTCAATTATAACACGGAGAATCTTGCCAATAGCGAGCTGACAGATGAGCAAAAGGTGATTGGAACCCATGAGGTTACCAGCACTACCACGCTGGAGGGCGATGCCACAGAGGTTCGTTTCGTTGGCCGTGGCTTGAACCTTGACGCGGTGCTCCAGTTTACTTTCGTAATCAATAAGGGAACCTATGAGGCTGCGGATTTGTACGCGGTGGTTTCCTATGTGGGTGACGACGGCAATCCTGTGGAGACGACGATTCAGGGTACGGAGATGACGATTTCGGGGAACCGGATGGGCTTCAATTACGCCGGCCTTAGCGCGTCCAACCTGCAAAAGGATTTAACGGTAGCCATTTATAGCGGCGGCACGCAGGTCAGCCAAACCTTGACCTATAACCTGCAGTCCTTTGTAGCGCTCAACACGGCGGAGGGTAAGGCGGATGCCACCCGGAATTTGGCCAACGCCATTATGGATTACGCTTTGGCGGCCGAAAATTGCTTCGGCGCTACCAATGGCTAAATGGATTTCATATCCGGAAAGGAGCTGACTGCAGATGAAAACCTTTAACACCCCCAAGGCAGAGATCCAGCGCTTTAGCATCAACGAGGATATCCTGACCGACTCCCTGGGAGACGATGAGTGGCTCGATGATGATGCTGGCTGGACTAGTGAGAACTGCTTATTGGATGGTTAAAATGAGCCTTTGAGTTTCCTAGGCCACCGGAATTCCCTCCGGTGGCCTAGGGGCAAGGCAAACAGCGAGATGGGAAAGCACCGTCACCCTGGCCTTTGAGCCAAAAGACGCCGCAGCCCCTTTTGTCGTAATTCACCTGTGAAGAATTTCGCGGTGAAATAATTTATAGATAAGGAGTGTAAATCATGAGGAACTTTACCAACCCGAAGGCGACGGTTAAAATGTTTGATGTTAAAGATGTTATTGCCGCTTCCAGCGCGGACGAGGCTACCGAAACCTTTGTGACCAAGCCTACAACCATAAGCTGTATGTGCGACACATTGGTTGAGAACCTTGTTTCCATTTACTAAGGAGGATTTTTTATGAAAACATTTATGGCCCCCAAGGCTGAGGTCAAGGTCTTCCTGCCTGATAATGTCATTGCCTCTTCCACTGAGGTGACCACCGAGGACCCCATGGATTCCTGGACCTGGCGTCTCAGCGAAAATGGCAGCAATAACTGCATTAGCTAGTTTTTAGATCATAGGAGAGAACACCATGAAAGAACTGTTTCGTGCGCCTATGGCGGAGGTACGTACATTTGCTGCTGCGGATGTAATTGCTTCCTCCGCGGATGTAGCGGACCCCACCACAACGTCGTCGTCTTCTCAGCTGACTTTGATCGGCGACTGCATCCCGCTGCCGGATCTATAAGGGCTTCTGGCCTTTATAGAAAACGGGCGCAAATGAATTGCGGCGCCTGAAGTTCAGGCGCCGCAAACTTTTGCCTAAAATTAACGCGCACAAGGGCGGTGCGGCGTGTCGGGCAAGGCTTGATGAATGTGGAGGCCATCGCAATATGACCGCGCCTATCGCCCCTGTAAAAAACAAACGAACCGGGAAAGCCCAGCCAAACTACGATGACGGCCCGGAAGGGAGACGCCCCAAATGAATCATGAAAATTACACTACTGCCAAGCGGCAGATGATGCGTGCCTGCGCGGAAACGAAAACGCCGGTCAGCGGCTCTTTTGAACTCACTGGACGCTGCAATTTTGATTGCAAAATGTGCTATGTTCATGTTATGGACAATGAACAAGCGTTGAAAGAAGAGCTATCCACCCAGCAGTGGAAGGATATTTTTGACCAAGCCTATGACGCCGGCTTGATGTATGCCTTGCTCACCGGCGGGGAATGTCTCATTAGGCCGGATTTCAAGGAGCTATATCTTTACCTTTGGGATCGGGGCGTGAACATGAACGTCAACACCAATGGCTCTTTGATCGACGAGGACATGCTGGATTTTTTTGAACAGCATCGGCCCAGGCACATGCAGATCACCCTCTACGGCGCCGACGATGAGGGTTACCAGGCGGTAACTGGCCGCCGGGTCTATGAGAAAGTGGCAGAAAGCCTGCTGCGCCTGCAGGAAATGAAGATCCCTATGAAAGTGGCCCTTACGATCAGCCGCTTTAATTATCCGTATTTGCAAGGCATGCTGGACTTTTTGAAGGAGCACAGCTTCGATTATGGCATGAGCGGTTTTCTTCTGCCCCCCGAGGAAGGCTTGGAGCGAGAGGATTACAGCCTTTCCCTGGAGCAGGCTGTCCAGGCTCGGCTGATGTTGGAGCGCTCCCATGGCCGCACCCATGAACCGGTAGACCCTGCCACTCTTCCTGCCCCTGGCGGAGAAGGAAAGGAAGAAAAGCGTGGTATCAACTGCATGGCGGGCAAATCCATGTTTTCCATCAACTGGCGGGGCTTTATGGAGCCGTGTATGGCCGTAAACTGGATGCATGAATCGGTGTTGGAGCTAGGCTTTGCTCGGGCTTGGGAGAAGACGGTGGCCCGCTGCGCGCAGTATCTGCGTCCTCGGGAATGTTCCGACTGTGCCTATCAGGATATTTGCAGCTTCTGTCCAGCCTCTCGTGACGATGGAACCCATTCCGGCCACTGCAATAAAAACGCCTGTGAGCGTGCGGTAGCCCTTAGAACCGCTGGGATCAAGAGGATCAAGTAACCCTCTGATTTGCCGGCACACAGCCGCCGGCTGACGCGGCACGAACATATAGAGCTAGCGGAAAGGTTGCGCCCCCGGCATCCAGAACTACCTGGATGCCGGGGGCGCGTCCTATAGGGGGGCTTTATGCTTTGCCTTTGTACCGCCAGGCAAGCAGCAAGGCCGAATGGCCAATCACCATGACGCTGCCGGCGTTGTGTACCAGCGCGCCAATAACCGGCCCCAGCAGGCCTGTGATGGCAAGGACGATGGCAAGGAAATTCAGCGCCATGGAGAAGGTGAGGTTGATTTTGATTACGCCCATCATCCGGCGGGAAAGGGCCACCAGGTGGGGAAGCTCCTGAATATCGTCGCTTACCAGGGCAATATCCGCCGCATCCACGGAAATATCGCTGCCGACGCCGCCAATGGCAATGCCCACGTTGGCTTTTTTTAGGGCAGGCGCATCGTTGACGCCGTCACCGATCATGCAAACGTCGCTGCCGCTTTGCTGAAATTCCCCAATGCGGCGCAGCTTATCCTCCGGCAGGCAGTTGGCGCAAACCTGGTCAATGCCCAGCTGTCCTGCAATGGAGGAAGCGGCGTTGGCATTGTCGCCGGTCAGCAAAACCGGGGCCACGCCTAGGGCCTGTATGCCGCGGATCATTTCCGCCGCGTTTTTGCGTACGGTGTCTGACAAAACCAGATATCCGGCGCAAGCCTGCTCCACAGCCACATAGATTACCGTGCCGCCCTGCTGCAGATAGGGGCTGACTTCCTCTTTGCTGGGAGGGGCGATGCCGTTTGCCGCAAGCAGCGTTAGATTGCCCGCCGTTACCTGTTTCCCCTCCACCAAGGCGCGAACGCCTTGCCCGGGAATCATTTGGAACGCTTCCGGCGGCAAAAGCGCCTTGCCGTAGCTTTGGACAACGGCTTTCCCCAAGGGATGCTCCGATAGCTTTTCGGCGGCGGCGGCCAGGGCGTATACCTGGTCTGGATGATAGGGGGCCAGGGCGCGTACAGCTGTGACCTTAGGCGTGCCGTAGGTCAGCGTTCCGGTTTTGTCAAAGGTGATCTTCGCCACCTTGGCCAGCCGCTCTAGGGCGTCTCCCTCGCTTACCAAGAAGCCATGCCTTGTGGCGTTGCCAATGGCGGCCATAATGGCCGTTGGCGTGGCCAGCACCAACGCACAGGGGCAAAACACAACCAGGATGGTCACGGCCCGGAGAATCTGCCCGGTGAAAATCCACGTCAAGGCCGCCGCCGTAAGGGCAATTACCACGATCCAGGTGGCCCAGCGGTCAGCCAGACCCACAATTTTTGCCTTTCCCGCGTCGGCGGATTGCATGAGCCAGATCATCCGCTGAATGGCGCTGTCTTCGCCTACCTTGGTGGCCCTCATGGTAAACGCGCCAAACTGATTGACCGTGCCGCTGGATACTTCATCGCCAACGGTTTTATCCACCGGCAAAGACTCTCCCGTCATCACCGCTTGGTTGATCGCGGTCTGTCCAGATATAATCACGCCGTCCACTGGTACGGTCTCCCCGGGGAGCACCCGGAGAAGATCGCCCACCTGCACCTGCTGGGCGGGAATTACCTGTTCCTCCTCGCCGGTGAGCACGCGGGCTGTCTGCGGGGTAAGATGTACGAGCTTTTCAATGCCGGCTCTTGCCTTGGCCACGGTCAGATCCTCCAGCAAGGCCCCCAGCTGCATGATGAACGCCACCTCGCCGGCGGCAAAGTCCTCCCGGATGCAGATCGACGCGATCAAGGCCAAAGACACCAATACATCCGCCTTGATGTCAAAGCGGGTGAGCAGACCTACGATTGCTTCCAACACGATGGGAATGCCGCAAAGAAGAATGGTCACCCAAGCGATATCAAAGGGCAGCGGCAAAAATGCTCGGCTGCGGTCGATCAGGCTCAAAATAAGAGAAATCCCGCCGAGCACAAGCAAAATCACGTCCTTTTTGGTTCCGCCGGCCTCCAGCAGCTTTTCTAACGCATACAGCTGTTTTTTCATACAGAGTCCCTCCATACACTACCGAAAATCTAAACGCCAAAATGTGCAGCACCCAAAGGCGAAACATCGAACCCCTTAACATTACCGAAAACTCCCGAAGAAGGGAAAAGGCCCGGAAAAATTTTGAAAAGTCTAAATTTTCCGAGGAATACCGAAAAACAGGCCTGATACGGATTCTTCATCAAACCGTTAGGTTTTAGGAAGAAAAAACCGCCGAAGCAGCGCTTCCCGTTTATGGCGAATTGCCACAAACATCGTCCCATACCGTTCTTAACGCACCTACGGTGCTATAAAAAGGTGTTCCACCTTTTTCATCAGAACGAGTATGAAAAGTTCAAAGCATACCGAGAACTTTCCCAAAGCCCCGGGCATTGCCAGCCCCCAAAACCTTTCTGCCCAGAACCCCCAGAATCCCCAAAACCTTCCAAAACCTCCGAAAAATACCCATGGGTGTATGCCCATATTATACATATAGGGGTATGGGTTGTCAAGGGGCAAAAGAACAATGGCGGCGGAAAGGGAAAACCGCTGTTTTTCCTTTTCCGCCGCCACAGGTTCGCCTTGACGTGCCTTGCTTACCGTAGTTCAACTTAATTCGTGCAGCCGGCGCAGCTTGCCTCAGCCAGCTGTAATCCGCGTTATCCGCCGCCGCGCGCCTTGGTTCGTGCAGCCGCCACAATCGCCGCAGTTCGCCTCAGCCCGGTGCAGCCCGCCGCAATCGACGCAGTTTGCTACCCCGTGCCTTGGTTTGTGCAGCAGCCACAGTCCGCCTTAGCTGTTGCAGCCGCAGGCTACTGCATATTGGCAAAGCGCGCAATGGCCTTGGTGAAGTTTTCGATCTCCTGCTCATCACCTTTGGCAACGGCGTCTTTGATGCAATGCTGAATATGCCCCTCCAAAACGACCTGACCGGCCTTGTTGAGCGCCGATTTTGCGGCGCTGATTTGGGAAAGCACATCCTCACAGGGGACGTTTTCATCGATCATGCGGTCGATGGCCTTTATCTGGCCGATAATTTTTGCCAATCTGCGGTGCAGATTCTCGGCGTCCATACATTGTCTCATTGCCTTACCTCCATACCGTTAGGGGATATGTACTATAGGAAAACCCGGGGGATGTATCAAGGAAAGAAAAAGCTGCCGCCCACCAAGGCGGTGAAAAGCCCGGAAACAGACCCGCCATGACGGACATAAGTGGCCAGGCCAAGCAGTATACTATGAATAGCCACGGCAAGCGGAGCGCCAAAAGCGAAGGCCGGGTGACGCTGACGGTTGATTTTGTGGTGGAAAAATACCATGCCCAGCAGGACGCCAAAGCTGCCGCCCAGCCAATTCAGCGTGAGCAAAACCCGCTCTGGGATCCGCCTGCGCCGCCGTAGCGCCCGGTGCTTGTCTATCCCCATGGCGCAGAAGCTTATGGCGCTCAAAAGGAGCATGTAAATCAGCAAAAACACCGGGGCAAGGGCCAATACCGTGGGGGAGGTGATGGTGAGGTAATACAAATCTGTCATAATAAGGTTACCTTTTGGAGGGAGATATGCGAAAATCGGTTGGTTTTGTTTTCTTCTTATTGTTGATTATAGCATTTTCCGGCTGCAAAGTACAGAACAATTTTGAGGGCCAAACCGTTGACGATGAGCTGCCGGCCTGGGCCGAGGACACGGAGCTGCGCTATAGCATATCCTTTGCCGTGCCCGACGGCAGCCTGCTGCCGGCAGACGGCATGGGCGATGGCACGATCGTCTACGAGGCGGAGGATGAAAGCTATACCATTGTGGCCAACACCACCTGGGGTCAGTCTCCCCAGCAGATCATGACGGCCATGACCGGCTACAGCGTGGAGCAATTGCAGCCGATAAAGACTCAGCGGTATGGTATGGACGAGTACCGGTTTTCCTGGTGCAGCACCGGGGAAGAGGGTACCCTTGTCTGCACCGGCGCGCTGCTGGCGGATGAAAACTACTGCTATAGCCTGCAATTTCGGGTGAAGGAAAGCGCGGCTAAGGAAACGGCGGCCTGCCGGGAGCAGGTGATGTCCTCCTTCAGCCTGAACTATGATGAGGGATATTGACGCATCCATGAACCGATAGCCGCGCATCCGCAGGGGATGTGCGGCTAAAATTGCTTTACAAACGGAGCCATTTGGATTATGATAGCCTTACAAACAGAGAAATATCCATCGCCAGGGGGAGCAAAAGATGAAAAAATGGATGTGGATTGTGCTGGGTGTGGCATTGGCGCTGCTGCTTGTCCTTGTGGCCGTTGTGATTTGGGTGGCCGGTATTGGCGGCGGTGGGGAAACCATGTCGTTGCAGGACTATATCACCGAAGACTGGTCAGCCTTTGGCTGGGAAGATTACGATGAAGAAACTGGCACGCTGACCCTTTCCTACACCACAAGCATCACCTTTGCCCAGGCCCAAAAGTACGGCAAGGACAGCGGCTATGAGGAGGTGGCCTTGGGCCATGTGGAGACGATAAACACCATCCTGGCCTGCTGTGCCGCCAACTGTAAGCCGGCGCCGAAGGATATTGTGATCTGCGGCTATTCTACCGATGGGGAGAAAATCTATACCATCGATGGCCAAGGCG
>CAYVWG010000040.1:0-4213 GCA_964455425.1 uncultured Oscillospiraceae bacterium | reverse complement strand
CTCCGGCGAAAGCTGGAGAAGGTGGGGCTGCCGGAATTTATCACCACAAAAATTGGCAGCGGCTACATTATTTTGTGAAAGAGAGGGACGCTGTGGAGAGAAAAACTTACTGGCAGCTGTTGGAAATATTCCTGCGGCAGAAGGGAAGAGGCGTCCTTCTTTTTGCTTGCTTTGCGCTGATTTTTGCTGTGGTCTTTGCTCTGTATGACCTAGAGCTGGAGGCGGTGGGCTACGCTGCCGCCCTTTGCCTGCTGCTCGGCACAGGGGTGCTGGCGGTGTCCTTTTTCTGCTTTTGCCGGGATCACAAGCAAAGGCAGAGCCTTCTGCCGCAGATCGTTTATGACGTTTCCCATCTGCCGCAGCCCAAAACCCTGGCGGAGGAAGAGTATCAGCAAATGATCCGCGTTCTTGGGCAAAAGAGCAACCAGCTGCTTACCGCCGCCCAAGAGGAACGGCAACAGAACTTGGAATATTTTATGACCTGGGTGCATCAGATCAAAACGCCTATCGCGGCGATACAAATGCTCCTGCAGCAAGAGGATACGGCTGAGCATCGGGCGCTGCTGGCAGAGCTGTTTCGGGTGGAGCAATATGTGCAAATGGCGCTGTCCTATGTTCGCCTGGGCGGGGAGAATGACTTTATTATCCAGGAGTATGGGCTAGACGGCATCATTAAGCAGGCCATTCATAAATTTGCACCTCAGTTTGTCCACCGAAAGCTGCGGCTTCATTATGAACCAACCGATGTTCGGGGACTGACCGATGAAAAATGGCTGCTGTTTATTCTGGAGCAACTGCTGTCCAACGCCATAAAATATACATCGGCAGGGGAGGTGGCCATTACGGTGTATCCCGATAAACGGATATCTGTGGCCGATACCGGCATCGGTATTGTCCCGGAGGATCTGCCCCGGATTTTTGCCAAAGGCTACACCGGCTATAATGGACGATACGATAAAAAGGCAACCGGACTGGGGTTGTACCTTTGCCAGCAGGCTGCCCAGAAGCTGCACATGGACATTACGGTTTCCTCCCAGCCGGGGAAGGGGAGCGTGTTTACCCTGGCACTGCCCACACAGAGCCTGGAAATTGAGTAGAATAGGTGACAAAAATGTCACAAGAAAGGCCGAAATGTCACGAGATTCGATGTCGGACATTTCGGCCTTTTGGTATACTTTGGGCAGATAGGAGGTATACACTATGGAAATACTATCGGTTTCCGGCCTGAAAAAAATCTATACCACTCGCTTTGGCGGAAGCCAGGTGCAGGCCTTGTCCCAGGTTTCCTTTTCTGTGGAACGGGGAGAATATGTGGCCATTATGGGAGAATCCGGCTCAGGCAAAACCACGCTGCTCAATATCCTGGCGGCGCTGGACAGGCCCACCAGCGGTTCGGTTTTGCTGGAAGGACGCAACCTTGCGGACATCCGGGAAAAGGATCTGGCGGCCTTTCGGCGGGAAAACCTGGGCTTTGTGTTCCAGGAATTTTATCTGCTGGATACCTTTACCCTGCGGGACAATATCCTGCTGCCCCTGGTGTTGGGGGGAAAAACCGTGGCTCAGATGGAGGCTCTGCTTACGCCCATAGCCCGCAGCCTAGGGCTGACGGAGCTGCTTGGCAAGTATCCCTATGAGGTGTCTGGCGGGCAAAAGCAGCGGACAGCGGTGGCCCGGGCCTTGATTACCAAGCCAAAGCTGATTTTGGCTGACGAGCCAACCGGCGCTTTGGATTCCCGATCTACCGATAGCTTGCTGCAGGTGTTCCATCAAATTCACAGTGCTGGCCAAACCATCCTGATGGTGACCCACTCCACCAAAGCCGCCAGCCATGCCGGACGCGTGCTGTTTATTAAGGATGGCGAGGTGTTCCACCAGATTTACCGGGGGCAGAGCACCAACGAGCAGCTGTACCAAAAAATATCCGACACCTTAACGCTGCTGGCAACAGGCGGTGACCGGGATGAATAGGCGGATCTACGGCAGGCTGGCCCTGCAAAATATACGGAGAAACAGCAAAACCTATGTGCCCTATATGCTGACCTGTGTGCTCACCGTAACGATGTTTTACCTGGTGATGTCTTTGTCCTGCAACCCGGGGCTGGATCAAATGACCGGCGCGGCGACCCTGACCGCCATCATGAAGTTTGGCGTTCAGGTCATCGGCATTTTTGCCTTTGTTTTTCTCTTTTATACCAATAGCTTTCTGATGAAGCGGCGAAAAAAGGAATTTGGCCTGCTCAATCTTTTGGGGATGGAGAAAAAGCATCTGTCCTGGGTGCTGCTGCTGGAGACAGGCGTGGTCACGGCCGTTAGTCTTTTGGCTGGGCTGGGGCTGGGTATTGTGCTGGATAAGCTCATGTTTTTGCTCATCTGCCGGATTATGGGCGGTGAGATCACGCTGGGCTTTTTCCTTTCCCCTAAGGCACTGTGGCAAACGCCTTTGTTTTTCTGCCTGGTGTTTGGGCTGATTTATGCCAATTCTGTTCGGATCATCCAAAGCGCTAAGCCCATCGCCCTTCTTCAGGGGAGCAATGTAGGGGAGCGTGAGCCAAAGGCAAAGTGGTTTTTGGCGCTGCTGGGTGTGATCGCTTTGGCCGTGGGCTACTATTTGGCCGTTACGGTGAAAGATCCCCTTACATCTCTCAACGTGTTTTTTGTGGCGGTGCTGCTGGTCATCGCGGCTACCTATTTGCTCTTTACGGCAGGCAGCATCGCGGTGCTGAAGCTGCTGCGGAAAAACCGGCGGTATTATTATCAAACCCGGCATTTTATCAGCGTTTCGGGCATGCTGTACCGGATGAAACAAAACGCTGTAGGCCTGGCCAATATTTGTGTGCTGTCCACCATGGTGCTGGTGATGGTTTCCTCCACCACCTCGCTGATGCTGGGCATGGAGGATATTATCTACTCCCGCTACCCCAACGACATTTCCCTTTACATCCAAGAGCCGACCCAGGAGCGGTGCGATCAGCTGGTTGCCTACGCCGAGACCTTGAGCGACCAGCTGGACGTGCCCGCAGTAGACGTTGTCCAATATCCCTATCTGGATTTGGTAGCCAGCCAGCAGGAAAACCGCTTTATTCTGGACGAAGAACAAATCCATAGCCTTGGCCAAAACGACCAGCTGCGGGCGCTTGCCTTTGTGCCGCTTTCGGCCTATAACGGGGCCACAGGGAAAAGCTACCGCCTGGAGACAGGGAAGGCGCTTATCTGCGCAAACCGGCTGGACTATGAGCAGCAAACCCTTTGCCTGCTGGATCGGGAATACCGCATTGTCGGCCAAGCGGAGTTTTTGCTCAATAACGGTAGAGCCGTGGCCAGCGTGTTTACCAGCTACACGGTGGTTTTGTCGGAGGGGGATTTTGCCCAGCTTTTGCAGGCAGTGGGGCAGGCCACGGGAGAAGAGCTGCAGGTCTACTACGGCTTTGACACCGACGCGCCGGAATCGGCCCAGAAGGAATTCTGCCGGCAGCTGACCCATACAATGGAAGCAGAGGGCTTTACCGGCGAGCTAGAGAGCCGGGTTGGACAAAGAGCGTTCTTTTTGGGCGTGTATGGCGGCATATACTTTTTGGGGATCTTCCTGGGGCTGCTCTTTGTGATGGCCACGGTGCTGATCATCTACTATAAGCAGATCTCCGAAGGATATGAAGACCGGGGCCGGTTTGCCATCATGCAAAAGGTAGGCTTGTCTCAGGAAGAGGTAAAGCGTGCCATCCATAGCCAGGTGCTTACGGTGTTTTTCCTGCCCCTGGTGGTGGCGGGGCTGCATACGGCGATGGCGTTTCCCTTGATCCGTCTGCTTTTGGCCCTGTTTAACATGGTCAATGTGCGGCTGTATTTGCTGTGTACCCTGGGGTGCTTCCTGGCCTTTGGCGTGCTTTATGTGCTCATTTACAGCCTAACGGCCAAGACGTATTATAAAATTGTCAGCCAGTAGGGGGTGATTCCATCCGTGGAAAGCTGTGCCGGGCGCTGTCTCAGGCGGTGTTGTGGATCGGTCTGGGCATGATCGGTCTGCTGGCCCTACCGGCGGGGATCCTCCTGGGAGCGCTCCTTCTGCTGTGGACAGGGGTGGATACCCTTGTCCAGTGGCTAGAGAATCAGGAGAAGAAATAACAAAACCGGCGCGGCTGCATGTACGCAGCCGCGCCGGCAGTTGCTTCTAGCCCCGAACAAACCGCTTGCCGGGCAAGCGGGTGATCTGCCCGCT
>CAYVWG010000039.1:0-14029 GCA_964455425.1 uncultured Oscillospiraceae bacterium | reverse complement strand
AAGGATGGCGATACGGCCATCCTTCCGGGGTGGAAAAGGTTACCGGTTTTTCATCACCTGCCGCATGCGGGCGCTGTGATCTAAGATACGCTTGCGCATACGCAGGCTTTCCGGGGTGACCTCCAACAGCTCGTCATCGGCCAAATACTCCAGGCACTGCTCCAAAGACAGCACCCGGGGAGGGACAAGACGAATGGCTTCATCGCTGCCAGCGGCCCGCATGTTGGTCAGCTGCTTTTTTTTGCACACGTTTACCGCCATATCCTCGTTGCGGTTGCAGGAGCCTACGATCATGCCGGCGTACACCGATACCCCCGGGCCGACAAACAACGCGCCCCGATCCTGGACGCCGCCTAGGCCGTAGGCCGTGGTGTCGCCGGTTTCAAAGGCCACAAGAGAGCCGGTTTTCCGCCGCTCGATTTCCCCCTTCATGGGGGCGTAGCTGTCAAGAACGGAGGACATGATGCCCTCGCCGCGGGTATCGGTCAAAAATTCGCTGCGGTAGCCAAACAGGCCCCGGGAGGGCACCAAAAATTCCAGCCGGTATCGGCTGCCCATAGGCGTCATGGCCAGAAGATCCCCCTTGCGCTGGCCCATCTTTTCAATCACCGCGCCCACGGAGGGCTCCGGCACGTCCGCCACCATCCGCTCCATAGGCTCGCAAAGCTTGCCGTCGATGGTTTTGGTCAGCACCCGGGGGGTGGACACAGAAAATTCGTAGCCCTCCCGGCGCATGGTCTCAATGAGGATGGACAGGTGCATTTCGCCCCGTCCGGCTACGTTGAAGGCGTCGGTGCCCTGCTCGGTCATGTGGAGAGACACGTCCTTCAAAAGCTCCCGCTCCAGACGGTCCCGCAGATTCCGGGAGGTGACATACTTGCCCTCCCGGCCAGCAAAGGGGCTGTCGTTGACGGCAAAGGTCATCTCTATGGTGGGGTCGGAGATCTTCACAAAGGGCAGCGGCTCCGGGGCGTCCGGCGCGCAGATGGTGCGGCCAATGGTCAAATCGGCCATGCCGGAAAAGGCCACGATCTCTCCGGCGGAGGCCTCCTCCACCGCCGCCCGGCCCAGGCCATCAAAGGTATACAGGGCCACGACCTTTCCCTTTTCCTGGTGGGCAGGGTCGTAGTAGTCGCAGATGGTCACCTCTTGGTTTTGCCGGATGGAGCCCCGCTCGATGCGGCCAATGCCAATGCGCCCTACATATTCATTATAATCGATGGAGGACACCAACAGCTGCAGCGGCCCCTCCGGATCCCCCTGGGGGGCGGGGATATAGTTGACGATGGTTTCAAACAAAGGCGTCAAATCCTCCCCCATTTCGTGGGGCCCGTAGGCAGAGGTTCCCTGCCGGGCGGAACAGAAGATGGTGGGGGATTCAAACTGCTCGTCGGTGGCGTCTAGATCCAGCAGCAGCTCCAACACCTCGTCCATAACCTCGTCGATGCGGGCGTCGGGCCGGTCGATCTTGTTGACCACCACAATGACCTTGTGGCCCAGCTCCAGGGCCTTTTGCAGTACAAACCGGGTTTGGGGCATGGGGCCTTCCGCGGCGTCTACCAGCAGCAAAACGCCGTTGACCATTTTTAGAATCCGCTCCACCTCGCCGCCAAAGTCGGCGTGACCCGGGGTGTCTACGATGTTGATTTTGTAGTCTTTATAATGTACCGCCGTGTTTTTTGCCAGGATGGTAATGCCCCGCTCCCGTTCTAGATCGCCGGAGTCCATGACCCGGTCTACCACCGCCTGGTTTTCCCGGTAGATCCCGCCTTGCTTCAGCATTTCATCTACCAGAGTGGTCTTGCCGTGGTCTACATGGGCGATGATGGCAATGTTGCGGATGTTTTCTTGCTGTGTCAAGCTATACGCTCTCCTTTATTTCATTAGATTCCTTCACAAATAGACAATATAGCATATGTTCCCAAGGATTGCAAGATTTCCTCCAGTTTTCCCGGAAAATCTTCCTCAGGGGCTTGACAAGGGAAAAAGGGATGCTATAATGTGCATATAAATCATTCAGAATTAAATATTTATTCAGACATGGAGGCATAAACATGAATAAAGATAGCATCAAAAAAGTGGTTTTGGCCTATTCCGGCGGCCTGGATACGTCCATTATCATTCCCTGGCTGAAGGAAAATTATAACAACTGCGAGGTCATCGCCGTGGCCGGCAATGTGGGCCAGAACGATGAGCTGGAGGGCCTGGAGGCCAAGGCCCTGGCCACCGGCGCGTCCAAGTGCTATGTGCTGGATCAGACCGAGGAGTATGTCAACGACTTTATCATCCCCACCATGAAGGCCGGGGCCATTTATGAGGAGTATTTGCTGGGCACCAGCACCGCCCGTCCCTGCATCGCCAAGGGGTTGGTGGACGTGGCCCTGAAGGAGGGCGCCGACGCCATCGCTCACGGCTGCACCGGCAAGGGCAACGATCAGGTGCGCTTTGAGCTGGCCATCAAGCACTTTGCCCCCAACATGCCCATCATTGCCCCCTGGCGGGAGTGGAGCATCAAATCCCGGGAAGAGGAGATCGACTACGCCGAACGCCACAACGTGCCCCTGCGGATCAACCGGGAGACCAACTATTCCAAGGATAAGAACCTGTGGCACCTGTCCCACGAGGGCTTGGACTTAGAGGACACCGGCAATGAGCCGCAGTACGAAAAGCCCGGCTTTTTGGAGATGGGCGTGTCCCCCATTGCCGCGCCGGATAAGCCCACCTACATCACCCTGGAGTTTGACCAGGGCGTGCCGGTGGCCCTCAACGAGGAAAAGCTCTCTGCCAAAGAGATCATCCTGCGGCTGAACAAGCTGGGCGGAGAAAACGGCATCGGCCTGTTGGATATTGTGGAAAACCGTCTGGTGGGAATGAAGTGCCGGGGCGTGTATGAGACGCCTGGCGGCGCCATTTTGTACAAAGCCCACAGCGTGCTGGAGACCCTCTGCCTGGACAAGATGACCATGCACGAAAAGCAAAAGCTGGCCATCACCTTTGCCGAGTTGGTATACAACGGCCAGTGGTTCACCCCCCTGCGGGAGGCCCTCAGCGCCTTTGTGGATAAAACCCAGGAGCGGGTCACCGGCAAGGTTCGGCTGAAGCTGTATAAGGGCAACATGATCAACGCCGGCGTGTGGAGCGATTACTCCCTGTACAGCGAGAAGATCGCCACCTTTGGTGAAAGCGACTACAATCAGAAGGACGCCGCCGGGTTTATCACCCTGTACGGTCTGCCCATCAAGGTACAGGCCATGGTAGACGGCAAGTAATACGGATTCTTCATAAAACCGTTAGGTTTTCGGAAGAAGGAAGCGCCGCGCTTCCCGTTTGCGGCGATGCGCCACAAACGTCGTCCCATACCGTTTTTAACGCACCTACGGTGCGATGAAAAAGGTGTTCCCCCTTTTTCATAAGAACGCGTATAAAAGCGTACCCTATGCTGCTGGGGGCTGTGTAGACGGCCCCCAGTATGTGCCATTGCGGGCAGGACGCCGGTAACGGCAGGCTCGCCCGGAGTATGCATCCATCCAACACAAAGGAGACGCCTATGGAAAAGATGTGGGCCGGCAGGACAGACGGGATCACCGATGCCATTGCCGATGATTTTAATTCTTCCATCCGCTTTGACCAGCGGATGTACCGCCAGGACATCCAAGGCAGCATGGCCCACGCCGCCATGCTGGGGGGCCAGGGCATCATTACCCAAGGGGAGGCCCAAACCCTGATCGACGGCCTGGCCCAACTGCTGGCCGATCTGGAGGCCGGCAAGACGCAGCCGGACATGGCCTGCGAGGACATCCACATGTATGTGGAGCAGGAGCTTACCGCCCGGCTGGGGGATGTGGGCAAAAAGCTCCACACCGCCCGCAGCCGCAACGACCAGGTGGCTCTGGATATGCGGCTGTATTTGCGGGAGGAAATGCAGACGATCCTGGGGCTGATCGGCGATGTGCTTAGGGCCATTGTGGATCAGGCGGAGCAAAACAAGGACGCCATCATGCCCGGCTATACCCATTTGCAGCGTGCCCAGCCCATCAGCTTTGGGCATCATCTCATGGCCTATGCCATGATGCTTTTGCGGGATCAAGGCCGCATCCGGGACTGTATGGCCCGGATGGACGAATCTCCCATTGGCTGCTGCGCCCTGGCCGGCACCACCTACAACACCGACCGGATGGGCGAGGCCAAGGCCCTGGGCTTTCACAGCATCACCCGCAACAGCTTAGATGGTGTTTCTGACAGAGACTTTTGCCTGGAGCTGCTCAGTGACCTGTCCATTTTGATGATGCATCTGTCCCGGCTGTCGGAGGAGCTGATTTTGTGGTCAAGCTGGGAGTTCCGGTTTGTGCGCTTGTCCGATGCCTATACCACCGGTTCCTCCATCATGCCCCAGAAGAAAAACCCGGATATGGCCGAGCTGATCCGGGGCAAGACCGGCCGGGTCTACGGCGATTTGATGGCCCTGCTCACCACCTTAAAGGGCCTGCCCTTGGCCTATAACAAGGATATGCAGGAGGATAAGGAGGGGGTGTATGACGCCATCGACACCGCCAAAATGTGCCTGCAGGTGCTGGCGCCCATGCTCAGCACCATGGAGGTCAACCGGGAGAGCATGAAAAAAGCGGCCCAGGCGGGCTTTATCAACGCTACCGATCTGGCGGATTATTTGGTGGGCAAGGGCCTGCCCTTCCGCAGCGCCTATAAAATTTCCGGCCAGCTGGTGGCCCGGTGCATCCAAACCGGCCAGGTGCTGGAGACTTTGCCTCTGGAGGTCTACCGAGAATACAGCGATTTGTTTGACGAGGATTTGTACCCCGCCATCGATCTAAACGCCTGTGTGGAGCGCCGCACCTCCTTGGGCGGGGCCTGCCTGCGTTCGGTAGAGGATCAAATCGACTATGTAAAGGAGCAGCTAGCCAAATGAACACCGTGTTTATTGACGGCAGCGCCGGCACCACCGGCCTGCGTATCCGCCAGCGGCTGGCGGATCGGAAGGATATTCGGCTGCTGGAGCTGCCGGAGAAGGATCGGAAGAAGCTTGTCGCCCGGGCCAACGCCATAAACCAGGCGGACGTGGCCTTCCTTTGCCTGCCCGATGAAGCCGCCATAGAGGCGATGCGCATGGTAAACAGCCGCCACACCGTGATCATCGATACCTCCACCGCCCACCGGACCGCCCTGGGCTGGGTCTATGGCTTTCCCGAGATCGGCGGGCGCAAGGCGCGGATTGCCCATGCCAAGCGGATTGCCAATCCCGGCTGCCATGCCAGCGGCTTTATCGCCCTGGTTGCGCCGCTGCTGCAGGCGGGGCTGCTGCAGCCTTCGGCGGAGCTTTGCTGCTTTTCCCTTACCGGCTATTCCGGCGGAGGCAAGAAGATGATCGCCCAATATGAGACGCAGCCCCGGGATGCCCTGCTTGCCGCCCCCCGGCAGTATGGCCTGACCCAGGCCCATAAGCATCTGCCGGAGATGCAGGCCATTACCGGCCTGACCCACGCCCCGGTATTTTGTCCCATTGTGGGGGATTTTTACAGCGGCATGGAGGTGACGGTGCCGGTGTTTTCCTCTTGGCTAAAGGGAACGGTAGAGGATATCCGGCAGGTATACGCCCAATACTACCAAGGCCCGGTGGTCACTTATGTGGACCAGGCCGGGGAGAACGGCTTTCTCTCCGCATCGGTCTATGCGGGGCTGGATACCATGGAAATTTCCGTCCAGGGCGGCGACGAGCGGATTTTGCTTACCGCCCGGTATGACAACCTGGGCAAGGGCGCGTCCGGCGCGGCCATACAAAATATGAATCTTGTGCTGGGCAGCCCGGAGACGGAGGGTCTTTGCCTGCACCATGGAGGAGCATTGTGAAACATATTTCCGGCGGCGTATGCGCCGCAAAGGGATTCCGGGCCGGCGGCGTACACTGTGGCATCCGGAAGAACCAAAATAAAAAAGACCTGGCCCTGATCGTCAGCGACGTACCGGCCAAGGCGGCGGCGGTATACACCGCCAACCTGGTAAAGGGCGCGCCCCTTCTGGTGACCCAGGCCCACATTGCCGACGGCATGGCCCAGGCGGTCATCTGCAACAGCGGCAACGCCAACACCTGCAACGCCGACGGCGTCCAGGTGGCCCAGACCATGTGCCAGCTTGTCGCCAAGCCCTTGGCCCTGCAGCCCCAGGATGTGGTGGTGGCATCTACGGGGGTCATCGGCCAGAAGCTGCCCATAGAGCGGGTGGCAGAGGGCATCCCGGAGCTGGTGGCGTCCTTGTCCAAAGAGGGCAGCGTCCATGCGGCCCAGGCCATCATGACCACCGACACGGTGGTTAAGGAGGTGGCGGTGGAATTTGTCTTGGACGGCAAGGTGTGCCATCTGGGGGGCATTGCCAAGGGTAGCGGGATGATCCATCCCAACCTTGCCACCATGCTGGTGTTTATCACCACCGACGCGGCCATATCCGCCCCCATGCTGGAAAAGGCCCTTAAGGGGGATGTGGCCAACACCTTTAACATGGTCAGCATCGACGGCGACACCTCCACCAACGACATGGTGACGGTGCTGGCCAACGGCCAGGCGGGCAACCGGGAGATCACCGCCCCGGACGAGGACTTTGCCCAGTTTATGCAGGCGCTAAACACCGTCACCGTGGCCCTGTGCCGGGCCATTGCCGGCGACGGAGAGGGAGCGACCAAGCTGTTGGAGTGCCGGGTCACCGGGGCCAAGGATGAGCCAACGGCCAAAACGGTGGCCAAAAGCGTGATCTGCTCCAGCCTGCTGAAGGCCGCCATGTTTGGGGCCGATGCCAACTGGGGCCGGGTGCTTTGCGCCATAGGCTACAGCGGCGCGGCAGTGGAGGTAGACAAGGTGGACGTAGCCTTCCGTTCCGCCGCAGGCACGGTGGCGGTATGCAAGGATGGCGCGGGGATCGCGTTTTCCGAGCAAGCGGCCAAGGCCGTGCTGCTGGAAAAGGAGATCGAGATTTTGGTGGAGCTAAACAGCGGCAGCGCCAGCGCCTGCGCCTGGGGCTGCGATTTGACCTACGACTATGTGAAAATCAACGGGGATTACCGTACCTGACAGGGAGAGTTTTCCCCCTTTTCTGCAAAGCATGCCGCCTTTGGCGGGAGCTTTCCCCCAGATGGCGGCCCAGTAGCCGGGATACAATGAAGGAGAAGCCATGGAAGAAAATTTTTCAAACGCCCAGCGGGCGCAGGTGCTGACCCAGGCCCTGCCCTATATCCAAAAATATAACGGCAAAGTGGTGGTCATCAAATACGGCGGTAACGCCATGGTCAGTCCCCAGCTGAAAAAGCAGGTCATGGAGGACATCGTGCTGCTGTGGCTGATCGGGGTCAAGGTGGTGCTGGTTCACGGCGGCGGGCCGGAGGTCAGCAGCACCATGGAAAGGCTGGGGAAAAAGCCCAACTTTGTCAACGGCCTGCGGGTAACCGACAAGGAAACGGTGGATATTGTCCAGATGGTGCTGGCCGGCAAGGTCAACAAGTCTCTGGTCAATCTGCTGGAAATGCAGGGCGGCAAGGCCATGGGCATTTCCGGCGTAGACGGTCGATTGATCGAGGCCCGACCCAGAAACGAGGATTTGGGGTTTGTGGGGGCCATCACCAACATCAACATTGCCCCTGTGACCGATCTGCTGGAAAAGGGCTACATCCCGGTGGTATCCACCATCGGCTGTGACCAGCAGGGCAATGTGTATAACATCAACGGCGACACTGCCGCCGCTTATATCGCTGGGGCCATGGGGGCCGAGCGGCTGATTATGATGACGGATATCGCCGGGATTTTGCGGGATAAGGACGACCCTTCCACCCTGATTTCCTCCGTCACCATAAAGGAGGCCACCCAGCTGTTTCAGCAGGGGGTCATTTCCGGCGGCATGATCCCCAAGGTGGACTGCTGCATTGAGGCGGTGTACCGGGGGGTAAAAAATGTGGTCATTATGGATGGCCGAGTGCCCCACTCCATTTTGATGGAGATCCTTACCGATGAGGGCGCGGGCACCATGGTGAAAGGAGACGAAGACAATGCTTGACGCCATAACCTTGGATAAGGCCTATGTGGCCGGCACCTACAACCGGTTTCCGGTGGAGCTGGTATCCGGCAAGGGGGCGGTGGTAAAGGACGCTCAGGGCAAGGAGTATATTGACCTGGGGGCCGGCATTGCCGTAAACGCCTTTGGCATTGCCGATGATCCGTGGCAGGCGGCGGTGACCGCCCAGCTGGGAAAGCTCCAGCACACCTCCAATCTGTATTACACCCAGCCCTGCGCCCAGCTTGCTCAGATGCTCTGCCAGAGGACGGGGATGAAGAAGGTATTCTTCTCCAACTCCGGCGGAGAGGCCAACGAGTGCGCCATCAAAGCCGCCCGGAAATACGGGGCGGAGAAAAAAGGGAAGGACTGCTATACCATCATCACCCTGGAAAACAGCTTCCACGGCAGAACCATTACCGATCTGGCGGCTACCGGCCAGGCCCACTATCATGAGCTGTTTCAGCCTCTGACCCCTGGGTTTATCCACGCCAAGGCCAACGACCTTGCCGCCCTGGAGGCTCTGGTAGCCCGGCACAAGGTGGCGGCCATTATGCTCGAGTGCATCCAGGGAGAGGGGGGCGTGCTGCCCTTGACCAAGGAATTTATCCAGGGGGCGGCGGCGCTGGCCCAGCGGGAGGATATCCTGCTGATCATCGATGAGGTGCAAACCGGCAACGGCCGCACCGGCAAGCTCTACGCTTACATGCATTACGGCGTCCAGCCCGATCTGGTGACCACCGCCAAGGGCCTTGGGGGCGGCCTGCCCTTGGGAGCTACCCTTTTTGGAACGAAGGTGGAACATGTGCTGGGTTTTGGCGACCATGGCTCTACCTTTGGGGGCAACCCGGTGTGCTGCGCCGGGGCGATCAATATCCTAAGCCGGCTGGATGAAGCCCTTATGGCCCAGGTGCGGGAAAAGGGCGAATACATATTTTCCCAGATGGAAGGGGCGGCGGGTGTAAAATCTGTCTCCGGCCTTGGTCTGATGATTGGCGTTCAGACGGAAAAGCCTGTGGCGGAGGTGCTCCGCCTTTGCCGGGAAAACGGCGTGCTGTGCCTGTCGGCCAAGGACAAGGTGCGGCTGCTGCCGCCGCTGAACATCCCCATGGAGCTGCTCAAGCAGGCGGTGGCGGTGCTCAAAGCGGCCTGCGCCTAGGAAGCCGCCATGGAGCGTTCAGACAAGCGATATGCCCAGTACCTTTCCATCCTTACCGAGGAGCTGGTACCGGCCATGGGCTGCACCGAGCCGATCGCCATTGCCTATGCCGGCGCTAAGGCCCGGCAGGTGTTGGGAAAGCGCCCGGAACGGATTTTGGTGGAGGTCAGCGGCAACATATTAAAAAATGTAAAAAGCGTGGTGGTACCCCACACCGGCGGGCTGCGGGGCATCCCGGCGGCGGTGGCCGCCGGGGCCATCATCGGCGATGGGGACAAGGAGCTTGAGGTGCTCTCCCAGGTGAGCCAAGAGCAGATCGCCCTGCTGCGGGAAACCCTGCCCCAGCTGGCCATCACCGTATCCCATGCGGACACGCCCCATATTTTTGACATTATGGTCACCCTCTTTGCCGGGACAGATTCCGCCTTTGTCCGCATTGCCGGGCGGCACACCAATTTGGTGACCATCCGGCGCAACCAGCAGCTGCTGTTGGACAAGCCCATCGCCGCCAACGCCCAGGCAGGGCTGACGGATCGGGCTTGCCTGACGGTGGAGGGCATTGTGGATTTTGCCAGCAGCGTGGATATCCAGGATGTGGCCCCGGTGCTCCAGCGGCAGATTGACTACAATATGGCCATCGCCCAGGAGGGACTGGACAGGGACTACGGAGCCAACATCGGCAAGGTGCTGCTGCGGGGCCGCGAAACCGATCTGCGGAGCAAAATGCGGGCCTATGCCGCCGCCGCCAGCGACGCCAGAATGAACGGCTGCGAGCTGCCGGTGATCATCAATTCCGGCAGCGGCAACCAGGGCATCACCACCAGCGTGCCGGCGGTGATCTACGCCCGGGAAAAGGGACTGTCTCAGGAGCAGCTGTATCGGGGCCTGTGTGTGGCCAATCTGGTCACCATCCATCTGAAAACCGGCATTGGCAGACTGTCCGCCTATTGTGGGGCCGTAAGCGCCGGCTGCGGCGGCGCGGCGGGGATTGCCTATCTTTGCGGCGGCGGATTTGATATGGTGGCTCACACGGTAGTCAACGCTCTGGCCATGGACAGCGGCATTATCTGCGACGGCGCCAAGGCCAGCTGCGCGGCAAAGATCGCCTCCGCCGTGGACGCCGGCCTGCTGGGTCTGGAAATGTACCGCCAGGGAAATCAGTTCTTCGGCGGTGACGGCATCTTGAAAAAGGGCGTGGAAAACACCATTGCCAGCGTCAGCCGTCTGGCCCGGGAGGGTATGCGCCAGACCGACAAGGAGATCATCCGGCTTATGCTGGAGGATTGACCCGATTGCCCGAGAAACAGTGTCCCGTTTGTCCGGCGGGCGTCCCCTGTGGGCGCGCCTGAGACGGTCAAAAAAGGTGGCCCACCCTTTTTGCCCAAGGGCTACGGCCTGCTGCAGCGCGCAGTCCTTTGGCGGGAAATGCACGTTTGCAGGCCGAGAGGGGTTTCTCCGACGCACATAGAGAAAACGGCCTCAGCTTTCTTCCCGGCGGGCGCGGCGGAAACGCTGCAAGAGATTTGAACAAGATAAAAATTTTTCTCCCCTTTTTGCAAAACGGGGAGAAAAATTTTTACCAAATTGCTGAAAAAATGCTTGACATTCACGGCGGAGTGGATTATTATAAACAGGCGCGCGGGAAGGCTCGGAAGGGCTTTCCCTGCCCGCAACGCGATGAAGCAGGAGATTGCGTGATGTAACGGTAACTTCTGCAGAGTATGTCCGGTCATCGGGCGGCTGAGGGAAGCTGTGCGTGGCGTATATCGCCGCGGGCAGGAGTTCGGCCGGCAAACGTCGGCCATTTTTCCTGTCTGGGAGTGATACGCACGGATACGCGTACAGGAATTTTTCTCGACCGTACCCAGCAGACAAAGACCCACTGAGTACGCTATTTTTTAGGAGGAACATCTACCATGGCAAACCAAGAAATGATCAGAATCCGTCTGAAGGCTTATGATCATCAGCTCATCGATTCCAGCGCTGAGAAGATCGTGGAAACCGCCAAGCGCAACGGCGCCGCTGTTTCCGGCCCCATCCCCCTGCCCACCAAAAAAGAGGTGGTCACCATTCTTCGCGCTGTACACAAGTACAAGGATTCTCGCGAGCAATTTGAAAGAAGGACCCACAAAAGACTGATCGATATTCTCAACCCCAACCAGAAGACCGTGGAGGCCCTTATGGCCCTGGATCTTCCTGCCGGCGTTGAGATTGAGATAAAGCTGTAATCCCAAGGATCACAGCTGCCCGCCGCAGTCCGTCAAGCAGGACGGACGGGTCAAGTTGACAGACCAACGGTTACCCAATGGCCGCGTATGTCAACCAATAACCGAAAAGAAGGAGTAAACCAAAATGCAAAAAGCAATCATCGGCAAGAAAGTGGGCATGACCCAGATCTTCGATGAGACCGGCCGCGTGATCCCCGTTACGGTTATCCAAGCGGGTCCCTGCGTCGTCACTCAGAAGAAGACTGTGGAAAATGACGGCTACAGCGCCGTACAGCTGGGCTATGAGGACGTAAAAGAGTCTAAGCTCAACAAGCCCGAAGCCGGCCACATCAAAAAGGCTGGCGTGGCCTTCAAAAAGCATCTGAAGGAATTCAAGCTGGAGAAGGCAGAGGAAATGAATGTTGGCGACGAGATCACGGCTGACGCCTTTGCCGCCGGCGACCATGTGGACGTTACCGGCGTCTCCAAGGGTCACGGCTATCAGGGCGTTATCAAAAGATGGGGCGCGCAGCGTACCCCCACATCCCACGGCGGCGGCCCGGTTCACCGTCACGCCGGCTCCATGGGCTCTTGCTCTGATCCTTCCCGGATCTTCAAGGGGAAGATCGGCGCCGGTCACATGGGCGTGGAAAAGACCACTGTGCAAAATCTCATCGTGGTCAAAACCGATCCGGAACTGAACATGATCGTTGTGCGCGGCGCGATCCCCGGCCCCAAGGGCGGTATCGTCTACATTAAGAATACCGTCAAGACCCTCCGTGTGGCTAAGGGCGCGGCAGGCGTCAGCACCAACCCGCAGAAGGCCTCCGCTCGTATTAACCCGCAGAAGGCCTCCGCGAGAATGTAAGAAAGGAGAGTTGAGCGATGAAAACAAACGTCTACAACATGGCCGGCGCTCAAGTCGGCGAGATCGAACTCTCCCAGGAGATTTTTGGCATCGAGCCTAACGTTTCTGTTATGCACGATGTGGTGAAAAACCATCTGGCCAACTGCCGGCAAGGCTCCCAAAGCGCCCTGACCCGGGCGGAGGTTTCCGGCGGCGGCAAAAAGCCCTGGAGACAAAAGGGCACCGGTCGCGCCCGTCAGGGCAGCACCCGTGCGCCCCAGTGGACCCATGGCGGCGTAGTATTCGCCCCCAAGCCCAGAGACTACAGCTACCGGCTCAACAAGAAGACCCGCCGTCTGGCCCTGAAAAGCGCCCTGAGCGCCAAGGCCGCCAGCCAGGACGTGGTTGTGATTGACGCCATCAAGATGGACGAGATCAAGACCAAAACCTTTAAGAACTTCCTGAATGCCGTTAACGTGGAGCGCAAGGCGCTGGTCATCACCGCTGAGGCCGACAAGGCTGTTGTGATGAGCGCACGGAACATCCCCGGCGTCACCACCACCTTTGCCAACCTCATCAATGTCTACGACATTCTCAACGCCGACAAGCTGGTTCTTGACCAGGCTGCCCTGGCAAAGATCGAGGAGGTATTCGCCTAATGAAAAACTGCTACGATATCATCCTGAAGCCCGTGATCACCGAACAGTCCATGGAAGGTATCGCTGATAAGCGGTATGTGTTCTATGTTCTGCCCTCTGCCAACAAGGCCGACATCAAGGCCGCTGTGGAAGAAATCTTCGACGTCCAGGTGGAAAAGGTCAACACCATCAACATGGACGGCAAGAAAAAACGCCAGGGTTCCTATCCCGAAGGCCGTCGGGCTTCCTACAAAAAGGCCATGGTCAAGCTGACCGCCGATTCCAAGTCCATCGAGTTCTTCGAAGGCATGGTTTAATCCAAAATCTCAAAAAGGAGCGTAACGCGAAATGGCACTGAAAACGTTCAAGCCCTATACCCCCGCCAGAAGAAACATGACCGTTTCTGCTTTCGAGGGTGTAGATAAGAAGGCAAAACCTGAGCGCGGCCTGGTTGAGAAGCTGAAGAAGAACTCCGGCCGCAACAGCTATGGCCGCATCACCGTCCGCCACCGCGGCGGCGGCAACAAGCGCAAATACAGAATCATCGACTTCAAGCGGGACAAGCTGGATATGCCCGCCACCGTCCTGCGCCTGGAGTACGATCCCAACCGCACCGCGTATATCGCGCTGGTGGAATATGAAGACGGCGAGCACAGATATGTTCTGGCTCCTGTTGGCCTGAAGGCCGGCGACAAAATCGTCTCCTCCACCACCGCAGACATCAAGCCCGGCAACTGCCTGCCCATCGCCAACATCCCTGTGGGCACAGTGATCCACAACATCGAGCTGCAGCCCGGCCGTGGCGCGCAGCTGGTGCGTGCCGCCGGCACCGCCGCTCAGCTTATGGCTAAGGAAGGCAAGCTGGCCCAGGTGCGTATGCCCTCTGGCGAATATCGGTATGTCCGCCTGGAGTGCAAGGCCACTATTGGTCAGGTTGGCAATGTGGAAAACGCCAACATTCATATTGGTAAGGCCGGCCGTACCCGTCATATGGGCATCCGTCCCACCGTTCGCGGCTCTGTGATGAACCCCAACGACCACCCCCACGGCGGCGGCGAAGGCCGTGCCCCTGTTGGTCGTCCCGGTCCGGTTACCCCTTGGGGCAAGCCCGCTATGGGCCTGAAGACCCGCA
>CAYVWG010000038.1:0-14186 GCA_964455425.1 uncultured Oscillospiraceae bacterium | reverse complement strand
GAAATCGTTTTTCACCGGTAGACTTTCTATTGCCAGCGGGAAAAGAACGTGGTATAATAATCATAAAGTAGTTAGTTATTATACTACAAAATTGCCGCATTTTCTCCCCGGCTGCGCCGGGAACCGAAAATACATGGCGAAAGTATACCATTGCGCTGCGCTTCATGGTATAAGAGCAACCGCAACTTAAAATCATGATAAGCTTCATTTTTTCCGGCTTTACCGGGAGAAACACATAGAAAATTTACAAAAAGGATTGGCATTATGAGTGAACTAACCTTCCGCGACCTGGGGCTTTCCAAGGAGCTTTTGGCTGCGCTGGATAAAAAGGGCTACGGGTATCCCACCCGCATTCAAGCGGAGGCCATCCCGCCACTGATGGCTTGGAAAGACGTGATCGCCAAAGCCCCTACCGGCACGGGCAAGACCTTTGCCTTTGGCATCCCCATGATCTCCCATATTGACCCGGAAAGCGATGACCTACAAGGGCTGATTCTTGCCCCTACCCGAGAGCTGGCCATTCAAATCTGCGATGAGCTGCGGGGTTTGCTGGCGTTCTACAAAAACATCCGGGTTGCTGTGGTGTATGGTGGGCAAAAGATGGAAACCCAGATCAAAAGCCTGCAAAAAAAGCCCCAGATCGTCGTGGCCACCCCCGGCAGACTGATGGATCACTACAACCGCCATTGTCTGCGGTTTGACAAAATCCAAACCGTCATTTTGGATGAAGCTGACCGGATGCTGGATATGGGCTTTTTCAATGATGTAACAAAAATCATTGAAAAAATCAAAAACCGCCGGAATATGGGCCTGTTTTCCGCCACCATCTCCCAGGAGGTCATGACCGTATCTTGGATGTATCAGCGAGACGAGGTGGAGATCACCGTACCTGCCGACGCGGAAAACAAGCCGGACATCGACCAGTTTTCCCTGTCTGTCTCTCCCCTGGAGAAGCTGGACGCTACTTTGCGGCTGCTGCGCATGGGCGATATTGACCGGGCAATCATTTTTTGCAACACCAAGGTCATGTGCCAGCGGCTATGCGATGATCTGAAAAGGGAGGGCGTTCACGCCGACTGCATCCATGGGGATATCCGCCAGGCGGTGCGGGAAAAGACGATGCAAACCTTCCGCCAGGGCAAGCTGCCGGTACTCATTGCCACGGATGTAGCCTCCCGAGGCATCGATGTGGACGACGTGGACTGTGTCATCAACTATGACATCCCCAGCGAGAACGAATACTATATCCACCGCATTGGCCGCACCGGACGGGCCAAGAAAAAGGGCGCCTCCTTTGCCATTGTCAGCAATTTTCCGGAGAAAGCCAAGCTGGATGAAATCGCCAAATACTCCCACTTTACCATCAAACCGGTGCGCTTCACCGACTCCGGGCTGGAAGAAGTGGTGGTGACCCCGCCGGTCATCAAAAAACGGTTCCGATGAATCAGGCGGAATGGGGATATCTGCTGCTTTGCTGCGACATGGGCGGCAGCAGAAAGCCGCTGACCTTGCCCCAGCTGCAAAGGCTCCGCACCCGGGCCAGAACGGTGAAGCCCACAGATCCGGATGCGCCGCTAACCGTAGCCCATCTGCGCCAAATTGGCTACAGTCAGGCCGAAGCAGACGATCTGATCGCCCTGTTTCAGCAAGAGAGTATGCTGGAGGACTATCTTTCCGCCGCCAAAAAGCGGCAGATCCTGCCCTTGACCTATGCTTCCCCTCAATATCCCCAGAATCTGCGGCAGAGCTTGGGCGTCCACGCCCCGGCGGTACTGTTTTTCCGTGGGAAGCTCTCCCTTTTGTCCACCAAAGCAGTGGCCTTGGTTGGCTCCCGGCAGATTTCCCCTGCGGGGGCGGCCTTTGCCCAACAAGTTGGCATATTGGCCGCTAAGGAAGGCTATACGTTGATCTCCGGCAACGCCCGGGGCGCCGACAGGCTGGCCCAAAACGCCTGCCTTGCCCACGGTGGCAGCGTGGTCTCCGTTGTGGCAGACCCTCTAGACGAGCATCACCCGGATAGCGACCAAATCCTATATGTGGCGGAAAGCGGATGGCATCTTCCCTTTTCCGCCGCCCGGGCCCTTGGCCGCAACCGTCTGATCCATGCCCTGGCCCAGCTTGCTCTGGTGGCCCAAACCGGCAACGGCCACGGCGGAACCTGGCAGGGCGTTACGGAAAATCTGCGGCAGGGCTATTGTCCGGTCATTGTGCACGACGATGGATCCCCCGGCGCTGCCCGCCTGATCGCCATGGGCGGGCAAGGCATCGCTCTGCCTCATCTGCGCACCTTAGCCATATCTATCCCCACGCAGGCAGCATTTTGGCCCGGCAGCCACGGCATGCCTTAATTTTGCTATTGTTTTTTTGCGAGTCTTATGATATAGTGAGTAAAATGGATTTTACGCCCCTCACCCTTAGGAGGTTTGCATATTATGTGTGGAATTGTTGGCTACACAGGAACATCCCAGGCCGCGCCCATTTTGCTGGAGGGCCTGTCGAAACTAGAATATCGCGGCTACGACTCCGCCGGCATCTGCGTAGCTAAGGATGACCAGCTGCAGGTGGTAAAAACCAAAGGCCGCTTGGCGGTTTTGGGTGGAAAGGTCGACAGTGGCCGCGCTATAGAAGGCACTGCCGGCATAGGGCACACCCGCTGGGCCACCCACGGCGCTCCCTCAGACGTCAACAGCCATCCCCATCTTTCCGCCTCTGGCCGCATCGCTATTGTGCATAACGGCATCATCGAAAACTATCTGCGGCTGCGGGCAAAGCTGGAAAGCAAGTCCATCCCCTTCCGTTCGGAGACGGATTCGGAGGTAGTCGCCAACCTTGTGGACTATTATTACGAAAAGGGCCATGATTTTCTCAACGCCGTTCGCAAAGCGGTAGCCCGTTTGGAGGGCAGCTACGCTATGGCGATCCTTTGCAAGGACAGCCCCGGCACAATGATTGCCGTCAAAAAGGAAAGCCCCTTGATCTTTGGCTTTGGGGAAGACGGTCACTTTGTGGCCTCGGATGTGCCTGCCATCTTGCGCTATACCCGCAAGGTTTGCTACCTTAACGATGGCGACATGGTTATGTTTGACCAGGATACGGTGACCTTTTACGACAGTCTTGGCGACCCTGTGGAGCGTGTGCCGGAAACAATCGATTGGGATTTGTCCGCGGCGGAAAAGGGCGGCTACGACCACTTTATGCTCAAAGAGATCCACGAGCAGCCGGAGGCCATCCGCGGCACGGTTTCCCCCCGGCTAAAGGATCACAAGGTGGTGTTGGATGACATCCAGCTAAGCAAGGAATATCTCTCCGGGCTTAAGCGGATCTATGTGGTGGCCTGCGGATCCGCCTATTATGTAGGTTGCTTGGCCAAATATATTCTGGAAAAAACCTGCCGCCTGCCGGTAGAGCCTGTGCTGGCCTCTGAGTTCCGCTACGCCGCCCCTGTTTTGGGCGAAGACACCCTGGTAATCATCATCAGCCAATCCGGCGAAACCGCCGATACTCTGGCCGCCTTAAAGGAATCTAAGCGGCAAGGCGCCAGAACCTTGGCCATTGTCAACGTTGTGGGCAGCGCCATCGCCAAGGCGGCTGATGACGTCATTTACACCTGGGCCGGCCCGGAGATCGCCGTAGCCACCACAAAAGCGTTTTCTACCCAGTTATCGGTGGTATATTTGCTGGCGCTGTACTGCTCCCAGCAGCTTGGCACCCTTCCCAAAGACGAATATACGGCCATTGTCAAAGAGCTGGAGCATTTGGATGAGAAGGTTGCGCTTTGCATCACGGAGGAAAAAATCAACAAAATTCGCTATTATGCGGAGCAGTATCATACCGTCCACGATGCTTTTTTCATTGGGCGAAACGTGGACAGCGGCGTTTGCCGGGAAGGCAGCCTAAAGCTAAAAGAGATCGCTTATATTCACTCTGAAGCCTATGCCGCCGGAGAGCTAAAGCATGGCCCCATCTCTCTGATCGAAGAGGGCACGTTGGTGGTGGCTGTTGCCACAGTAGCAGAGCTTTTCGACAAAACCATGTCCAACGTAAAGGAAGTAAAGGCCCGTGGGGCGGACGTTTTCGGGGTGACCACAGATCAGTTTGCCAGCGAGATCAAAAAAACAGTCACCAGCTGTGTCACTGTGCCCAATACCCATCCCCTGCTTCAGCCCAGCCTGACCATCATTCCCCTGCAAATTTTCTCCTACTATGTGGCCTTGCTGCGGGATTGCGATATAGATAAGCCCAGAAATCTAGCCAAATCGGTTACTGTTGAATAGCTTGCCCTGCCCATGGGGTGCCGCAAAATCGGCATTTGGGACAAGCAGCCTAATATTTATGGCGCAGAAAACGGAAAATTTCCGCTTTCTGCGCCATTTTTCTACGGTTTATGGGGGTAGGTTTAGACGCCTCCCCTTTTGGTAACAATCCCACGCTGTTTTTCCCATTTTACGGTGGCCTGCATAGAATGGTACGGGTGTTCCATAAAAACCATTCATGGGGAAAATGAAGGCGTTTTTGGGGTAAGACCATGCAAGACAGCTTTTGCGCCCCTGGGACGCCCAGCGCCGGCAGGCAACCTTTGTAGATAAAAACACACGGTTTTTGCCGCAAAGCGATACAGGAAAAATTCGATAAAAGGAGAGGTCACCTATGCAAGCTACATATCGTCGTCCGCCGTTTTCTCTTTTCTCCCTTCTGCGAGGCAGACCCCAAGCCATCGCCTCTTTGCAGGGGGATACGGAGTATCCCAAAATTTACGGCACAGTCAAGTTCTATCAAACGCCCCAGGGAGTGGTGGTTTTGGCGGAGGTTTACGGCCTGCCGGAAAGCGCCCTTCCCTGCCAGCATCCCATTTTTGGCTTTCATCTACACGCGGGCGCTTCCTGCAGCGGCAGCGAAGAGGATCCCTTCGCCCACGCCATGGCCCACTATAACCCTCAAAACTGCGCCCATCCCTACCATGCTGGGGACTTCCCTCCCCTGTTTGGCAACAACGGCACAGCAATTTCCGCTTTTTTAACCAATCGATTTACTGTCCGGGAGATCCTTGGGAAAACCGTCATCGTGCACAGCCAGCCGGATGATTTTACTACCCAGCCCTCCGGCAATTCCGGCCCGAAAATCGCCTGCGGCGTGGTACACGCCTAAGGGGAGCTCTGTCCTTTGCCGCTTTCATCGTCCGGCAGCCGCTGAAACTCTTGGGACAAAATGATCCCCGGCAAGTCCCACAGCGCCATCCGGGCAAACACCGTCTTTTTGGTGTCATAAAAATAAAATACCGGTGCTCCCCCATCCCCTCCGCCGGCGCACATGCAGCATAGATGACGGTTGTACCACGGGGTTTTCCCCTGGGGCCGGCGGCAATGCTCCGGCGCAGCATCCCGGCCAGGCGCATAGCTGCAATCCACTGGCCGCATGTCCACCAAAATGTCTCCGTAGATTTGCCGCTTTTTCTCGGCCCAAAGGGCGGCGTCCTGAACCGGCACATAGGGCGCCGCAAGTACCTTGCCATGGTCAGAAAGGGAGGCATAGCTTTCCGGCACAACCAGCTTTTCCGCCGGAAGCTTGGTCAGAAGCTCCACCAAAACTTGGTTTGGCCGCTGTTCAAAATCACAGAGGATCCAAGGCGCTTGCTCTGCCGCCGCCATTAACCCGGGATGCTCTGGCTCTAGGGGCAAATTCCGGTCATCCAGGCCAATGGGCCAGCCCGGATGGGGCGCTTCCTGGGGATTGCGAGGCGCACCGCTTGGAGAAAACCCAAAGCCCATCATCACCGCTTCCGGCCCGTCAGGCGGGAAGAACGCCGCAAGGTACAGTGGTTTTGCCATAGACACCGCCTTCTTTTTGTGGTATACTCATCGTAGAAATTGCCACCTTTTCCCCGCCAGGCGGGGAAAGCAAAACACACGGCCGCCGTATGGGCAATTGGCTCGTTCTCCCCCCTCCCCGCTAAGTCATGGGAAATGGCGTCGCACTTATATTTTGATCCTATGAGAGGAATCCAAACATATGCCTCTTTCTTTTCTGCCAACCTTGATTTTTGATCAGTTGACGGATATTACCCCGGAGGATCTTTTGTCCCGGGGGATCCGGCTGCTGATGATGGATTTTGACAACACCATCATCCCCTACACCTCCACCATCCCTGGGGATAAACTGCTTCGTTGGCTTACAGCCATGCAGGAAAGCCCTGTTTGCCTGTGCGTGGTGTCCAACAGCAAAAAGGACAAGCCTGGGGCCTTTTGCCGGCAATATGGGGTGGACTATATCACGCACGCCGGCAAACCCTCCACCAAAGGCATCCGCCGGTGCCTGGCCATGTATGATCTCTCCCCTAAGCAGGCGGCCCTGGTGGGAGATCAAATCTACACCGATGTACTAGGCGGCAATCGGGCGGGGGTGACCTCCATTTTGATCACCCCCCTGCACCTGCACAACATCTGGCTCAAGCTGCGGCATTGGGTGGAAATGCCCTTCATCCTTATGGCCCGCCGGCGCAAAGTCCAGCCACGGCGTTAGGCAAGCCGGTGGGAAAGCATGAATATTTTAGGATATACTCTTGCAAATTAAAGGATATTGGTGTATACTAGGCAAGAGTTTTTATGAGCGCAAATTTTGCATATTTTTAACATTATGGAGGAAAGATACTATGGCTACCATTACGGCCGGTGAGTTCCGCAACGGCAAAACCTTCGAAATGGACGGGAAAATTTTTCAGGTGATTGAGTTCCAGCACGTTAAGCCCGGCAAAGGCGCCGCTTTTGTCCGCACCAAAATGAAAAACATCATCACCGGCGGCGTGACGGAGACTTCCTTTAACCCCACGGCCAAGTTCGAAGAAGCGTTTATTGAGCGCAAAAAGATGCAGTACAGCTACGCCGATGGTGACCTGTACTACTTCATGGACAACGAAACCTATGACATGGTTCCTCTGGGCAAGGAGCTTATGCCCGACGCTTTCCGGTTTGTCAAGGAAAACGAAGAATGCACCCTGCTTTCCCACAAGGGCAATGTGTTTGGCGTGGAATGCCCCAATTTTGTGGAGCTGGAGGTCACCCACACCGAGCCTGGTCTAGCGGGAAATACCGCCACAAACACCCTGAAGCCCGCCACCCTGGAAACCGGCGCGGAGATCAAGATCCCCCTGTTTATCAACGAAGGAGATGTGATCCAGGTCGACACCCGTACCGGCGAATACCTGGGCCGCGTCAAGGCCTAATTGCGAAAGGAGCGCACTACGATGACACTTGTGGAAAAAGCCGCCTATATCAAGGGCCTGATGGATGGAATGCATCTGGACACAGACAAGGACAGCAACAAGCTTTTGTCCTCGGTGGTAGATCTGCTGCAGGATGCCGCACGAAGCATTGCCCGGCTGGAAGACAATGCCATTGCGATTTCCGATGAGCTGGAAGAGGTTGAGGACAATTTGGATCTGATCAACAACGTCCTGTTTGATGAGGAAGATGACGACGAGGATTTCGACCTGGGCGATGACTACGACTACGGTGAGGATGACGCGCTTTATGAGATCACTTGTCCCAAATGCGGCACGGTACAGCAGGTGGACGAGGATACGCTCCTTAGCGGGTCTACGGAATGCCCCAACTGCAAAGAGCCGTTGGAGTTTGAGTTTGACGAAGAAGACGAATAAATCATCACTGTAACCTAAGCGGGCATTGGCTGCCGGATGAGCCGCCAATGCCCGCTATCTATATCGTTTATATCATAGGTGGATAAGCCCTGCCTCCCACAGCTTTTGGGCGGATAGGAGTATCCCCAGCTTGGCATGGTACCAGGTCAGACCGCCTTGGAAATACACCGCATAGGGCGGACGGATCGGCCCATCTGCGGAAAGCTCAATGGAGGAACCCTGCACAAAGGCCCCGGCGGCCATAATCACTTGGGCATCATACCCCGGCATGTCCCCAGGAACGGGATCTACATAGCTGTCTACCGGCGCGGCCGCTTGAATTCCCTTGCAAAAGGCAAGCATCGCCTCCTTTGACCCCAGCTCCACCGCCTGGATAATGTCATGCCGTGGCTCTTGGCCGTTGGGTACCACCTTATAGCCCAGGCGCTCATACAGATTGGCGGCAAAAATCGCCCCCTTTAGCGCCCCGGCCACCACGGTAGGCGCCAAAAACAGGCCCTGATAAAAGCTTGGCAAAATGCCCAGGTTTGCGCCTACCTCCTGGCCTAGGCCCGGGGCCGTCAGGCGGCATGCGCACTGATGAATACACGCGGCCGTGCCGCAAATATAGCCGCCGATCGGGGCCAAGCCGCCGCCGGGATTTTTGATCAGGCTGCCCACCACCATATCCGCGCCCACATCGCTTGGCTCGTGGGCCTCTACAAACTCTCCGTAGCAGTTATCCACCATGCAAATCACATCCGGCTTGATGGATTTGATGAAGCCGATCAGTTCACCGATCTGTGCCACAGAAAAGGAGGGCCGGGTGGCATAGCCCTTGCTCCGCTGGATGGTCACCAGCTTGGTCTTTGCGTGGATGGCCTGGCCAATGCCCGCATAATCAAACGTGCCGTCAGGCAACAGATCCACCTGCCGATAGGACACCCCGTATTCCATCAAAGAACCGGCGGAAGGACGAATGCCGATCACCTCCTGCAGCGTGTCATAGGGCAATCCCACAGGGGACAGCAGCTCATCTCCCGGCCGCAAATTGGCCGACAAGGCCACCGCCAGCGCATGGGTGCCGCAGGTGATTTGCGGACGAACCAGCGCCGCCTCTGTGTGAAATACATGGGCGTAGACCTTCTCCAGGGTGTCTCTACCCAAATCGTCGTAGCCATAACCGGTGGTGGCGCCAAAGCAGGGCGCACTGACCCGGTTGTTTTGCATGGCCAAAAGCACCTTGCCTTGGTTTTGCTCCGCCATTTGATCAATGTCCTCAAAGCGCTGAGCCAGCGGGGCAAGCACTTCTTCCCCCAGGGCATATATCTTCTCCCCCACGCCGAGGGCGCGGTAGGTCTGCCGTAACTCCATTTTCTCCATCCTTTCCGCTGCGGCTTGCCGGTAAGAACGCCTGTCATCCCATCCGCCAAGACGCGTATACGCGCCTTGGCGGGCGAAACAAAAGCGCTGCCGCTTGTCTATACTGTATCCCCCTTTCCCTCCCCTGTCAAGAAAAAGATACAAATACGCCGGTGGCGAGCACGCCACCGGCGTAAAATCATGCTTGTGTCACCATCTGCAAAAACAGCTGGTGCAGCAGCAAGCTGTCATCTAGCTCCGGGTGAAAGGCGGTTACCAGCTGGTTTCCCTGTCTTGCCGCCACAATGTGGCTGTCCACCCGGGCCAATACCTGAACCTCTGGCCCAGCGCTGGCAATATAGGGAGCGCGGATAAAGGTCATTGGTACCTGCCCTAGGCCCTCCACCTCCTGGTGGGTAAAAAAGCTGCCAAGCTGCCTGCCATAGGCGTTGCGCTTTACCCCAATATCCATGGTGCCAAAGCAGATCTGACCGCCCTCCACCTGGTTTGCCAGCAAGATCAGTCCGGCACAGGTGCCAAACACCGGCATACCAGCGGCAATTTTTTCCCTCAGCGGGACAAACAGGCCCAAATCCCGCAGCAGCTTGCCCATGGTGGTACTCTCACCGCCAGGTAGGATCAAGCCATCCAGGCCGTTCTGGATATCCCGCAGTTGGCGGATTTCAAAATGCGCCGCGCCTAGGCGATCCAGCACCGCGCCGTGCTCCGCGAAGGCGCCCTGCAAGGCCAATATCCCTACCGCCATTACTTGCCGCGCTCCGCCATTAGCAGAGCGATTTCGTTTTCGTTGATGCCCACCATGGCTTCGCCCAAGTCCTCTGAGAGCTGGGCGATCAGCTTGGCGTCCGTGTAATTGGTCACCGCCTGCACAATGGCCGCCGCCCGTTTTGCCGGGTTGCCGGACTTGAAAATGCCGGAGCCAACAAATACGCCCTCAGCACCCAACTGCATCATCAGTGCCGCGTCGGCCGGGGTAGCCACGCCGCCGGCGGCAAAATTGACCACCGGCAAACGGCCATTTTCATGGACATACCGCAGCAGCTCCACCGGTACCTGCAGCTGCTTGGCCGCCTCAAACAGCTCGTCCCCCCGCAGGTTCTGCACCCGGCGGATCTCGCTGTTCATGGCCCGCATATGCCGCACAGCCTGCACCACATCGCCGGTGCCCGGCTCGCCCTTGGTACGGATCATGGCCGCGCCCTCTCCGATCCGGCGCAGGGCCTCTCCCAGATCCTTTGCGCCGCAAACAAAGGGCACCTTGAACTGAGTCTTGTCAATATGATATACGTCATCCGCCGGAGACAGCACTTCACTTTCGTCAATATAATCGATCTCGATGGCCTCCAGAACCTGAGCCTCTACAAAATGACCGATACGGCACTTGGCCATTACCGGGATAGACACGGCCTGCTGGATGCCCTGGATCATCTTCGGGTCGCTCATCCGGGATACGCCGCCCGCCGCCCGGATATCTGCCGGGATCCGCTCTAAGGCCATTACGGCGCAAGCGCCCGCAGCCTCGGCAATTTTCGCCTGCTCCGGCGTAGTTACGTCCATAATCACGCCGCCCTTAAGCATCTGGGCAAGCTCTTTATTGAGTCTATATCTTTCGTTGTTCATTTTCTCATCTCCTAAAAAATGTACTCCTATTATATCGCCGCTTGACCATATTAAAATAATCAGTTTTTAATATTTTTATATGGTCAGATTACTAAGTGAAGGGCTTCCGCCTGTCCATTTGCGTTTTCTTTTCCCTCCCCAGCGCTTGTACGCCTCTGACGTGGGTATTGTAAAAAATCAATGGTACCCCCTTTGAACTACACCCCATTTGTTAGACAAGTGTAATATAATACTTGTCTAACAAATGGGGTGTTATCATTATGCCAAAAGGAGTACCGAATAAAAGGTATACACCGGAATTCAAGAAGCAGGTTATCGAAACCATGATAGAAGAGAAGCTTAGTTATGCAGAAACCCGACGGCGATTTGATATTGCAGGAAAGGATCGGGTACGCAGTTGGGAACGTATCTATCTGACGGAATGTCCTGAGGGCTTTACCATGGAACGTTGCGGACGCAGCTGCACCGTCAGGCCGAAGAAGCTATCAAAAGTTGTCGAAGAAGATCTGCTTGCTGAAGTACAGCAACTGCGAGCAGAGATGGAGGGTACATCCCAAATTCTGTGTAAACCCCGCACAGGGCGCCAAGCAGCGCATCATATTTTCAGGGCGGCGGCGACTCTGACCGATGCCGCCCTGTCTACAGCATAACGCCGGTGAGTCTGGATGTCATCCATGCTGCTGATATTGCTCTCCTGCAGCAATTCTCGTATCTTGGCCCGCCGGGCCTGCTTCTCTGGACTACGATTCTTTCTGCTCATAATGTAACCTCCATTGTAGTGCTTCTATTCTACACCACAATGAAGGTTTACATAAAATTGGGGAGGGGCCTTATAAATTTCCGTGTATTACCCATTTGCGACCTGCCATTTTTCTTTTACCCCTTCATCTGCTCCGCGATATCCGCATCCACAATCTCTTCTCCGGTTCTGCCTTTAAGCTGCTCTTTGCTTGCTTCACTCAAACCATCATTGATTACTGCACAGAGATCGCAGGTCGAACATTTATCCAATTCCTCTTTCGTTACTTTCCCATCCCGGTAATCACGGCAAATCTTAAGTTCATACATGGAGTACGGATGCTTGCTGAACAGAGCCTTTAACTTATGCCACACTACCCATGCGGCGGGTTTCCAAATATATTTATGCATGGCAGGAGATACAGAGCCGATCATCCAGCAGTCACGGTCGCAGCAGCGTACCTTTTTTCTGACTTCTTCCGCCTGCGGACTATTCCACAGCTCATCCCAGGTCTGTGTATTTAAGTTTCCCATGACCTCCTTATCCTTCGTTCCGTTGCAAGGCATCACATCGCCATACGGATCGATAAAGAAAGTATCAAAGCTCATGTCACAGGGGAGCAATCTCTTCTGACCATAGATGTAGTTGATCAGTCCGTGGTTGAAGTAAGCGCGGAACCACTTCTTTGGGCTGTTAGACCGCAACAGCCCATTGACCAGATTCTCAAAATTCTTTGCCACCATTGGACGGTCATGGATAATATTTTTCGCTTCCACAAAATAGAAGCTATTATGCAGCGACGCCGTGGCAAACTCCATGCCCATCTCGTTACTGATCTCATACAGTGGCACAAGGTCAGGCGCATTCTTGTCCTGCACCGTCATGCCGAAGCCAACGTCATTCATGCCCATCTCGCGCAGCTTTTTCAGCGTGCCATAGCCGCGCTGATAGCCGTTTTGCAGTCCTCGAATTTCATTGTTGGTCTGCTCCAACCCCTCAATGGAGATACGGATGCCGATCTGCGGAAATTCTTTACACAGATCCACGATACGGTCTGTAAAGAAACCGTTTGTGGAAATCACAATACGGTCGCTCTTCTTATAAAGCTCCCGGACGATATCCTTCAAATCCGTGCGAATAAACGGCTCGCCGCCGGTGATGTTGGTGAAGTACATCTTTGGAAGCTTTTTTATTGTCTCAATCGAGATCTCTTCCTCCGGCTTAGAAGGCGCCTTATATCGATTGCACATGGAACAGCGGGCATTGCAGCGATAGGTCACGATAACCGTACCGTTCAATTTCTTCTCGCCGGTATTCTTCTTAGCCATAGCCTTGTCTCCCTTTGCGGCAGCCTTTTCTGCCTTTCCCTCTGTGTCCTCTGCCGCCTTTTTCTTTCCTCTATAAATCTCCATCAGTTTCTGGGCATACGCTTCAATGTCGTCAAAGCGGATGTCTTTGCAGTTTTGGCTGTATTTTCCTGTCAACTCACGGTTCGCCCACAGTTTCTCAATCTTGCTCTTCAGTTCCGCCACATTCCCGCTCTCGAACAGCTCGCCGGTTTCTCCAACTCCTATCAGCTCCGGAATGCCTCCAATATCTGCTCCTAGAACCGGCGTGCCGTACATCTGGCTCTCCATCACAGAGAACGGGCAATTCTCATACCATTCAGATGGGTAGATGGAAAACCTTGCTTCTCTAATGAGCGTTTCCAGTTTCTCCCCAGTCTGAAATCCTACATTCTTAATATTCGGTATATCCTTTATCTCGCTCTCCAGCGGGCCGGTACCCGCAAAAATAAAGTTGATCTCCGGCAGTTCCTTGCACACTTTAATCAGTGTGTCGATGCCTTTTTCCTTGCTAAAGCGTCCAAAATATAAAACGTAATCTTTCTTAACGCTTTCTTTCCACTCCACCCTGTCCACAAAGTTGTGCATTGCCACCGTTTTCTTAGCAAACAGCGGATTGGTGTCCATTTTCGTTTTCAGGAATTCCGAACAGCAAATTATCTTATCTATATATTTATAAGCGCCCTTCCATTTCCAGAACACTGCTTCCGCTGTACCAATTGCACTTTTGGCTGTGCTACCGTGGATGCACTTACCTTTCGTACAGTTCATAAAATGACTGCCCAGACATTTTTCGCAGTTTTCACCCGTATTCGGGTTATTCAGCATATGGTTTGGGCAGACAAGCTGATAGTCATGCGCTGTGAATACGATCCGGCAGGCGTGTCCTTCTTTCCGCCACTTGACGATTTCCAGGATGATGCTTGGCGTCAGTTGATAATTGAAATTGTTAAGATGACATACGTCTGGCTGAAAATTCTCCAGCACAAGGCGCAGCTTTTTCCGGGCCTCGGAAGAATAGACAGTCTTGATCGGATAGGTCAGCTTAGACAGCTTGCTGCCGCCGTGAAAGTCCATATCAGATGTATAAGCATCCACTCTATTCCCCACGCAGCGACCCTCATGCTCCATACCGAAATACTGGACTTCATGCCCCTGCGCAATCAGATACTCGCCTAATTTGAATATGTATGTCTCTGATCCGCCGTTCGGATACAGGAATTTGTTGATCATTAAAATACGCATACTTTTCTATCCTTTTGCTATCTTTCGATTTGCTTTTATCTGAGCGGCTTTCCGATCCACAATCTCTAATATTCTCTTAACAACCACCGAGAATATAACCGCTCCGGCAAACGTCACAACTGCTGTGACCATGTATGACAGCCAACCGTTGCCAAACATTGTGTTGATATGCAGCTTTTCAATCACACGATACATAACCATATGGCTGAGGTATATTTCCATA
>CAYVWG010000037.1:13122-14626 GCA_964455425.1 uncultured Oscillospiraceae bacterium | reverse complement strand
TCCCTCCCTGCCGGATCATCCCGACCATGCGCTGTATGAGAAGTATTTCCCCAACGGCGGCGCGTCCATCTTCACCTTCGAGATCAAGGGCGGCCAGGAGGAGGCCCACAAGTTTATTGATAACCTGAAGATCTTCTCCCTGCTGGCCAATGTGGCCGATGTAAAATCCTTGGTCATCCACCCGGCCACCACCACCCACTCCCAGCTGAGCGCCGAAGAGCTGCTGGATCAGGGCATCAAGCCCAACACCATCCGCTTGTCTATCGGCACTGAGCACATCGATGATATTTTGGCCGATCTGGAGCAGGCGTTCCAGGCTGTGGCCGGCTAACATTCCCTCTTTAGGCCCGCCAGAGCCAACCGGAAGCATCCGCGCCACAGGCTTTGCAAGATTTTTGGACAAGTTGACTCGGGTCACCGGCAGCATTGCCGGTGACCCGAAAATTTTTACCAAAAACTTTGTAGTATCCTCTAAATTGGGGAACTGCACCCTTTCCAAGTCTATCCGAGGCATCCAGTCGATTCGCGTCAGCGAAACCTCCGTTGGCGGGCTTAGCCTTGCCTCTCGGAAGGCCATTCTCGATGCCCTTCCCAAAGGCATTGCCATATACTGCGGCAGGCTTCCCCACTGCATCTATGTCTAAGATTATGTGGGCGGCGCCATTTACGCCTTTGACCCAGGCTGGAGCGATTCCCACGGGCGGCATGCCCTTACCAGCAGCCATTTTGGCGCCTGCTATGGGCAGGTTGCCCTCCAACGGACAACCCAAGAAATGCCCACAAACCCACTTGACAAAAGAAACCATCCATGCTACAATCCAATAACAGTGTTATGAAACACTGTTATTTTGAGGTGATCTCATGGCCAAACAAATCGAAGGCGTATATGAGCGCATTTTGGCCTGCGCCAAGGCCGAATTCTTGGAAAAGGGCTTTATGGACGCTTCCCTGCGTACCATTGCGGCAAAAGCCGGCACCAGCACCAATTCCATCTATGTCCGCTTTCAAGACAAAGAGGGCTTATTTGCCGCCCTGGTGGAAGAGCCTTACACCTACTTCATGGAGCGCTTTAGCACGGCCCAGGCGGATTTTGCCCAGCTGCCGGCGGAAACACAGCCAGACAACCTAAGCGAAATCTCTGGGGACTGTATGCTGCAAATGCTGCTATACGCGTATGATCATCTGGAGGAAAGCAAGCTTTTGCTTTGCTGCGCCGAGGGCACCCGGTTTTCCGGCATGATCGACGAAATGGTGGAAATCGAAACCAAAGGCACCCACGATTACATGGAGGTGCTGGCCCAGCTGGGAAGGCCTTCCCCTCCCATCGATAAGCGGCTGGAGCATATTTTGATCACCGGCATGTTCAACGCCTATTTTGAATTGATTCTCCATGAAATGCCCCTGGAGCAAGCCAAGCAATATCTGCGGGATCTGCAGGTATTTTACTCCGCCGGCTGGGCAAAGATCATGGGCCAGTAACTCGGTTTCTCGGGGAAACGCTTTC
>CAYVWG010000037.1:0-13022 GCA_964455425.1 uncultured Oscillospiraceae bacterium | reverse complement strand
AAAAATCAGGCAACAAGGAGGTCTTATGCTTTGAAGAAACAATCGAATTTATCCCGGCTGATGGGATATGCCGGCGGCCACCGGTTCTTGACCTACGGCTCATGGGTACTGGCGGCGGCAAGCGCGTTGATGGCGCTTATCCCCTTTTGGTACATCTGGCGGATTTTGGAGGAGGTGCTGCGGGTGGCTCCCAATTTCCGGCAGGCCACCCACATCACCCACTACGGCTGGATGGCTGTGCTGTTTTCTGTGCTGTCGGTTTTGGTGTATATTGGGGGCCTGATGTGCTCTCACCTGTCGGCCTTTCGCATCGCCACCAACATCCGCATCCAGCTGACCCACCATATCGCCGCCTTGCCCCTGGGCAAAATCGAGCAGGTGGGCACCGGCAAGCTGCGGCGGATCATTGCCGAAACCGGCGGCGCAGCGGAAACCTATCTTGCTCACCAGCTACCGGACAAGGCCAAGGCCCTGGGCACCACAGCCGGCCTGCTGTTTTTGCTGCTAAGCTTTGATTGGCGGCTGGGCCTTTTGAGCCTGGTACCGGTGGCCCTGGGCTTTGCCATTATGGCCAAGATGACCGGCAAAAGCATGCAGGAAAAAATGACCCAATATCAAAACGCCCTGGCGGACATGGCCAACGAGGCGGTGGAGTATGTACGTGGGATCCCGGTGGTAAAGACCTTTGGCCAGACGGTGTTTTCCTTCAAAAAATTCAAAGGGGCCATCGACCGCTATAGCACCTGGGCCATCGCCTATACCAAGGAGCTTAGGGGGCCTATGATGTTCTACACCCTTGCCATCAACGGCGTGTTTGCCTTTCTCATCGCCGCCGGGCTGCTGTTTACGCGCAACGGGGTATCCTCCGAATTTTTGCTCAATTTGATCTTTTACATCATCATTACCCCGGTCATCTCGCTAACGCTGACCAAGCTGATGTTCATGAGCGAGAACGAAATGATCGTCCAGGATGCCTTTGAACGCATCGACACGGTGCTGGATATGCCCCAGCTGCCGGAAAGCCAGCAGCCTGCCCATCCTCAAGACGCCTCTGTGACGCTAAAGCAGGTGAGCTTTAGCTACGACGGGAACAAAAACGCCTTGGAAAACATTTCGCTTCACATCGATCCTGGCCAAACCGTGGCCTTTGTCGGCCCTTCCGGCGGGGGAAAAACCACCCTGTCCAGCCTGGTGGCCCGGTTCTTTGACCCTCAAAAGGGCGCTGTGTACGTTGGCGGCGCTAAGGTGCAGGACATCCCCCAGCGGGAGCTGATGGACGCCATCTCCTTTGTGCGGCAAAACAGCCGGTTGATCAAGGCCTCCATTTTGGACAACGTGCGCCTTGGCCGGCCCGAGGCTTCCGAGGCGGAGGTCATGCAAGCCCTGAAAGCGGCCCAGTGCATGGACATCATAGAAAAGCTCCCGGCGGGAATCCACACGGTCATCGGCGCTAAAGGCATCTATCTTTCCGGCGGCGAGCAGCAGCGGGTGGCCATTGCCCGGGCGATCCTGAAAAACGCCCCGGTGGTCATTTTGGACGAGGCCACCGCCTTTGCCGACCCGGACAACGAGGCAAAGGTACAGGCGGCGTTTACCTCCCTTGCCAAGGGCCGAACGGTGATCATGATCGCCCACCGGCTGTCTACCGTGACCAATGCCGATTGCATCTATGTGCTAAGCGACGGGCAAATCGTCCAAAGGGGAAGCTTCCAAGAACTGGCCCAGACGGAGGGCGTGTTTGCCCGGATGTGGCAGGAATATCAAACCTCAATACAGTGGAAGGTGGAAAAGGAGGCTCAAAAGGTATGATCAAGAAATTACAAAGACGGTTTGCCCTTTCCCGCAAGGGCGCCATCGACACCATAAAGGGCAGCCTGTTTTGTGCGCTGCAAAATATATCGTTCATGCTGCCAGTAAGCCTGCTGTATTTTTTGGTGGGCGATCTATTCGGCGGCGGTCTAAGAGGCGGCAAGGCGGCGGTTTATCTTATTGGCTGCGTGGTATGCGCCGGGCTGATTTTGCTGGCCACCTGGTGGGAATACAACGGCACCTATCTGGCCACCTATCAGGAAACCGGCGTCCGGCGGCTGCATCTGGCGGAAAAGCTGCGGAAGATCCCTCTTAGCTTCTTTGGCAAAAAAGATCTGGCCGACTTGACCTCCTCCATCATGAGCGACTGCGCCACGCTGGAGACCAGCCAGTCCCATTTTGTGGCGCCGCTGATGGGAGCGGCGGTTTCCACGGTAATGATCGGCGTGTCCATGCTTTGCTTTGACTGGCGCATGGCTCTGGCGGCGCTGTGGGTGCTGCCGGTGTCCTTTGCGATCGTGGCCTTTTCCAGCAAGGTGCAAAAAGCCTTGTCCCGGAAGTCTATGAAGGCCAAAATCGCCTACGAGGATGGCCTGCAAGAGTGCATGGAGGCCATCGCCGATCTGCGGGCCAACAACGCGGCCCAAAAGTATCTGGCCGGGCTGGACAGCAAAGCCCGGGCCATCGAAAAACGGGCGGTGATCTCGGAATTTGGTGCGGCAGCCTTTGTGGTGCCCGCCTCCATGATGCTTAAGCTGGGCATGGCCACCGTGTCACTGGTGGGCGCGGCGCTGCTGGTGCAAGGCTCCTTGGACATTTTAACGTTCTTTATGTATCTGCTGGTGGTTTCCCGCCTGTATGACCCGTTGGAGGGCGCTTTGCAAAATCTGGCGGCGATCATCAACACCAACACCAATATTGCCCGCATGAACGAGATCCTTGACCATCCCATACAGGAGGGCCAGGACAAGCTGACCAACAAAGGCTGCGACGTTGTGTTTTCTAACGTCGGCTTCGCCTATGACGGCGGCAAGACCGTCCTGAAAAACGTATCCTTTACCGCAAAGCAGGGGCAAGTTACGGCGCTGGTAGGGCCATCCGGCGGAGGAAAAACCACGGTTTCCCGTCTTGCCGCCCGCTTCTGGGACATCCCCGAGGGGAAAATCACCGTAGGCGGTATGGATATCGCGGACATTGACCCGGAAACGCTGCTATCTCTATATTCCATTGTGTTCCAGGACGTTACGCTTTTTGACAACACCATCATGGAAAACATCCGCATCGGCAGAAAAGACGCCACCGACGCGGAGGTGCTGGCGGCGGCGAAGATGGCCAACGTAGACGTTTTTGCCGAAAAGCTGCCCGACAAATGGAACAGCAACATTGGAGAAAATGGCTGCGCCCTTTCCGGCGGCGAGCGCCAGAGGATCTCCATTGCCCGGGCCTTTCTCAAGGACGCCCCCATTATCCTGCTGGACGAGGCCACGGCCAGCCTAGATGTGGAAAACGAGACGGCCATCCAGTCCGCCCTTTCCCGTCTGATTCAGGACAAGACCGTGCTTTTGATCGCCCACCGTATGCGTACGGTGGCTGGGGCGGACAAGGTGATTGTTCTCTCCGGCGGCACAGTGGCCGAGGAAGGCACGCCAAAGGAGCTGCTGGACAAAAACGGCATATACGCCCGGATGTACAGGCAGCAAACCGAAAGCCAAGGCTGGACCATCGGATAGATTCCATGGCGGGATAAACGGGCTGGGACGGGGATCTGTTTTCCCAGTCTCCATCAAATCGTTGCACATCGCCGGGAAACTGGAAAACAGCCGGTTTCCCGGCGAAAAAACACCGTCAAAGCCTATGGGCGCCCCATAAGCTTTCCCCTTTGCCGGCGGCTTTCCACGGCTGGACCGGCAGCGGGCAATTGCTTTGGCGGAGAGCAGCTCCGCCGGCCCACAAAAAGCTTGGCCGCAGCGTAGGGACACCTTCGTTCCACACGCTGCGGCCAGCAATATGCGGTTTTGACGCTCTGCGCCATCGCCTATCCCCCCAGGGCGCAAGGCCCCGCCAGGATACCAGGCTATACGTCCTCGATGATGGCAGAATCCGCCCTCGCCTGGGGATTGACCAGGGCGTTAAACTTAGACCGGGACTCGCGGATCTCCCCCAATGCCTCGGCAATGGCTTCCTCTGTGCGGCGCATAGCGTCGTCCACATAGTCGTTGGTCACCTGCTTAAGCTCTTTGATCTTCTCCTGGGCGGCCTGCACCATGCGGTTGGCCTCTTGCTCTGCCTGGCGGCAGATTTCATCCTCAGATACCATCTGCCGGGCCTGGGCCTGGGCCTGCTTGAGCAGGTTCTCCGCCTCCCGTTTGGCATTGTTGATGACCTCGCCCCGAGACTCTACAATGGTTTTGGCCTGCCGCAGCTCCCCGGGAAGCAGGTTGCTGGCCTCATCCAGCAAGTCCAACACCCGGTTGCGCTCCAAAATGCACTTATCGTTGCCCAGAGGGACGCCTCTGGCGTCCTGCACCATTTCATACAAAGTGCTGATGATCTCCTCGATACCACGCTCGTTCATGTGCTTGTCCTCCTATTTTTTGTTGGAAAGTACTCTTGCCTTAAACGCCGGGATGATCTTTGGGGGCAGCAGATCGGAAAGATCCACATCATAACGGCCCATTTCCTTTACCGCGCTGGAGCTTAGATACATATACTGATGCTCCGCGGTAAGAAACATGGTGTCCAGCCCGACGTTCATTTTACGGTTGATCAGGGCCATTTGGAATTCTTTTTCAAAGTCGGTGGCGGCTCTAAGGCCCTTGACCACCACACAATCTCCCAACCTGCGGGCATACTCTGCCAAAAGGCCGTCGCTGCTGTCGATCTCCACATTGGGCAGATCGCCGGCGACGGTTTTCAGCATGTCCACCCGCTCGGCGGTGGTAAACATTGGCTGCTTTTCCGCGTTGACCATAACGCAGACGATCAGGCGGTCAAAAATTTTGGACGCCCGCTGGATAATATTCAAGTGTCCATTGGTGACAGGGTCGAAGCTGCCGGGATAGATGGCAATTTTCATATGGCTGGCTCTTCCTCCTTACGGAACAGCGTAACCACTGTTTTGCCGTAACGATAATCCTTTGACCGGATAAGACCCGGAAATGTTGCTGTCAATTGTTTTTCCGCCGGCCTCTCAGTTACTATTATACCACCCCTTGTCAATAGGGCGGATTCCCCTATTTTTTGCAGGGCGTTTTCCAACATCGGGCCGTGATACGGCGGATCCAGGAAAATCAGGTGAAACGTTTCCCGGCAGGTGGACAGGTAGGACAAATAATCCATCCGCACCACCTGGGCCATATTTTCCAGCTTGGTACGGCGCAAATTTTCCCGGATCACCTCCACCGCCTCCTGGCTGGCGTCTACAATCACCCCATGGGACGCGCCACGGCTCAGGGCCTCAATGGCAAGCTGTCCGCTGCCGCCAAACAAATCCAGCACCCGTCGGCCTTCAATGGCAAACTGGATGATATTGAACATAGACACCTTCACCCGGTCGGTGGTGGGCCGGGTATCCAGCCCCTCCCGGGTGCGCAGGGGCACGCTGCGGGCAGTACCGGCAATCACTCTCATTGGGTTTCCCTCCTTACGCTGCCGCTATCGGATGCACTCTCCGGGCGTTCCTCCTGGGGATGAAACGCCGTATACACCGCCATGGCCGCGTCCCTAGGCAGCACTTGGGCAAGTTCGTTAAGACTGGCGCTTTTGATGGCGGAAATGGTCTTAAACCGCCGCAGCAGCAGCTGTTTTCGCTTCGGCCCAATGCCGGGGATCGCGTCTAAGCTGCTGTGGTGCAAGCGCTTACTGCGGAGCTTGCGGTGATAGGTAATGGCAAAGCGGTGGGTCTCCTCCTGGATGTTGCCGATAAGGGCAAACAGGCTTTGGTGGGCGGCAATGCCAATTTCCTCTCCCTCCGGCGTAACCAGCGCCCGGGTACGGTGGCGGTTATCCTTGACCATGCCGTAGGTGGGCAGGCGCAGCTCCAGCTTTTCCAGCTCCCGCACCACAGCTTGGGCGTGGGCCGCGCCGCCGTCGATCAGCAGCACATCCGGCGGCTGGGAAAAGCCCTTGTCCTGGGCCAGATAACGGGTAAACCGGCGGCGCAGCACCTGCCGCATGGCGCCGTAGTCGTCCTGATTGTCCATACCCTGGAGCTGAAACAGGCGGTAGTCCCGCTTTAACGGCTTGCCATCTTGAAACACCACCATGGAGGCCACAATATCTGTGCCGTCGATGTGGGAGATATCAAAGGATTCCAGCCGGCGGGGCAGCTGGGGCAGCCCCAACAGCTGCTGGAGCAGGCGCAGCGTGCCATTTAACCGCTCTTCCTTGGTTGTGACCCGCTCGGCCTCCTCCTGGGCGTTTTTGTTGGCCAGCGCCACCATCTTGGCCCCGGCCCCCCGCTGAGGTACCCGGATCGTCACCTTTTTCTTCAGCTGTTGGGACAGCATTTGGGCAAACAACGGCCCGTCTTCCATTTCCTGTGGCAGCAAAATCTGCCTCGGCGCTGCGGCCCGGCCAAGGTAATACTGCTTCACCAGCGCCGACAGGGCCTCTGCCTGATTGCCGGTGGTTCCCACCAGGGAAACGTCCTTGTGCACCAAATTGCCATCCATGTAATGCAGCGCCACAAAACAGCCCTTGGCCGCGCCTTCATAATAGCCAATCGCATCGGTATCCGCCATCCGCCCGGCGGTAACCAGCTGCTTTTGGCCCAAAGAGGCAATGGCGTTTTTCCGATCCCGCAGCGCGGCGGCTCGCTCAAACTCCAGCCGCTCGGCAGCGGCCTCCATTTCCTCCCCCAAGGCGGCGGCCACCTGCTTATAATCCCCCCGCAGCAGCTGGGCGATTTGCTCCATGCGGCGGCGGTATTCCCCGCCTCCCGGCTCGCCCCGGCACCAGCCGTCGCAGTTGTTTAGCTGAAAGTTCAGGCAAGGACGCTCCTTGCCAATATCCCGGGGGAAGGTCTTATTACAGCCGGGCAGCTTAAAAATCAGCCGCAGCGTATCCATGGCCTTTTGGGTGACATAGCGGCCGCCATAGGGGCCAAAATACTTTGCGCCGTCCTCCGGCGCGCTGGAGGACAAGGTCAGCACCGGGTAGGGCTGGCGCAAATCCAGCCGGAGATAGGGATAGCCCTTATCGTCCTTGAGCAGGATGTTATATTTGGGCATATAGCGCTTGATTAGGGAACACTCCAGCACCAGGGCCTCAAACTCGCTGGCCGCTACAATCACATCAAAATGGTCGATCTTGGACACCATCAGCCGGGTTTTGGGGCTGTGGCCGGCAGAGTCTACAAAATACTGGCTGACCCTGTTTTTCAGCTTTTTGGCCTTGCCCACATAGATCACCTCTTTGGCGGCGTCCTGCATGATATACACCCCCGGCTCCAGGGGCAAAGACAAGGCCTTGTCCTTCAATTCCGCAAAGGTCATGGTATTCCTCCCAAGGATAAAGAGGGAAAGGGCCCGCTGCAAAGCCCATCGCAGCAAGCCCTTTCACTCATCAGTACAGATCCTTTTCCAAGATGCCTGCCAAGGTCTTGACGGCCTCTTCCTCGTCCGCGCCTTCGGCGATCAGGTTTACCTCGGTGCCGGTAACCACCGCCATGGATAGCACGCCAAGCAAGCTCTTAGCATTGATCTTGCGTTCCTCCATTTCCATCCAGATGTTGGACTTAAAATCGTTGGCCCGCTGGATGAAGTATGTAGCCTGTTTGTTGTGCAGACCGGATTCGCACTTCACGAGAACTTTTTCCGTATACATGATTGTTGCTCCTCGCATTCCTCTATGGGATACATTTATGGTTTTGTCTCCGCCACAGGGATACAAAACCGTAAACCTATCCGCTCGATTGTTCAAGTATACCTTTTCTCTTTCCAATTGTCAACGTTTATTTTCCTACAGGAAAAATACGGCGAAAAATTCTGAGAAAACGGTGTATTTTGTTTCTTTTTACAAGATCTTGTTTTTATTTTAGCTCAGCGATGGTCACGCCGTCTTCCCCCTCGCCATACACGCCCAGGCGGAACTTGGCCACGGCCCGGTTACGCTTTAGCTCTTCCTGAACTGTTTTGCGCAGCACACCGGTACCCTTGCCATGGACGATCCGCACCTGATGGACATTGGCAAGCATAGCGCCGTCTAAAAATTGGGCAAGGGCGGATGCCGCCTCCAAGGCGTCCATGCCCCGAAGATCCAGCTCCGTGGCAGGAGCGGCGCTGTGAAACTCTCTGCCGGTTTTTTGGGGGCTGCGCTTTACCGACACCTTTTCCTCCTCCAGCAGCGCCACCTCCTGGGGCTTGGCGGTGATCTTCATCACCCCTGCCTGGAGCTGCAAGGTGCCGTCTTGATTTACCGCCAGCACCGACGCTTTCGTTCCCAGCTTTAACAGCTCCACCGTGTCTCCCGGGCAGATGGGGCGGCTTTGCTGAGGCCGGGGTCTTTGCCTCTTAGGGCCGGACAGCTTATCCTGGGCCTGGTTCAGCCCCCGGCGCAGATCGGCCTGACGCTGGTTTAGTTCCTGAACCTCCGCAATATCCCGCATTTGCTTACGCAGCGCCTTTAGCTCTTCATAGGCCTGGTTGGCCGCCTGGCGGGCCTCGTCAATAATGGTCTGGGCCTCCTGCCGTGCCTTTTGCTGGGCCTTTTCCCGCTCACGGCGGATCTGCGTGGAATATTCCTCTGCCCGCTTTTGATTTTCCTCCGTCTGCCGCCGCAGCTGCTCCGCCTCTTGCCGGGCCGCCTCCATCTGCTGGCGCTGATGCTCCAGCTGGGCCAGCACATCCTCAAAATCCCGGTCGTTCTGGCTTACGGTGTTTTTGGCGGCGGTTAGGATAGCCTCCGGCAGGCCCAAACGCCGGGAAATGGCAAAGGCATTGGACTTGCCCGGCACGCCGATCAGCAGCCGGTAGGTGGGCTGCAGGGTTTCCACATCAAACTCGCAGGAGGCGTTGGTCACCCCAGGAGTACGCATGGCATAAAGCTTCAGCTCGGCATAGTGGGTGGTTGCCGCCACCCGACAGCCGCATTTGCGGCAATGCTCGATTAGGCTGATGGCCAGGGCCGCGCCCTCCGCCGGGTCGGTACCCGCCCCCAGCTCGTCAAACAGCACCAGTGTATCCGGCCCGCACTGGCCCACAATGGACACGATATTTTTCATATGGGCGGAAAAGGTGGAAAGGCTTTGGGCAATGCTCTGCTCATCCCCGATATCCGCCAAAATGGAGGCATACAGACACACGCTGCTGCCCGGGCCGGCAGGGATATGCAGGCCGCACTGGGCCATCAGGGTAAGCAGGCCCAAGGTCTTTAGGGTGACGGTTTTCCCGCCGGTGTTGGGCCCGGTGATGATCAGGGTGTCAAATTCCTCCCCCAGGCTGACGGTAACAGGCACCACGGTTTTGCGATCAATCAGCGGATGCCGGGCCTTTTCCAGGCGCATGCCCCCATCGGTACGGATCTTAGGGGCTATGGCATCCATACGCAGCGACAGCTTGGCCCGGGCAAAGATGCTATCAAGCTGCACAAGCAGGGTATAGTTGGCACAGATGGTTTCCCGGCAGCCTGCCGCCTCGGCGGACAGCTCCGCCAGGATCCGTTCGATCTCCTTTTTCTCCTGCAAAAGCAGCTCCCGCAAGGCGTTGTTGGCGTTGACCGAAGACATCGGCTCCACAAAAAAGGTGGAACCGCTGGCAGACACATCGTGCACCAGGCCGGGCACCTCGTTTTTGAACTCGGATTTCACCGGCACCACATACCGGTCAGACCGCAGGGTAACGATCGGCTCCCGCAGATACTTAGCGTAGGCCGGGGAGGATATGAGCCGTTGGAGGGATTCCTTGATCCGGGCGCTTTGTATCCGCATATGCCGGCGGATATCCCCCAGCTCCTTGCTGGCCCCGTCGGCGATTTCATCCTCTGAAAGGATGGAGCTGGTGATTTTATCCTCCAGATACCGATTGGCCGTCAGGCTGCGGAAAAACACATCCAACGCGTCTTTTTCCTCTTGATGCTCGCCATATTCCTTGGCCTTGCGGGTGCAAGACAGCAATCCGGCAATGCCCAGCAGCTCCTTGGGGCTAAGGCTGCCGCCCCGGTCGGCCCTGTCTAGGCTGGGCCGCACATCCGTCACCCCCTGCAGGCTTAGCGAGCCTTGCAGGATGATCCGCTGCCGGGCGCTTTCCGTCTGCCCCAAAAGCAGCGCCACATTCTCCGGGTCGGTTTGGGGCTGAAGACCCCGGCAGATGGCCTTGCCCTCCTGGCTGGCGGCGCACTGGGCAAGCTGATCCAGCACCACATCCAGCTCTAATTTTTTCATGGATTTTTCATATAATTCTGTCATGGCGTATCTCCAAAAGCAAGGATAGGGAAACCGCCTTCGGCATATCTTGCCGGAAAAGGCCGTTAGATTTCCCCCAAAAAGAGAGATTTGTAGAAATCCAGGGTGGGAAAGCTGTGCTCCAGCTGGGTGATCAAAAAGGCCTCCGTCAAGCCCCCAAGCTCTTTCAGAGAGGCTTCTCCCAGGCGAAAGGCAAACAGCCGCTTGTCCTCGCCCCAGGCAATATGCCGCATGGCCGCCAGCGTCCCTGGCCCTACCGGCAGCTGCAGCCCCTTCGCCTGGGTGCCGCACCCATGGCACTGGAGCACCCCTTGGGTCAGGTTGAACCGGTCTGGCTCAGGGGCGCCGCAAAAGGCGCAGCCGGAAAGCGCCGGGGCAAAGCCCGCCAAGCAAGCCGCCTTTAGCTCAAAGGCGGCTTTTACCTGCAGCTGGGGCTTTTGGCCCTGGCAAAGCGTATACAGGCTGTTGAGCAAAAGCGACAGCAGCGCCGGGTTGGGACAATCCTCCTGGGATAAAAGCTCCGCCGCCTGGGCAAAGTACATGCCCAGAGACAGCAGCTCAATATTCCCCCGCAGCGCCAAAAACTGCTCCACCGGCTCCGCCTCATCGATGGTAAACCGCTCCCGATAGCCAAAGACGGTAAACGCGCTGTAGGCCAGCAACTGGCAGGCGCTTTTCCACTGGCAGCGGCTGCGGCGCGCCCCTCGGGCTTTTAGCGTAACCAGGCCAAGATCCCGGGTAAGCACCGTCAGCAGCAGGTCGGCGTCGTTATATTCTGTTTCTCGCAGGACAATGCCTTTGGTGTTAATGTGCATAGTCGTGTTCCTATGTAATGGGGCGGCACGCCGCCCCTATGCTGAGATTTTTCCTTCGTTCTGGGCTGCCGCCTTATAGGCAAGGTACGCCTCCGGCGCGCCGGTGTCTAAAAACAAGGACCAATAAAATGCTGCGTCTGTCATGGCAAACCCTCCCGATCATTCTATGCTTAGGATTTGCCATTGGGCAAAGGGTATACCAGGAAAAATCATGCTGCGGCGCTTCCCCGGCGTCCTTTACGCCAGAGGGCGCAAGCTAGCTGCCGTTTGTATGATAGCCAAAATTGCGGACAAGAAAATCGCTGTCCCGCCAGTTTTCCTTTACCTTTACCCAGGTTTGCAAATACACCTTCGTGCCCATAAACCGCTCGCAGTCCTGCCGGGCCATGGTGCTGATTTTTTTCAGCATTTGTCCCTGCTTGCCAATTATGATGCCCTTATGGGAGGCTTTTTCACAATAAATGGTGGCGTCTAAGTCGATGATGCCGCTCTCCCGCTCGGAAAAGTGGGTGATCTCCACCGCCGTGCCATGGGGGATCTCCTTTTCCAGGCACCAGAGCAGCTTTTCCCGGAGGATCTCCGCCATGACCTGCCGCTCCGGCTGATCGGTGGTCATATCCTCAGGAAACAGGTGGGGGCCGGGACGGGCGTAGCTTTGGCACAGCTGCAAAAGCTCTTCCACCCCTTCGCCGGTTTTGGCGGAGATCATCAGCACCGCCTGGAAGGAAAAGGCCTGGGTATACGCGGCGATTACCGGCAAAAGCTCGTCCTTTTCCACCGTGTCGATCTTATTGATCACCAGCACCACCGGCGCTTTATCGGCGCTTAGCCGGGAAAGCAAGGCCTTCTCCTGGGGACCGATGTTGGCAATCGGCTCCACCAGCAGCAGCACCGCGTCCACATCCACCACCGACTGCTGCACCACATTGACCATATAGTCCCCCAGCTTGGTGCGGGGACGGTGATACCCGGGGGTGTCGACAAACACCAGCTGGGTATCGTCAAGGTTGCGCACGCCGCAGATACGATTGCGGGTGGTTTGGGGTTTATGGGACACAATGGCGATCTTTTCCCCTACGATTTGATTGGTCAGGGTGGACTTGCCCACATTGGGCCGGCCACAAATGGTGATCATTGCTGTTTTTGTCATAGACTTCTTCCTCTATCGTTTCAAATCCATTTGCTGGCAGATGGCCTTTTCCCGGGCGCGCATCTGCCGTTTCATTTCGCCCTCGTCCACATGGTCATAGCCCAGCAGATGGAGCACAGAGTGGATGGTTAAGTAGCCAAGCTCCCGCTTGCGGCTGTGGCCAAGCGCTTCGGCCTGGGCCTTAACCCGTTCCCAAGAAATGGCCATATCCCCTAAGGGCAGCAGGCCGGTTTCTGGGTCTAAAAGACGGTGCAGATCCTCCGGCAGCTGGCCGGGGGTAAAGGCAAACATGGGAAATGACAGCACATCGGTAGGCCGGTCAACGCCGCGCTGGGCCTTATTTAGGGCCTGGATGGCGTCATCATCGGTGATGAGCACGTTGATCTCGCAGGGCACCGGCACCCCTTCTGCCCGCAGCGCCGCGGTAATGCACCGTTTCAGGTGCAGGGTCAAAGGGACATTGTTCCACCGGCTGCCAGAGGAAAATGCCACGGTAATTTTATCCTTCATGCTTATTTTTTCCTTTTGGCCGGATTCTTTTCCGGCGTTTTGGTTTTATTTCCCTCATAACGCTCATAAGCCGCCACGATGCTTTGCACCAGGGCGTGGCGCACCACATCGCTGGCCGTCAGCCGGCAAATGGCGATGTCGGGAATATTTTCCAGCACCTTCAGCGCCTCCCGCAGGCCGCTGACCTTATCCGCCGGCAGATCGATTTGGGTCACATCGCCGGTAATGACGATTTTCGACCCAAAGCCCAGGCGGGTAAGGAACATTTTCATCTGCTCCCGGGTGGTGTTTTGGGCCTCGTCCAGGATGATAAAGCTGTCATCCAGGGTGCGGCCCC
>CAYVWG010000036.1:0-15107 GCA_964455425.1 uncultured Oscillospiraceae bacterium | reverse complement strand
CTACTACGACTACTACCAGCCCGAGGCGTACATTGCCCACACAGACACCTACATCGAAAAGGATTCTTCCATCAACGAGGAGATCGAACGGCTGCGGCACAGCGCCACGTCCTCCTTGTTTGAGCGGCGGGATGTGATCGTGGTGGCGTCGGTGTCTTGCATCTATGGCTTGGGCGATCCCATAGACTACAAAAACATGGTCATCTCCCTGCGCATCGGCCAGGAGTATCCCCTGGATGGTCTGCTCAAACGGCTGGTGGATATCCGCTATGAGCGCAATGACATCAATTTTACCCGAAACACCTTTCGGGTTCGGGGCGACACGGTGGAGATCTATCCTGCCTACTGGGCCGGAAGGGCCATCCGGGTGGAGTTTTTTGGCGATGAGGTGGATCGCATTTCCGAAATCAACGCCGTCACCGGCATGCCGGAACGGGTGATCTCCCATGTGGCCATTTACCCCGCCAGCCACTATGTGACCACCCGGGACAAAATGGAGCGGGCGTTGGTGGAGATCCGCCGGGAGATGGAACAGCGAGAGGCGTATTTCAAGGAAAATGGCATGCTGCTGGAAGCCCAGCGCATCCGTCAGCGAACGGAGTACGACATGGAAATGATGCAGGAGCTGGGCTTTTGCACCGGCATTGAAAATTACTCCCGCATCATTTCCGGCCGGGCGCCGGGAACCCCGCCGCTGACCCTGATCGATTATTTTCCCGAGGACTATCTGCTGTTTGTGGATGAAAGCCATGTGACCCTGCCCCAGGTGCGGGCCATGTTCGCCGGAGACCGCTCCCGCAAGGAGAGTTTGGTGCGCTATGGCTTTCGTCTGCCATCGGCCTTTGACAACCGGCCTTTGAATTTTTCGGAATTCCAGGCCAAGCAGGGGCAGACAGTTTATGTATCGGCCACGCCGGCGGAATACGAGCGGCAGCGGGCCGGGCAGGTGGTAGAGCAAGTGATCCGGCCCACGGGCCTGCTGGATCCGGAGATCTTTGTACGGCCCATCGAAGGCCAGGTGGATGACCTTTTAGAGGAGATCGTCCAGGTTTCCGCCAGGGAAGAACGGGTGCTGGTAACCACACTGACCAAAAAAATGGCGGAGGATCTGACCGCGTATCTGCAAAAGGCGGGGGTTCGGGTGCGATACATGCACTCAGACATTGGCGCCATGGAGCGGATGGAGATCATACGGGACTTGCGCATGGCCAAGTTTGACGTGCTGGTGGGCATCAATTTGCTGCGAGAGGGTCTGGATTTGCCAGAGGTAAGCCTGGTGGCGGTTCTAGATGCGGACAAGGAGGGGTTTTTGCGCAGCGAAACCAGTTTGATCCAGACCGTGGGCCGGGCGGCGCGGAACGCGGGAGGCCGGGTGATCCTATATGCCGATCACATCACCCAGGCAATGAGGGCGACCATAGACGAAACCGCCCGCCGCCGGGAGATTCAGAACGCCTACAATAAGGCCCACGGCATTGTACCCAAAACCATCAAAAAGGATGTGCGGGAGCTGATCGAGATCACCCGCCAGGAGGGCGAGGTGCAAGGCAAGGCCGGCGTGAAGATGACCAAGGAAGAACGGGAAAAAGAAATCGCCCGTTTGGAAAAGCAGATGCGCAAGGCGGCACAGATGATGGAATACGAATTTGCCGCCGTGTTGCGGGATCAAATCATTTTACTAAAAGAAGGGAGGGCTTAGATGCTTATTCCATACCCAACAGCCAGGGGACAGACACCCCCAGAATCTGCCCAAGAGCTTTTAGCTCAAAATCATAGACAGGCCGCTTTTGCCCCTCTAGCAGGGACAGGGCGGGTATGCTCATATCGATACCGGCAAGCTGCAACTGTGCCAGCAGCTCTACTTGCTTCATTCCCAGGGCCTTCCGGGCCTGGGTCACGCGGGCACCGACGATATTTTTACTGCCTAGGGCCAGGGTTCTGGGTTTCACATGCCCACCTCCTATGTAAGGGAGAATTGAAAAAACCGCTGCGGGATCCCGCACAGCGCCAAACCGCCCCCTGGGGGGCGCAAGGCGAGGCAGCGTCTTTCCCAAAAGAAGGAAGCAGCGGTTCCTTAAGTATAGTGGGCTTTATACTTGATATATTTGGTATTACCAAATATAATAAAAAATATTTGGCAACGCCAAATAAAAGAACAGGAGGATGAACGGTGCGAATTGAAGGAATTGCCAAGTTTAGATTCAAACCCCGCCGCATTGATGAGCTGCAGGAAAATGACGGCATATGGGAAAGCAGGGCTTATGAGGTGGTCAAGGTGATCACCCTAAGCGGCATGGACTTTGAGAACTTTACCCAGGACATGGTAGCGGATCGGCTGTTTATTGAAGAAAACGCCGAGCTATGCAAAGCGGCCTCTGGCCGTGGGTGCCTACTGGTGAAGGGACGAAGGAGAAAAGAAAGCGTTCTGGTGCTGCCAGACGGCGGCTGTCATGTGCTGGCAGCGGCAATGTATTCCCCGGCGGAGGAAGAGGAATAGACGGCGCTTGCTGGGCGGGTCTACTTCCGGATAAGACCGATTGGGTTTGATCGGGAAGCCCCGCCATAGGCGCTGCTCCGCTTCTCGTCAAGGGGGCGCCCTTTGGCAGGCAGCTCATCGCCTAGCCAAGGAAAACTTCGGCCCAAGGAGGACATCCCTCCTTGGGCCGTTCATTTTGCCGTTAGGGCGGAGATCCGCGGAAAAAAATAGGAGGTTTTCAAAAGTTGTACCGAACGGTGCAACTTTTTGTGTTTTTGCGTCCATCTGTGAAAGGGGAAAATCCTGTAAGCCCCAAAGGGGCGGTTTTCCCCCATTTTTAAGGATGAGGTGATGAGATGGGTAGACCCAACGCAAAGACCCTGGCCCAATTTGCCCGGGTGTATCTGCGCACCATGGATCCGGAGCAGGCGGCCCAGGCCATTGGCGCAAAAAACGGGGTAGGGCTGCTTGCCCGGCCAGAATTTGCCCAGCAGGTGGACAAGCAGCGCCAGGCCATGGCCGGGCAGCTGCGGCAGGAGGATGTGACCCGGGCCTTGGCGGAGCTGGCCTTTGGCCGGTGCAACGACTGTGTAAAGCTGGCGTTAGATCCGGCGGCGGAGGTGGACAGGCTGGATCTGCGGCTGCTGTCGGAGATCCGGCGCAACGACAAGGGTACCGTGGAGATCCGGCTGGTGGATCGTTTGGCCGCTTTGGCCCGGCTGGAGCAGCTGGTAGGCGGCGGAAAGGGAGAGGCCGAAGGCTTTTTGGCGGCCATGAGCGCGGCGGCCTGTGAGGACGGGTGCGGCCAGGCTTGAACTACAGCGGCTTTTCTCCCAAGCAAAAGACGGCCCTTACCTGGTGGATGGCCCAAAGCCCCCATTACCGGCGGGAAGCCATTATCTGCGACGGCGCGGTGCGCTCCGGCAAGACCCTGTGCTTAAGCCTGGGGTTTTTTCTCTGGGCGATGACCTGCTTTGAGCACAAGCGCTTTGGGGTGTGCGGCAAGACCATCGCGTCTTTGCGGCGCAACGTGCTTTCAGAGATCCTGCCCCGACTGGAGGCCCTGGGCGTTCAATACACCGAGCGGCGGACGGAAAACCTGGTACAGATGCGATTTGGAGGCCACGAGAACAGCTTTTACATTTTTGGTGGCCGGGACGAAGGCTCGGCGGCGCTGATTCAGGGCATTACCTTTGCCGGTATTTTGCTGGACGAGGTGGTGCTTATGCCCCGGAGCTTTGTTGAGCAGGCCTGCGCCCGGTGCTCGGTGGCAGGCTCCCGGCTGTGGTTTTCCTGCAATCCGGAGGGGCCGTTTCACTGGTTTTATCAGACCTGGATCCAGCAGGCCCGGCAGAGAAATTGCCTGTATCTCCACTTTACCATGGAAGACAATCCCTCCCTGACCCCGGCCATCCGGCAAAGGTATCAGCGGCTATACACCGGCGTGTTTTACCAGCGGTTTATCCTGGGCCAATGGGTGGTGGCGGAGGGACGGGTATACGACTTCTTCCAGCGGGACATGGTCAGGCCTGTCCCTTTGGGGGAATTTGACCGGTGGTATATCTCCTGCGACTATGGTACGGTGAATCCCGCCTCCTTTGGCCTGTGGGGCCGGCAGGCGGGGATTTGGTACAGGGTAAAGGAATTTTACTTTGACTCCCACCGGGAAATGCGGCAGATGACCGATGGAGAATACGCCGCGGCCCTGGGTCAGCTTGCCGGCGGCAGGCCCATCCGGGCGGTGATCGTTGACCCATCGGCGGCCAGCTTTATCGAGCTTTTACGCCGGGAGGGGTGGCGGGTGAAAAAGGCAGACAACGATGTGCTGTCCGGCATCCGCAGAACCTCCGATCTGCTCAAGGCGGGGAAGCTGGTGATCTGCGACACCTGCGCCGACTGTCTGCGGGAGATCGAGCAATATGTGTGGGACGAAGGCTCTCCCGGCAGAGATAAGGTGAAAAAGGAGCACGACCACGCCATGGACGACATGCGATATTTTGCCGCCACCATTGCCGCAGGAGAGGCAGACGTCTTTGCCTGCTGCACAGCGATTCGAGACACGGAAACATTTTCACGGAGGTGAGGAGCAATGCGACAGAAAAAACAAAAAAAGGCCCCCCAGCTGGCTACCCAGCTGCGCAGCAGCGGCCATCCCTACACCGCCCTGGGGCAGTACGTCCCGGCAGGGCGAGAGGAGCTTTACGTGCACCGGCATTTGCGGCAGGCGCTGCCTTTAGTGGACGCGGCCATCAACAAGCTGGTGCGGCTTACCGGCGGCTTTACGGTGGGCTGCCCCAACCCCAAGGCCCAGCAAATGCTGACGGATTTTTTACGGACCGTACCCTGTGGCCGGGGGCAACAGGGCATTGACAGCTTTTTATCCGCCTATTTGGACAGCCTACTGACCGATGGCCGGGCCATCGGGGAGATGCTGACCGACGGGCGGCGGCTGCGGGCGGTTTGCTGGGCCGACGCGGCGGATGTGGAGATCCAAGAGGGAGCTTCGCCCATGGAATTTACGCTTTGCGGCTATGACGAGGGAGGCATGCTTCGGCCTTTGCCTAGGCAGCATTTGCTGCTGTTTACCATTTTGCATCCGGAGCCGGGGCATCCCTATGGGGTGTCGCTTTTGCGGGGCATGCCCTTTTTGGCGGATATTTTAATGAAGATCTATTACACCATCGGCCAAAACTGGGAGCGGGCGGGCAACCTGCGGTACGCGGTGGTATACAAGCCCACCGGCGACGGGCTGGACAAGACCTACGCCGCCAAGCACGCCGAGCAGATGGCCAAGGAATGGTCGGCGGCGATGAGCCAGACCAAGGCGGGAAGCGTCCGGGATTTTGTGGCGGTAGGCGATGTGTCGGTAAAGGTCATCGGGGCGGAGGGGCCGATTTTGGACTCGGAGATCCCGGTGCGGCAGCTTTTGGAGCAGATTGTGGCCAAAACCGGTTTGCCGCCCTTTATGCTGGGGCTAAGCTGGTCCTCCACGGAGCGGATGTCGGCCCAGCAGGCGGACATGCTGACCTCAGAGCTATGGGCCATCCGCCGGGCGGTGGAGCCAGCCTTGCTGCGGATCTGCACCACCTATCTGCGCTTGGCGGGCTTTTCCGACAATCCCCAAATTTTGTGGGATGACATTAGTTTGCAGGACATTGCCGAGGAAGCCCAGGCGGCTTTATATCGCGCCCAGGCCCAACAAATCTACGCGGCCCTTGGCGGCCAAGGAAAGGATTGATGCAGGTGGACATTTGCAAAGCGGCGCCCATTTTACCGGAGGCGACGCCTACGCCGGAGCAGCTGGAACAGATCAACAGCTATGTACGCACGCCCTTAACGGCCCAGGAGGTATATGTATTCTCTCTGCGGCTGTGCGACACCCTGCCGGACAGGGATTTTGAATGCTTTACCCCCCAAGCTCTGGAAGAGCTGGCCCCGCTGTTTGTGGGCAAAACAGGGATTTTGGATCACAACTGGACGGCGGAAAAGCAGGTGGCCCGGGTATTTGCCACGCAGGTAGTACGGGAGGATACGGCCACCTACATAAAGGCTTGGGCCTACGCCCTGCGCGGCCCGGAAAATCAGGGGCTGATCCGGGACATTGACGGGGGCATCAAAAAGGAGGTATCCATTGGCTGCGCCGTGGCCAAGCGCACCTGCAGCATTTGCCGGGCACCCTACGGCACCTGCGAGCACCGCAAGGGCCAGCGCTACGGCGGGGCGCTGTGTGTGACCTTACTGGAAGAGCCAACGGACGCCTACGAATTTTCTTTTGTGGCCGTGCCTGCCCAACGGGCGGCAGGGGTGCTCAAGGCCAGGAAAGGAGGTGAGACGATGACGCTAAAGCAACTGGCGGCCCAGCAAGGCTTGGAAGGCGAGTATGAGAGCCTGGAAAAGCAGGCGGCTTTGGGTCAGCAGTATACCCAGAATTTGCAGCAGGAGATGGTGCGGCTGGGTTTGGCGCTGGATTTGGGTCTGGAGCAGGACGTGCTAAAGGACATGGCGGCTTGTCTATCCGCCCCGGCGCTGGAGCAGGTGCGCAAGGCCTGGGAAGAACGGGCGGCGCTGCTTTACCGCCCGGAGGCCCAGCTGGGCCAAGGCCGGCGCAAGGCCATGGAAGTGGAACCGGAGTTTTTGATTTGATGAAGGAGGACTAAGGCAATGAAACTTTCTTACGAAGCCATTGGCAGACAGATGGCGACCTTTTTGGCGGATCCCGGCGCTCAAGCGGGGGACATGTGCATTTTCACCGACAGCAACACGGTGGCCAATCCGGACGCGGATGACGATTTTTGCGGCTACATTATGGACATCGCCAAGGACGGCGGGGCGGCGGTAGTGCTGCGGGGCTACATCGAAATGCCCTACACTGGCACAGCCCCTTTGCTTGGCTGGAGCGGTTTGGCCTCTGACGGAGACGGGGCGGTAAAGGCCAGCGCCACGGCCAGGCAATATCTGGTAATCAATGTACGCACGGCGGACAAAATGGTGGGCTTTTTTCTGTAATTAGGAGGGTATACGATGGCTTTTGACAACATTCATCTGGAAAAAGGAATGTACCGCCAGGCGGGCAAATCCTTTACGCAAGTGCTGGAGAGCATGGATCCCAGCGAAAACTACAAGGGCACGGCCATGGAGGGCACCGACGCCTTCCAGCGGCAGCTCAAACGGTTCTCCATCCGCTGCAAGGGCAGCGGGTCAGACCCGGTGGAAAAGTTTTTCCACACCAGCGACAGCGCGGTGCTGTTCCCGGAATATGTATCCCGGACGGTACGGCAGGGCATGGAGGAGGAAAACATTTTGTCCTCCCTTGTGGCCACCACCACGGTGATCGACGCCATGGACTACCGCACCTTGTACACCGAAAACAGCGAGGACGATCTATCCCTGGCCCGGGTGGCGGAGGGCGCGGAGATCCCTGCCACCAAGATCACCACCAGCGAGCATCTGATCCCCCTGTATAAGCGGGGAAGAATGCTGGAGGCGTCCTATGAGGCTCTGCGCTTCCAGAAGCTGGATCTGTTCTCCCTGGTGCTGCGGCAGATCGGCAACCACATTGCCCGGATGCACACCGCCGACGCCATTCAAGTTCTGCTTGCCGGCGATGGCAACGACAACGCCGCACCGGTGTACACCATCGGCACAGATCCCATGGGCGGCACCGCCGGGAAGTTATCCTACGACCAGCTGGTGGAGTTCTGGGCGGAGTTTTCTCCCTATACCCTGGGTACCCTGGTGGCCGCGCCTACGGAAATGCCCGCCATTTTAAGCCTGCCCCAGATGCAGGATGCCACCGCCGGGCTGAACTTCCACGGCACCGGCAAGCTGGTTACCCCCATGGGCGCCCAGCTGGTGCAATCTAGCGCTGTGGACAAGGGCGTGCTCATCGGCCTGGACAACCGGTATGCCCTGGAAATGGTGCAGGCAGGAGAGGTAAGCGTGGAGTTTGACAAGCTCATCGACCGGCAGCTGGAACGGGCGGCCATTACCTCCATTTCCGGCTTTGCCAAGCTTTGCACCGACGCCTGCAAGGTGCTGTATATCTAATGCAGGCGGAGATTCTGGCCATGGCCCAGGCCTTGGCGGGAGACGGCGCGGTAGGACAGGCAGAGGCGTTAGGCGGCTTTTGCCAGGCGGCGGAGGCGGAGCTTCGGCTCCGCCTGGGCAGCCAGCGCACCCTGGAAAGCTGCGGCCCGGCGGGGATTTGCGCCGGGGCCTATTTGGCCCTGGCCCGGTTTATGCCCCAGGCCGGCGGGCAGATCAAGGCGTTCACCGCCGGCAATCTTTCGGTAACCAATGCCGGCGCGGGGGAGCTATCCGCCCAGCTGGAGCGTTTGGCCGAACAGCTTATGGCCCCGTACTGGGACGGCGGAGGCTTTGCCTTTCAGGGGGTGCGGGGATGATCGGCCGGGTGCTGGGAATTTTACAGCAGTATGGGGAGGACATCCGGCTTTGCCGTAAGACGGAGGAACAGACCGTACGGGCATTTTTGCAGCCGGTGACCTCCAAAAGCTGGCAGAACATGGATCACGTATACCAGGGCCTGGGACAGGTGCCCCGAGGGCAATATCTGTACATCGGCCCGCCGGAGGCGACCCTGGAGCAGGGCGACCAGCTGTGTCAGGCCGGCAGGGAATACATCGTTCGCCGGGCGGACACCATCATGCTGGGGGGCGCCCCCTTGTACATCTGGGGTCTATGTGTGCCAAAAGGAGGGGAGCTATTGTGCGGCAGCTGACCGCGCCGGTGGTGGCGGCTTTGGGGCAGGCGGGATTACCGGCCTGCCAGGCCATGCCCGCTACGGTGATGCCCCACCTGAAGCAGGCCGCCTGTGGGGTGAGCCTGCGGCAGGCCCAGGCCACCCAGGCGGGGCTATACGAATATTTGGGGGTGCTGCAGGATCCGGACAAGGGCCAGGTGGAGCTGTATGGCCGAAGGCTGGAGGGAGACTTGGATCTACAAATTCTGTCCCCGGCCCTATCCGGCGGCGCGTGCTGCGTCCAGGCGGGGGAGCTGGCCATGGAGGTACTGCTGTCGGGCATTGACGGGCTGCGCATAGGGCGCATCGACCAAGGACCATGCACCTTTGACCAGGTAAGCGACTGCTTTACCATGACCCTGACGGCCCACATAGAGGCCTACATTTACGCCATCGCCAAAGAGGGCGAGGGCTTTACAGATTTTACATTGAAAGGCGGGATCACATGACCTATCACGAACGGCCTGGGGTATACACGGACTATGACCTATCGGCGGTATACGCCTCCACCGCCGGGGCTAAGACCGTGGCCATTGCGGCTGAGTCCCAGGCGGACGCTGGCTGCTACACCATTACCCGAAGCGCGGAGGCGGAGGAAGCCTTTGGCAACATCAGCGTGCTGACGTTGATGGTACAAACCGCGTTGGCGGCGGGGGCCACCAAGGTATTGGCCTATCCGGTGTGGGAGGATTACACCCAGGCTCTAGAAAGCCTGGCTCAGCAAAAGCAGGCGTCCATTTTCCTGGTGGACAGCGCGGATCTGGCGGTACAGCAGACCCTGCAGGCCACGGTGGAAAGCGCGTCGGAGGAGGGAAACGAGTGCATCGGCCTGGTGGCCATGGGGCAGGCCACAACGGAGGAGCGAATTGCCCGGGCCAAGGCGCTCAACAGCCCTAGAATGGTGCTCGTTGGCCCCCAGGTATATGCCAAGAGCTACGGCAGCATCGTCAGCGGATATTTGGCCGTGGCGGCCTTGGCAGGCGTCATTGCCGGGCAGACCGATCCGGCCCTTCCCTTGAATGGCGCGGTGCTTCCCGGGCTTTCCGGCGTTGACCAGGTATGGTCGGAGCAGGAGATCGACCAGCTGATTCTCGGCGGGGTGACCCCCTTGGAATATGTAGGGGGCCAGGTGCAGGTCATCCGGGCGGTGACCACCTGCACCAGCGTAAACGGCACGGCGGACGCCACCTGGCGGGAGCTGGGCACGGTGCTGTGTATTGACGAGGTCATCCCCGGCGTGCGCGCTGCCCTGCGAAAAAAGTTCACCCGGGCCAAAAATAATCCGGTTACCCGCAACGCCATCCGCAGCCAGGTGGTGGTGGAACTGGAAAACTATCTTCGCCGGGAGATCATTGACAGCTACAGCGAGCTTACGGTGGAGGCAAGCTTAAGCGACCCCTCGGTTTGCGCGGTGCGCTTTGCCTTTACCGTGACCCGCGGGCTAAGCCGCATTTTGCTCACAGCCCATATTACCCTTTAGGAGGTTAGATCGCGATGGTAAACAAGCTGCCTACAACGGCAGACATTTACTTGGAGGTGGACGGCGTTCGCGTGGCGGTGGTACAAAGCTACAAGGTCACCGCCACCAGCACCAGCCGCACCATTGAGGCCTTTGGCGAGGCGGAGCCGGTGGCCACCATCCGGGGCCAGACCCGCTATGTGATCGAGCTGACCCGGCTATATGCCACCGATACGGCCATCCGGGACGGCATCAGCTTCCATGACCTGGACAGCTTCTCTTTGGTGGTGTGCAAGCCGGATAAGAACATCATTTACTATGACTGCCAGTGGTCTACACTGGAGGAAAGCGCCGAGGTAGGGGGCCTGGTGCTGGAAAGGGCGACCATTTATGCCACGCATCGGGTGGAAAGCTAAATTCCGGCTGTATAAGGTAAACGCCTGGGCGTTGAACCAGGCCAGCCAAGAAGCGGCGGCGCTGGCCGCCACAAAGGAAAGCTTTGGCCTTTGCTTCAACGCCTGTGTGCTGGCCCGGGCCATCTATCACCGGGGCAGGCCGGTATTTTCCGGCGGCGACCGGGTGCTGGAGGCGCTGTCGGCAGAGGAAGTGGCGGACTACACCCAGCGCTATTTGGCGCGGTTTGTCCCCGAGGAAGCTGTCCAGGTGGTGAACCCCCAATTTGACCAGGAAAGATTTAAGGAGCTGCAAGGCCGATGAACGATTTTTACCAGCTGCTGCAGACCAGCAGCCGTCTGGCGGCGGTGCTGCTGGAGCAGCTGCCGCAAAAGGCCCAGCAGGACGAGGCGTCTGCGGGTGCTCTATCCGCCGCTTCGGCTGCCCGGCGGGAGGAAGTCCCTCCCACTGGTCAGGCGGAGATGGCGGGCCATGTCCAGGGGGAGATGGCAAGGGAGCCGGCCTATGGGGCCTATGTGCCGATGGCAGAGCCGGGGCCTGTCCCCGGCCTGCCTGCCCAGGATGCGGGGAAGACCCTGGGGCCGGAAGCGCTTTCCCGGATCTATGAGCGGGACGCCCGGCGATATGGATAGGAGGAGTGCATCATGCTAAGCGCTATGCAATACAAGGATTTTGTCTGGCCCCATAATCCCAAAACCTACAGCATTACCTACACCCACCGGGTGGTGCAGCACAAGCTTCCCTTTGGCAGCTACACCCTGGAGGACTTGGGCGGCTGCGCCCGGGAGATGGAGGGAGAAGGGGAGTTTTACGGCCCTGACGCCTACGACACCTTTCGCCGGCTGGCCTGTGTGTTTGCCAGCGCCAACCCGGGGGTGCTGATCCATCCCCTGTGGCAGAGCACCAAGGTGTATTTCACCCAGCTGCGGCTGCTGCAGGAGCCTAGGGAGGACTATGTGGCCTATGCCTTTCATTTTGTGGAGGCCCTGCCATGACCGGGGCGGTAACCGGGCGGCTGCTTTTGGCCAACGGCCAGGCGATCGGCCTGCCGGCCTTACGCCAATGGGACATTTGCCGGACAGATGGCTGGGCCGCAGACAGCTTTACCCTGACCCTGGGTTTGACAGACGGCCTACGCGCCCAACTATCCCAGGCGGTGCGCGTGGTGCTGTCTTGCCAGGGTCAGACGGTGCTTACCGGTATGTTGGATGAGCATGAGATCCAAATCGATGCCACAGGCACCCGGCTGCTGCTTTCCGGCAGAGGTCTGGGCGGGCTGCTGCTGGACAACCAGGTGGTGGCCCGGCAGTATCAATGCGCGTATCTCAGCGATATTTTGGCCACCTACGCCGGGGCCTACGGCCTGAGCTATACCTACGACCGGCAGCGGCAGGTGAATTGGTTTTCCGTGGCCACCGGCAACACGGCTATGGCGGTGATCAAGGGCTTTTGTGTCCACGCCGGTGCCCGCTGCCCTAGGATGGATTCCACAGGCAGGCTGGTGGTGGAGACAAGCCCCAAGGCCAGCGGCCTGATCATTGGCAAGGGGGATATCCTTTCGGCTGGCTATCGCAACTGCCGGTATGGAGTGATCTCCCATCAGACCTTGATCCACCAAAAAACCGGGGCGGTCACCGAGGCCACCTATCCGGCGTTTATCCGCCGGGGTGGCCAGTGCCGCAAGGTGCAGATGACCTCCGGCTTCACCGTTCCCGCCACCTGGCGAACCGCCAGCCAGCGGATCGCGGAGGCCCGGACGGAGGAATATCTGTGGGAGGTCACGCTGCCGGGAAACTTTCTTTGTCCGCCCGGCACCACGGTGACGGCCACTGTGTCGGCCGTGGGTTTGCAGGGACAGTACAACGTGCGGCAGGTGCGCAGCCAAGGGGGAGAAAGCGGCTGCACCTGCACGCTTACCCTATATCCATAGCCAGGAGGATGTATGTATGTGGTTATCCAGACAAAAGGCCCCTGCCGTCCAGGAGGCGGCGGGGGGAGAAATGGGCACCGTAGCCGACCCGGAGACATCCCAGGTAGTGACCCAAACCCAAAGCGTGGCGCTGCCTGTGCTGGGGCCGGGGGGCTTTTGCTGGCGGCCCCAGGCAGGCCAGCGGGTTTTGGTATCCGATGGGGCGGTAGTAGCCGGGGAAACTGTGTGTCCGGTGGCGCTGCAGCCGGGGGAGTGCTGCTTTTTCGCCTCCGGCTGCAGCATTCATCTAACGGCTCTGGGAGAGATTCGTATTCAAGGCCGAGTGCTAATCAATGGAACGGAAGTATGACAGGAGGAAAACATGGAAAACAAGCTGGTGTGCGGGGACTATGTGCCCGACGGCGTAGGCGGAATCCTCCGGCAGGAGCAGGAGGGGGAGATTCTATCCCGGGCCTTGTTTTGCCTGCAATGCCGCCGGGGCAGCTTTGCCTATTTGCCGGAGCTGGGCAGCCGTCTGTGGCAGCTGCGGCGGCATAAGGGGGAGGATATCGCGCCCCTGGCGGCGGCCTATGGGGCGGAGGCGGTGCTTCCTCTGGGGCTGACGGTGACCAACGTCCAGGCGGCATGGCTTGACGGCGATCTGCTGCAGCTGGATTTTGCCCTTTCCGGCCAAGACGCCGAGGGCACGGTGGAGGTTACGCTATGAAAACAACGCAAGAGATCTATGAACAGATGTTGGCCGTATATGAGGAAAAAACCGGCTTTGCCATGGACGGCAGCTGCGATTTGGCTGTACGGCTATATGCCGCCGCCGTGCAGCTGGAAGAGCTGTACGCCTACGCGGACTGGTCCAGACGGCAGGCCTTTCCCCAGACGGCGGAGGGAGAGTATCTGGATGCCCATGGCAGCGTCCGGGTGATCTATCGCCAAAAGGCCACCTACGCCCAGGGGGAGATCGAATTTTCTCTGGCAGCGGCGCGGACAACGGAGGTGACCGTGCCCAAGGGTACGGTGGTGGTCACCGCCGGGCAGGTGCGCCTGGCGACCACGGAAGCGGCGGTGATCGCGCCGGGGGAGCTTTCCTGCCTTGCCCCTGCCCAGGCGGAGGAAGCGGGCAGCGCCGGAAATATCAAGGCGGGCACAGCGGTGCAATTTGTCTCGGCGCCGGTCTATCTGTCCGCCTGCGCCATTCGAACGGACTTTACCGGCGGCCGGGCCACGGAGGACGATGAGACATACCGTCAGCGGGTGCTGCAGGGCTATCGCGCGGTGGACAACGGGGCCAGCGCCGGGTTTTACGAGGCCATCGCGCTGTCCCACACGGAGGTGGTGGCCTGCCAGGTTATGCCCAGGGTGGAGGGTCGAGGCTCGGTGGGCCTGGTGATCGCCGTAGAGGGAGGACAGCCTGACGCTGGGCTACTGGAGGAAATCCGGGCGGAACTGGAAGCCCAGCGGGAGCTGGCGGTGGATGTGTATCTTTCCCCGCCGACCATTCGGGCGCTGAATGTGGCCGTTACCCTGTGGCCCGCCAAAGGGGTCACCTATGCCCAGGCAGCTGCCGGGGTGGAGCAGGCCATCCGGGGATACTTTACCGGTCGTCTTTTGGGACTAAACGTCTATCTGGCCAAGCTGGGCAGCTTGATCTATAACACCGGCCTGGTGGAAAACTATGCCATCGCCCAGCCCCAGGCGGATGAAACCATTGAGCCAAACGAGCTGCCCCAGCTGGCAAGCTTGGTGCTGACGGAGGGAACATAAATGGGATACGCGGATAATTTATGTAAACTTCTGACCCCGTTAGGGGTGTACAATCTGCGGCCAGAGAGCTTTTCCGGCGGGGAGATCCAGGCGTTAGGCCAGGCGATGGACGAGCTGTTTGCCAGTCAGCAGGAGGATCTAAAGCAAATGCTGCCCTGGTCAACCAGGGGGGAGGGACTGACGGCCTATCGTCAGCTGTTGGGGCTGTCGCTGCCGCTGGCGGACGTTCAGATGTGGCAAGAGGCCATATGCGTCCTGTTGGGCACCAGATGGTATCGGCCTACCTCCCAGATGCTGACCCGGACGCTGTATTGTCTTGGCGTAGAGGCCCAGGTGCTGACGGAAAGCGGGCAGGACGTGGCCTATGTGTATCTGCCGAAGCTCCCCTGGCCCACGGAGGAGATGGAGGTGATCCGACCGGTGGTGGAGGCGGTGATCCCCTGTCAGCTGGAGATTGTCTACCAGTTTCATACAACGCCCTGGTCCGCCTGGCTGGCGAAAAACTGGCGTGACGTTGATGGAAAAACCTGGAAAGCAGTTTTGGTGGGCTGACGCCTGCTTTGGCCGTAGAAATCAAGGCGCTGCAGACCCTGAAAAGAGGGCCTGCGGCGTCTTTATTTTTTCCCAGAGGGAAGTATGACGTGGGGAAATTTGCGCCGCAGCTTTCCCGGCAGAAATTTTTCTGGCCATATCTGCCTAGAAAAATTGGGCAGTATGTAAAATTTGCCGCAAAATACTTGGCTTTTTTTGAAAAATTATATAGAGACGCTTTGATTGGCGTCTCAGAGTGTCGAATAACCCCGGTTTTGCG
>CAYVWG010000035.1:0-15334 GCA_964455425.1 uncultured Oscillospiraceae bacterium | reverse complement strand
TTTATTCTACCGCGCGATCATGGATGTCCTTTTGCGGAAATCTCATATTTTCCTCTTTACAAATGTTATTTTGCCGTGTATAATAATAGCAACAAGTGAACATGTCTTCAGGGCGGGGCGTAATTCCCCACCGGCGGTAAAGCCCGCGAGCAGTCGTTTTTCGACTTGCCGATCTGGTGAAATTCCAGAGCCGACAGTATAGTCTGGATGGAAGAAGACGGCATCTTTTCCTTTGCCCTGAAATGAGAGATCATTTCCGGGTGATTTTTGGTATCAGCGATGTTTACGCCCTGCGGATAGCTTCCGTGGGGCGTTTTGCGCGCTGCGGAGAAAGGATGTGCGAAATGAGCGATCAAGAGTATATGCGCCGGGCCATCGCCCTTGCCTGGCAGGGCGCGGGCTGGACAGCGCCCAATCCCATGGTTGGCGCGGTGATCGTCAAGGATGGCCGCGTAATCGGCGAGGGCTATCACAAAAAATGCGGAGAGCCTCACGCGGAGCGAAACGCCCTTGCCTCCCTGACAGAGTCGGCGCGGGACGCCACCATATATGTGACCCTGGAGCCGTGCTGCCACCAGGGCAGAACCCCGCCTTGCACCGAGGCCATACTCCAGCATGGGATACGCCGGGTGGTCATCGGTTCGAGAGATCCCAACCCGCTGGTGTCGGGCAAAGGGGCCGCGCTGCTTCGGCAGCATGGCGTGATCGTAGAGGAGGATTTTCTCCGGGAGGAATGTGATCAGCTCAATCCGGTGTTTTTTCACTATATCACCACCAGGCGTCCCTATGTGGTTATGAAATACGCCATGACTCTGGACGGGAAAATCGCAACCCATACCGGCGCCTCCCAGTGGATCACCGGCGAAGCCGCCCGGCGGCATGCCCATCAGCTGCGGGGCCGCTTCAGCGCGATTCTGGCAGGGATTGGCACAGTGCTGGCGGACGATCCCTTGCTCAACTGCCGGATCCCCGGCGGCCATCAGCCTGTGCGGATCATCGCGGACAGCCATCTGCGGCTGCCGCTGGATAGCCGGCTTGCCAAAACTGCGGCAGATCACCGAACCATCGTAGCCTGTGCCGATGGAGCGCCTGAAAAAGAGGCTGCGCTTCGTTTGCTGGGTGTGGAGGTGCTGCGCGTTCCCGATGCCAACGGACAGGTAGACCTGCGGGATCTGATCGCGTATCTTGGCCAAGAGCAGCTGGACAGTGTGCTCATTGAAGGCGGCGGGCAGCTCCATGAGGCCGCCCTGCGGGCCGGCATTGTGAACCATGTCTGCGCCTATATCGCCCCCAAGCTATTTGGCGGCGAGGCGGCAAAAACACCGGTGGAAGGACGCGGCGTTGATCTGCCCGGGGAAGCTGCCAGCTTGCGCAATTTGCGTTTGACCCAGCTGGAGGAAGATATTTTGCTGGAATATGACATAAACGGAGGCATGAACGGTGTTTACTGGAATCGTTGAAGAAATCGGAACCGTGCGCCGGGTGCGTGCCGGGCAAATGGAGGGAAGCATCGACATTGCGGCCAAGCTGGTGCTGGAGGGGACAAAGATCGGCGACTCCATCGCGGTCAATGGCGTGTGCCTGACCGTTACAGCCTTAAGCGACAACGGCTTTACGGCGGATGTTATGCCGGAGACCCTGCGGCGAAGCAATCTGGGCGCCTTGCACAGCGGCGATGCTGTGAATCTGGAGCGGGCTATGGCGGCGGACGGACGGTTCGGCGGACACATGGTTCTTGGGCATATCGACGGCGTGGGTGTTATCGTCAGCCAGCGCCGGGAGGGCATTGCCACTTGGCTCACCATTTCCGCCCCGCCGGAGATTTTGCGATTTATCGTGGAAAAGGGATCTGTTGCCATTGACGGCGTAAGTCTCACGGTGGCTGCGGTGACAGACAGGGCGTTTTCCGTGTCTTTGATCCCCCACACGGGCAGCCAGACCATTTTGCTCAGCAAGGGGCCGGGCAGCCCGGTCAATCTGGAAAACGATATTGTGGGAAAATATGTGGCCCGGCTGATGGCCCCTGCCGATCCCCCGCCGGCATCCGGCAGCACCATCACGCTGGAATTTTTACAGGAAAACGGATTTTAGACCATACTGCTTTTACCCAGGAGGAATGATCATGAGCTTTACCTACAACACCATCCCCGAAGCGCTGGAGGCCCTGCGCCAGGGGAAGCTGATTCTCTGCACCGACGACCCGGATCGGGAAAATGAAGGCGACCTGATTTGCGCCGCAGAATTTGCCACCACAGAGAATGTGAACTTTATGGCCATCCACGGACGGGGCCTGATTTGCGCCCCTATGTCTGCGGCGCTGGCCCGCCGGCTGAATCTGCCCCAGATGGTATCGGAGAACACAGACAATCACTGCACCGCCTTCACCGTCTCCATTGACCATGTAAACACCACCACAGGCATTTCCGCCGAAGAGCGGGGCTACACCTGCCGGATGTGCGTGGATGAGCGTACCCGGCCGGAGGATCTGCGTCGGCCTGGCCATGTGTTTCCTCTGGTGGCGCGTCACGGCGGCGTTCTGGCCCGAAACGGCCACACCGAGGCCACTGTGGATCTATGCCGGCTGGCGGGACTTAAGCCCTGCGGCCTGTGCTGCGAGATCATGCGGGAGGATGGCACCATGATGCGCACCCCAGAGCTGCAGCAGCTGGCATCGGACTATGGCCTGTGCTTTATCACCATCAAGGATCTTCAAGATTATCTTCGCCGCTATGAATGCCATATGCGGCGGGAGGCCTGCGCTGCTTTGCCCACGGACTATGGCGATTTTCAGATTTACGGCTATGTAAACGACATCACCGGCGAGCATCATGTGGCGCTGGTATGCGGCGAAATCGGCGACGGCCAGAATGTGCTGTGCCGGGTTCACTCCGAATGCCTTACGGGGGATGTGTTTGGCTCTGGCCGCTGCGATTGCGGCGCGCAGCTGAAAACCGCCATGAGGATGATCCAGCAGGAGGGCCGGGGGATTCTTCTCTATATGCGGCAGGAGGGCCGGGGCATTGGCCTTATCAATAAGCTGAAAGCCTATGAGCTTCAGGAGCATGGCCGGGATACGGTGGAAGCCAACCTGGAGCTGGGCTTTGCGGCGGATCTGCGGGAATACTGGAGCGGCGCCCAAATCCTTCAGGATTTGGGGGTGAAATCCCTGCGGCTGCTGACCAACAATCCCAGCAAGATCTACGGCCTGGAGGGATTCAACTTCGAAATTCGGGAGCGTGTCCCCATTGAGATCGCGCCTGGCCGCCATGACGCCTTTTATCTCAAAACCAAACAGGAAAAAATGGGACATATCTTTAAGGATATCCATTTTACATAAGCCATCATTAAAAATGTATAGGAGGAACTAATATGAATATTCCGTTGATTGAAGGAAAAGTTGTCGCGCCGAAGGGTATGCGGGTTGGCATTGTTGCTTCCCGGTTTAACAGCTTCCTTGTGGAAAAGCTGCTGGAGGGCGCTGTAGACGGTCTGGTTCGCCACGGCGTGGCGGAGGAAAACATCACCGCCTGCTGGGTGCCCGGCGCCTTTGAGATCCCTGTGGTTGCCCAGAAAATGGCCCAATCCGACAAATACGACGCGGTCATCTGCGTGGGCGCGGTGATCCGTGGCTCTACCAGCCATTATGAATATGTGTGTGCCGAGGTGTCCAAGGGCATTGCCACTGTGGGCCTGCAAACGGGAAAGCCGGTACTCTTTGGCGTGATCACCACGGAAAACATTGAGCAGGCCATTGAGCGCTCCGGCTCCAAGGCCGGCAACAAGGGCTATGACTGCGCCCTGTCCGCCATTGAGATGGTCAATCTCATGGCGCAGATGGGATGACCCTGATTTTTGACTGGGACGGCACGCTGCACAATACCCTATGGATCTACGGCCCCGCCTTTCGGAACGCCTATCAGACCCTTGTGAGAGCGGGCTACGCGCCGCCAAGGGAGTACTCTGACCGGGAGATTTCCTCATACCTGGGGATGAACGCTCCAGATATGTGGAACGCCTTTATGCCCCAGCTTCCCCAGCAAGTCAAGCAGGCGGCCAGCGACCAGATCGGCCAGGAAATGGCGAGGCTCATCGCCCAGGGGAAGGCCGTGCTGTACGACGGCGTCCCTGCCATGCTGGATCAGCTCCAGGCCCAGGGGCACACGATTGTGTTTTTGTCCAATTGCAAACACGCCTACCAGGAGGCCCACCGCCGGTATTTTGGGTTGGATCGTTGGTTTTCCGGCTATTTCTGCTGTGAGGACTACGAAAACCGCCCCAAGGAGGAAATCTTTCCCCATATCGCGGCTCAATTTCCGGGGCCGTATCTGATCATCGGCGATCGGGCGTCGGACATTCGGGTAGCCGAGGTACACGGCCTGAAAAGCATTGGCTGCCAATATGGCTTTGGTACCCCGCAGGAGCTGCGTAAGGCCGATGCCGTGGCGGCCTCCTGCAAAGAAATTCCTGGCCTTGTAGGGAGGCTGTGTCCATGACCGGCCTAGGATGCGCCATAGAATACGCCGTCTGCTGTGGGTTTTGCGCGGCAGACGGCAAACCTGTCTCCCATAGGCCGCGGCGCAACCCCCCGGCTGTGACAAGCGCCCCCATTTTCCTGCGGGTCTATGGGGGCTTCTTTGCGCCGCTATACCCGCGCCGCCTCATGGCAGGGGCAAAAGCGCCATGGGATTTTATCCGGCGGCGGGAGAAAAACATATACAAATGGAAAATTTTCTGCTATAATACAAAAGATGCAAAGTGTTTGCTTTGCCCAAATAGAGAAAGATAGGTTGTGTGAACTATGGAACATCGCTCGGCAATTGTGATCGTGCCGGATGACACGAAAAAGACGGGCCAGGCTGCGCCTTTGCTGCTCCAGCGGGTGATGGGTGCGCCCTTGCTCCGCTGGTTGGCGGACAGCCTGACCCAAAGCCAGGTAAGCCGATTTTTCCTGGTCTGCAAGAAGGAGTTTATGCCTCAGGCCCAGGGTTGTTTTCCGGCAGAGGCAGAGCTGATGACCACCCAGGACGACAATCCGGCGGATATGCTCCATGTGTTTTTGTCTACAGCCGATGAGGCGGAAGAGGACGTACTGGTTATTACCGGCCCTGTGGTTTACGCCCCGCAAAAGGCTGTGCTGGATCCGGGAAAGCAGCCCCATCGGGCCAACGCCTGCATGGCTGACCGGCAGGAGCTGATGAACGGCCTGGACACGGAGCAGGCCTTTGGCCATTTCCTTATGCAGCATTCCGACGCCTGTACCGATCGGGAGGGGTTTTTCTCCGTCAATTCGCCGGAGGAGCTGGCCCAATGGGCGCCGGTTTTGCGCAATGCCCGGCTAGACCTTCTGGTGCGCAGCGGGGTGGAGATCTGGGACTATAACAGCTGTTATGTGTCTGTGGAGGCCACCGTTGGCGCTGGCGCGGTGCTCTTGCCGGGGACGAATCTCCAGGGCGCCACCACCATAGGCTACGGCGCGGTGATCGGCCCCAACAGCTGTGTGAAAGACAGCGCGGTGGGCAACCACGCCCGGATAAACAACGCTCAGCTGGAGGGCTGCACGGTGGGCAACCATGTCCAGATTGGCCCATATGCCTGCCTGCGGCCAGGAACGGTCGTGGAAAACGGGGCGAAGATCGGTGCATTTGTGGAGCTGAGCCAGGCGACGATCGGCCCGGGGGCGGAGGTGTCTCACCTGAGCTGCCTGGGGGATTGCACCGTAGGGGAAAACGCCTACGTTGGCGTTGGGGCGGTTACCGCCAACGTTGACCGGGTGAGCCAGAAAAAAACCACCATTGAGCAAGATGCCTTTGTGGGCTGCAACACCAGCCTGGTGGCGCCGGTAACGGTAGGCCGAGGGGCCTATGTGGCGGCAGGCTCGATTATTACCGAAAACGTACCTGCCCAGGCCTTGGGCATTGCCCGGGGCAGACAGACCAACCGCAAGGACTGGGCGCTAAAGAATAAAAAATGAACATTTGCGCAGAAATGATCGGAGGTCACAAATGATAGCACACGGGAAAGAAGTGAAGGTGTTCAGCACCAATGCCAGCCGGGCCTTTGCCCAAACCATCTGCCAGACCTTGGATATCCCCCTGGGCAAGAGCAACGTCACCAATTTTGCCGATGGGGAGGTATGCGTGTGGCTGGAAGAGACGGTGCGGGGCCAGGATGTGTTTGCCGTACAATCCACTTGTAAGCCGGTAAACGATAACCTGATGGAGCTGCTGGTGATGATCGATGCCTTGCACCGGGCTTCCGCCGGACGGATCACGGCGGTGATCCCTTATTTTGGCTATGCTCGGCAAGACAGAAAATCCAAAAGCCGCGATCCCATCACGGCAAAGCTGGTGGCCAATATGCTGACCGCTGCCGGGGCTGACCGTATTTTGACCATGGATCTTCACGCCCCACAAATCCAGGGCTTTTTCGACATTCCCCTGGATCACCTTACCGGTACGCGCCTGTTTGTGGCCTACTATCAGCAAAAGCTGGCCCAGGAGGGAAGGCAGATCGGCGATTTTGTGGTGGTGTCTCCGGATGTAGGCTCTGTGGCTAGGGCCAGGGCCTTTGCCCAAATGATGCATATGGATCTGGCCATCGTAGACAAGCGCCGGCCCAGAGCCAATGTCAGCAGCGTAATGAACGTCATTGGCAATGTGGAGGGGAAAAGCTGCATTTTGTTTGATGACATTGTGGATACCGCCGGCTCCCTTTGCAATGCGGCCCAGGCGCTAAAGACCATGGGCGGAGCCAAGGAGGTCTGCGCCTGCGCTACCCACGGGGTACTGTCTAAGGACGCTTGGACCAGGGTGGAAAACAGCTGCATCCAAGAGCTGGTGCTGCTCAACACCATCCCTCTGCCCAAGGATTACGCCGGTACAAAGCTCAGGCAGCTGGATGCCGCCCCCACCTTCGCCGGAGCCATCCGGCACATTTATGAAGAAACCTCCATTTCGGATCTGTTTTGATATGTGGAGAAAACCATCAGCCAGCGCCTGGATGATCGTTGGATTGGGCAATCCAGGCAAAGAATATGAGCATACCCGGCATAACATCGGCTTTCGGGCAGTGGATCTGCTGGCCAAGGAGCTGGGAGTAAAGATCGACCGGGTAAAATGCCGGGGGCTTATGGGCCGGGCGTCCATCGCTGGGGAAAAGGTGCTGCTGCTAAAGCCCCAGACCTTTATGAACAATTCTGGGGAGGCGGTGTTTTTGGCCGCCCAATACTATAAAGTGCCTACGGCGCATATTATTGTGCTGTACGATGATATTTCCCTGCCGGTGGGGCGGCTTCGCGTGCGGCCGGACGGTTCGGCAGGGGGACATAATGGCATTAGAAGCATCATTGCCCACCTGGGCAGCCAGGATTTTCCCCGGGTAAAAATTGGCGTGGGCGCAAAGCCCCATCCGGACTATGATTTGGCCGATTGGGTGCTTTCCGCTTTCCCATCTCAGGCGGAGGAGCATTTGGCCCCCACCCTGGCCAACGCGGTAGCCGCGGCCAAGGAGATTGTGGAAAACGGCACATATAGCGCGGCAAATCGATATAACGGCAAGGCAACCTAAATGGGCGCTAAATCCGGCAGGGGGCTTGTCCATTTGCGCTTGTGGGATAAACAAAAGCGCGCCAGCCGGTAAAGGGCGATGGGTGTACGACGGCAAGAGAGAAAACCTCTCTTGCCGCGCTGCCTGTTGGATGAAAACGTTTTCCCGTGAAAGGATACAGCAAATGACGGATATTCTCTTAACGGCGCTGGAAAAGCTGCCGGAATATAAAACCATCCGAGACGGCTTTCGGCGGGGTACGGCGGTAGGCGTCTCCGGGGCGGCGCAAATTAATCGCAGCCATCTGATTGCGGCCCTTTGCCGGGATAGCCAGCGGCCTGTGGTGGTGATTTGCCAGGATGAAATGCAGGCGCGCCGGGTAGGGGCGGAGCTTGCCGCCTTTTTAGGCGTACAGGCCCCCATCCTGCCCGGACGGGAGATGGTGTTTCATCAGGGGGCGGCTGCGTCCCGGGAGTGGGAGCAACGGCGCATGCGGCAGCTGTATGATCTGGCAGCCGGTAAGACCCGGCTGCAGCTGGTAAGCTGGGAGTCACTGTCTTTGCGAACCATGCCGCGAAAAACTCTGCTGGGGGCGTCCTTAACCCTGCGGCAGGGGGAGAGCTATGGGCTGGAGCGGCTTACCCAACGGCTGCTGCAGCTGGGCTACAGCCGGTGCACCATGGTGGAAGGCCCGGGGCAGTTTGCTCTGCGGGGCGGTATTTTGGATGTTTTCAGTCCTGGAGAGGACGCCCCCGTGCGGATGGAGTTTTTTGGCGATGAGCTAGACGCCATGGGCGCGTTCGACCCTGCCACTCAAAGACGGACAGAAAATGTGGAAACGGCCTTGCTTTTGCCGGTGGCGGAGACCTTGCCGGGGCTTCACCCGGAGGGCGTTTCCGGTCTGACGGCGGATATGGAGGCTCTGCTTGCCCGGCAAAAACGGCGCAGGGTGAAAAACCCGGCGCTGATCCAGACCCTAACCCAGGACATAGAGCGCCTGGAAAACCAGGAGAATTTTTCCGGCGCGGATCGGTATATGGCCTTGATTTACCCAGAATATACCACCGCCGCAGACTATTTGCCGCCAGATTGCGGCGTCATTTTCTGTGACCATGGCAATTTGCGCCGCAGCGCCAACGGCAGGCAGGAGGATCTGGGCCTGCAGCTGGATAGCTTTTTGCAAGAAGGCGTCCTGGCCGGGGAGCTTTGCGACTTTGCCAAGGGCTGGGAGGAGGAATGCCAGGAGCTAAGCGGCCACGCTACGGTGTTTTTCGATAGCTTTTTTGCCGGGGCGTATCCCAAGGCCATTGCTCCCAAGGAGCTGACGGCAGTGGTGGCCAAGCAGTTGCCGGCCTATGGGGGCAGCTTGGATGTGGCCGCCGGAGATTTGCTGGCCTACCAAAAGCAGGGCTTTGGCGCTCTGGTGCTTTGCGGCAGCAGGCACAGGGGAGAGCTGCTGGAGGAATTTTTGTCCCAGCGGCAGGTAAAGGCCATTATGGCGTTTCCGGCGCGAAAGCTGCCAGATCCGGGAGAAATTTATATTACCGACGGCAGCTTGCCCAGCGGCATGGAATATCCCACCTTGCATCTTGCGGTGCTTACCGAGGGTCAGCTGTTGGGCCAGACAAAGCCCAAGGTGCGCTCTAGAAAAAAGCCCACCAACCGACAAAAGCTGACATCCTTTACCGATCTTACCCCCGGAGATATGATCGTTCACGAATACCACGGCATCGGCCGGTATGTGTGCATGGAGCAGATGAAAGTGGATGGCGTGGTGAAGGACTATGTTAAAATCGCCTATCAGGGCACGGATGTGCTGTATGTTCCCGCTACGCAGATGGATTTGATCTCCAAATATATCGGCGGCGGCGAGGAAACCGGCGTGAAGCTCAACCGGCTGGGGGGCGACGCCTGGCAAAAGAGCAAATCCAGGGCAAAGGCGGCGGTGAAGGATCTGGCGGAGGAGCTGACCAAGCTCTACGCCCAGCGCAAGCGCTGCACAGGCTATGCCTTTGCCGCCGATACTCCCTGGCAGGCGGAGTTTGAGGACGGCTTTGAATATGTGGAAACCGACGATCAGCTTCGCTGTACGGCGGAGATCAAAAGCGATATGGAGTCTCCCATGCCCATGGATCGCCTGCTGTGCGGCGATGTGGGCTTTGGCAAAACCGAGGTGGCCCTTCGGGCGGCAATGAAGGCCATCTTGGACGGCAAACAGGTGGCCATCCTTGTGCCCACCACCGTTCTTGCCCAGCAGCACTATATGACCGCTGTGCGGCGGTTTTCCGGTTTCCCGGTAAATGTGGATGTGCTTTCCCGCTTCCGTACGGCGGCCCAGCAGAAGGTGACCCTGCAAAATCTGCAGGCGGGCACGGTGGATCTGATCGTGGGCACCCACCGGTTGCTGCAAAAGAATATCCGCTTTAAGGATTTGGGACTGCTGATCGTGGATGAAGAGCAGCGTTTTGGCGTGTCTCACAAGGAGCGGCTGAAAGAGATGGCCCGGGGCGTAGATGTGCTCACCCTTTCCGCCACACCCATCCCCCGCACACTGAATATGGCCATGTCCGGCCTGCGGGATATGTCCACTCTGGAGGAACCGCCCCACAACCGCTACCCGGTGCAGACCTTTGTGCTGGAGCATAACGAGGCGGTGATCGACAATGCCATCCGCCGGGAACTTGACCGGGGCGGTCAGGTGTACTATCTTCACAACCGGGTGGAGACCATTGCCCAGTGCGCCGGCAGGCTCAAAGCCCGGCATCCGGAAGCGGAGGTGGCCATCGCCCACGGTAAAATGAACGAGCGGCAGCTGGGGGACGTGATGCAGCGCATGGCGGATGGGGAGATCCATATTCTGGTTTGCAGCACCATCATCGAAACCGGCATCGACATCCCCAACGTAAACACCCTGATCATCGAAGAGGCTGACCGGTTGGGCCTCGCTCAACTCCATCAGCTTCGTGGACGGGTAGGCCGGGCCAATCGTCATGCCTTTGCCTATCTGACCTTCCGCCGGGGTAAGGTGCTCACCGACGTGGCGGAAAAACGGCTAAATGCCATCCGGGATTACGCTGAGTTTGGCTCCGGCTTTAAGATCGCCATGCGGGATCTGGAGATCCGGGGAGCAGGGAATTTGCTGGGGGCGGAGCAGTCAGGCCATATGCTGTCTGTGGGCTATGACATGTACCTAAAGCTGCTGGAAGAGGCGGTGCTGGAGGAACAGGGCCAAAGCACGGAGATCCACACCGATTGCACCGCCGACTTGGACATTACCGCCAACATTGACAACCGGTATGTTGCCAGCGGCGAGCAGCGGATGGATCTGTACCGGCGTATGGCGGCCATCCGCAGCCAGGAGGACGCCGACGAGCTGTTAGATGAAATGGTCGACCGCTTTGGCGATCCGCCCAGAGGGGTGCTGAATCTGGTGGATGTGGCGCTTTTGCGGGCACAGGCGGCAAAGCTGGAGATTACAGATATCACCCAAAAGGGAACACAGCTCCAGCTGACCATGAAGCGCCTGGATTTTGCCCAGGTATCCGCCCTGTGCCAGCTGCCGGAGTTTCAAGGCCGCACCTTTGTAACAGCCGCGGCAGACCAGCCGGGGATCCGGCTGCACTTGCGCGCCGGGGAAAACAGCCTAAAGCTGGCCCAGCGGTTTGTCCGCTGCTGGCAGGAACAATTCCAAAAATCAAACGAAAAAATGATCGATAAGAATTGTTAAGAAAAAAAGCGGTATTGGTAACGTTTTGTCATTGCATTCTTTTTTGAGGATGATATAATAACCATAATATGGCGTTGATACGACCTGTTTGCCATATTTCTTCGGCCCGTGCCGGAGGGATGTGGCGAGAACATACCATAGTTCTGGCGCTGCTGCGGTATACCGCAGCAGCATCAGATCCGACAGAAAACAGCAGCTTGCGATATTGGGATTTAGGAGGCAAGAATGAGCAAAGGTGCATTTGAAAAACAGCCTGGCAAGGGCAAGAAAAAGAGCGGCAAGAGCAAATCCGGAAAGGTTGCGCTCATTGTCGTCCTCGTGGTGGCGGCTCTGCTGGTTTTGGGCGTAGGCGGTTTGTTTGCGGTAAACTATCTGCAAGATGATGGAAAGATTGCGGACAATGTATATGCCGCAGGAGTAAATCTTAGTGGCATGACCAAGGAAGAGGCGGCAAGCGCCCTTAAGGAAGTGGCCGCAAGCTACACAACCACCGATCTGGTAATGCAGCTGGGGGAAGCGGACGGCACAATTACCGCCGAGGCCGCCAAGGCCAACGCCGTGCTGGATGCCACAAAGGCGGCAGAGGCGGCGTACGCCCATGGCCGCGAAAGCTTTTTCCGGCTAAATCGAGGCAGCAGCGGCGAGGAATACGTTGTCCCGGCCACAGAGTATTTAACGGTGGATGAGACCTACCTCCGTACTTTGGCGGCGGATGCGGCGGAGCTAAGCAGCGATGCGGCGGTGGAAACCACGGTAACCGCCCAAAAGGGCACAGGGGAAGACCAGCGGGTGCAGGCTCTTGTGATCACCAAGGGAAAGGCGTTTCGGAAGTTTACCCAGGAGGATGTATATAACGCCCTGATGGATTGCTACGCCAAGGCTCAGTTTACCGGCGGCGTGTTTACCTATCCCTATGAGCAGCTAAAGCCACTGGACGTGGACGCCCTCTTTGAGCAGTACTGCACCGAGGCGGTGGACGCCTATTATGATGTGCAGACCCAAAGCGTGGTGCCGGAGGTGGTGGGCTATGGCTTTGACAAAGATACCCTGCAAAAGCAGTTGGATGAGGCCAAAGAAGGGGAGGAATTTACCGTTTCTCTGGTGGAGATGCTCCCGGAGGTCACGGAGGAAAATCTGCAAGATCAGCTGTTTTCCGATGTGCTGGGCGAGTATGACAGCCCCCACACCGCCATAGCCGCGCGCACCAATAACCTGAAGCTGGCCTGTGAGGCCATTGACGGCACAGTGCTAATGCCGGGCGATGAGTTTTCCTTCAACAACGTGGTAGGAGAGCGCACAGCGGCCAAGGGCTATCAGTCCGCCACGGTCTATGTTTCCGGCGAGTCGGTGCCTCAGTTGGGCGGCGGCGTGTGCCAGGTGGCATCCACCATTTACTACTGCGCCCTTATGGCCGATTTGCAGATCACAGATCGGGCGCCCCATATGTACGCGGTCACCTACGTTCCCTCCGGCTTGGATGCCACGGTGTATTGGGGCAGCCAGGATTTCAAGTTTAAGAATAATACCCAGTATCCCATCCGGATCGACGCCTCTGTCAGTGGCGGCTATGTGCACATCAAGCTGGTGGGCACAGAAACCCGGGATTATACGGTCAAGCTGACCTATGACGTGCTGGCTACCTATGCTTGGAAAACTGTGGAAAAGACCATTACCGATGGCTCCCACAAAAACGGCGAGGTGATCACCACGCCCTACACCGGCTATAAGGTGGCTTCCTACATGCATAAGTATGACAAGGATGGCAAGGAGATCAGCACCACCCAAATCGCTGTGAGCAATTACAGCAAACGGGATAAGGTAGTGGCCGTGGTGGCTACTACGCCTAAGCCCACAGAGCCTACGCCTACAGAGACAACGTCCCCACCTAGCAGCAGCACCGAGCCGCCTACGGAGAGTTCGGAGACAGAACCCGTCCCAAGCGAGGAGACGCCCCAGGAATAAAACGCTAAGAATAAGACAGCCCCGGCAGCAATCCGCTGCCGGGGAATTGTTTTTTGCTGCTGTAAGGCCTGGGATACCCCGGCGGTGTTGGGCGTTGCCGCCAGGTTTATCCTTTTTCCAAAGGGCGGCCGCAGGCGCCGTCAATTTCGGCGCGGTTTTTCAGCAACTCAATGGCAATGGACGCGCCGGCGGGCAGAGGCGGCTCCCCAGGGGTTGTGATGTAGACACCATCTGCCGTCAAGGCTGCGGCGGAGCCAACCGCTTGCGGCCCGCGAAGAATAAGTGGCGTGGCCAAATAGCTGCCGTCTTTCTGCCGTTTCAGGCGGAAGGTAGCCATCAGGGAAAGAAATGGCGGCGCTTGCAGGGCATCGGTCAGTGTGGCGGTGATGGTTTCCCGCACAGGTACCGGAATTCCCAGCGCCCGGCAGACCATGGCCCGTACCATCCAGTCCATGCTGTAAAACGCGGCAAAGGCAGGGCCGGATAGATTGACCACCGGCTTGCCCTCCACCAATGCTATGCTCATGGGACGGCCCGGAACGGCGGCTACCCCGTGAAACAGCACCTTGCCGGCCTGGGCCAACAGTCGGCAGCTGTAATCCTCCCCGCCTTTGGAGGTACCGGCGTTGATCAAAACGATGTCGCTTTCCGGCAAAACCGTTTGCAGCGCCGCTTGCAGCGCCTCAGGATCGTCCCGAACGATAGGGTGCAGTATTGGTTCTGCGCCCATTTCCCGCAGCATATGCAGGGCAAGCAGGCTGTTGGTGTCAAAATTTTGGCCGCGCTCCAGCTTGGATCCAGGGGCAACCAGCTCGCTGCCTGTAGGAATAAAGGCCACCCGGGGCTTTTTGACCACCGGGATTTTCTCTGCCCCGCCCATAGCGACGGCGGATAAGACCTGCGGCGTTAGCCGGGTACCCTTTGTCGCAAGCAGGGCGCCCTGGCGCAGATCCCCGCCGCAGCCTTTGATTTGCCGACCCTTCTTCACCTCTATCGGATGGAGAAAACGAATGCCGCCTTCCGGCAAAAGCTCCACTTCTTCAATGGCGATGACGGCGTCAAAAGCATCGTCAAAGTCATCCCCGGTGTCTGCCCGGACGTAATCGACGCCAAGCTTCCAGCCGCTGGTATCGGGCATGCCGTTGGCAAAGCAGGAAGAATGTACGGCAACGCCGTCCATGGTGGAGGCCCGTACCACCGGCAGGTTATATCGGGCGTATTGATCCTGGGCTAAGATGCGGTTTGCCGCCTGGGCCAATGGGACAATCTCCCAAGACGGAGCCGGCATCCATTGGGAGAATAACAGCGTTTGTGCCGATGACTTTGTGATCAGCTTTGAAAGCTCTGGTTTCAAGTATACCACTCCTGTTCGCATTTGCTATCATTCTATAAATGTCCTCTGGCCTTGTCAAGGGGCGAAATTTTGCCCCTGCCGACGCTTGCCGTCGAAGGCAAAGAAAAAAATACAATCTGGGCTTGCATTTTAGCGGAAGGGGCGCTATAATATGGAAGATCGTTATACTTTTTTGAGAATAACCAAGACGCAAACGGCTTGCTATTTTTCCAAATCATAGCAGGCGATACGGATGACACATTGGATAACCTACGATTGTTGGCAGACAGCTCCACCATGGTGGAGCTGTTTTTATTTCAGCGGCACAAATGAACTTGGGAGGCTTTCATGAAAAAGCATGAACCCGAAAACAGCTGCCGGCGCGTTCATCTATACGAGACTGCCCAAGAAACGACGGTATTTCATCAGGAAGAGCGGCGGCATGATAAGAAGATTTCTCTTGTGGCGGTGTTGGCCATTGTGCTGTTTTTTCTGTTTTGGGCCTCCCTTTTGTTTGTTGTTCCTTATGAACAGTTCCGGTTTTCCCCTGCGTGGATCGTCTTTCATGTGAAGGACCGATTTTATCAGCTTTATACCTGCCTGTTTGGCCAAGGCTCCACCTTTCAGATCACCATTTTTCAGTATCTGGCGGTGATTTTGGCGGGAAGCGCTTTGGCGGCCTGCGGCACGATTTTCCAGGGCAGCTTTCGCAACGTTTTGGCTGGGCCGTCCACCATGGGCGTAATGTCCGGCGGCACGCTGGGATG
>CAYVWG010000034.1:0-17124 GCA_964455425.1 uncultured Oscillospiraceae bacterium | reverse complement strand
TGGCGCACACCGGCTGGTGGGACAAATACAGCAAAATGTCCAGCGCCGGCGGCGGCAAAGGCTGCCCCTGCCAGGCCTTGGCGGTGGCCCGGCGGTAGCCCCCGGTAAAATTGCGGACAAAGCACACCAGCTTTCCCTGCAGCTCCATAGCGATCCCTCCTGGATAAAATTACAATTTTGAACTATTCCATATTGAAGTGTTTGCCATTATACTGTCCGAAAATCACCATGTCAATCCCTTAGTGGGTGAATAAATTGTAAACCTTTCCCCAGACTTGACAAACCGGGGATTTTGTGGTAGCATCAAACCACAGCGTGTAGCCGTGCAGGGTATAAATCCAGCTTGGGTTGCACGCCTTTTGTTTTTTTGCTACGGATATGGAGGGAAAACTATGCAAGGCAAGATCATTACCATCAGCAGACAATTTGGCAGCGGCGGCAGAACCGTGGGCAAGGAGCTGGCCGCCAAGCTGGGCATCGCCTGCTACGATGCGGAGATCATAGAAAAGATCGCCAAGGAAAGCGGCTTTGCCCCAGACTATATTGCGGAAAACAGCGAATACACCGCCAGCCGGAACTGGTTTACCAGCGCGGTCAATGGCAGAGATTTCACCGGCCATTCCTATCAGGACGATCTGTGGAGCATACAGTGCAAGGTCATCCGGGAGCTGGCGGAGGAAGGCCCCTGCGTCATCGTGGGCCGGTGCGCGGACTATATCCTGCGGGGCCGTCCCGACTGCCTTAGGGTGTTCATCCACGCCGACATGGACAGCCGGGCCAAAAGGATCGTGGAGCATTACGGCGAAAGCCCCGTAGCCCCGGCCAAGCGCCTGAAGGATAAGGACAAGCGCCGCGCCGCCTACTATAATTTCTACACCGATATGCGCTGGGGCGCCATGGAAAACTATGATGTGGCCCTAAACACCGGCGCCTTGGGTATCGATGCCTGTGTAAACCTGCTGGCCGCCCTATACGCCGAAGGGTAACCAAACCGATGGGACGCCTGCCCGGTGGGAAAAGCGGCCCCCGTGAAGACCCCCTGTGAGAAAGCGCCCCCTTATAGGACAAAGCGAGATGGCGGATCGTCTTTTGACGATCCGCCATCTCGCTTTGCTTTGCCTAGGGCAAATTGGACGCTGCCCCTAGGCTTCGTTTATTTTCACCATTAGGCGGCCTAAGCCTTGCTTAGGCCAGGGCGGCGGTGATGAGGGCCATTTTATAGACCTCTTCGGCGTTACAGCCCCGGCTAAGGTCGTTGATGGGCGCGTTGAGACCCTGCAAGATGGGTCCGTAGGCCTCATAGCCGCCCAACCGCTGGGCGATCTTGTAGCCGATGTTGCCCGCCTCGATGCAGGGGAAGATAAAGGTGTTGGCATAGCCGGCCACAGCGCTGCCGGGGAACTTTAGCTGGCCCACCACAGGCGACACTGCAGCGTCAAACTGCATCTCCCCATCTAGCGCCAGCTCCGGGGCCAGGGCCTTGGCCTTTGCCGTGGCCTGCTGGCTCAGCGACACGGTGCCGCCCTTGCCGGAGCCTTTGGTGGAAAAGCTCAGCATGGCCACCTTGGGTTCAATGCCAAAGACCTTGGCGGTGTTGGCCGTCTCCACGGCCACCTCGGCCAGCTTGTCCGCGGCGGAAAAGACCACATTGCCCTCTTTGTCCAAGGTATCTTCATAGGATATGTTGATGGCGCAGTCTCCCATGGCCAGCAGCTCCTGGCCGTCCTGTCCCTGCCGGGACAAAATAAAGCAGGATGACACCAAATGCGCGCCCTTTTTGCACTTAATCAGCTGCAAGGCCGGCCTAACCGTATCGGCGGTGGAGTAGGTGGCGCCGCCAAGCAAGGCGTCGGCATAGCCCAGCTTCACCAGCATGGTGCCAAAATAGTTGCCCTTGGCCAGCGCCGCTCGGCAATCTTCGGCAGACATCTTGCCCTTGCGCAGCTGCACCATGGCCTCCACCATGGCGTCCATTTCCGGGTAGGCAGCCGGATCCAAAATCTCCAGGCCCGCAATGTCAAAGCCCCCCTCCTTGGCCTTGGCCTGTACCTGCTGGGGCACGCCAATCAAAATGGGGGTAAGCATACCGCTGGACTTTAGCCGGGCGGCTGCCTCCAAAATTCGGGGGTCGTGGCCCTCGGTGAACACGATCTTCCTGGGATTGGCCCGCAAAATGGCCTCTAATTTGGCAAACATAAGAAAATCCCTCCCAAATGTTTCTGTTGTTCTTTCCGCCATTTTGCTCCCCCTGTGGGGAAACCCGCAAAATATGGCGCATATGGAGCCGGCAGCACTCTGCCTGCCGGCTCCATTATATACCGCCGGCAGAACAAATGTCAAATCTTTTGGTAGACATTCCAAACCACCTCCGCCTCGTCCGTCAACGCGCAGGTCTGGGCCAGCCGGGCGGCGCCTTCCTTGTCGATGCGCCAATAGTGGGGCGTCATGGCCAGCAGATTTTGGATCTGCTTAGGCTCGGTCAGAGTAAAGGCAAAGCGCTGCACCTGGTGCTCCACCTGAACAAAGCCATCATAGGTAAAACAAAGGGTCTTGCTCCGGTGCAGCAGCCGGGGATAGATGATCTGCTTTAGCCCCAGCAAATGGTTCTCCCCTGCCAACACCTGGATCAGCACGCCCCCTGGCTTCAGCACCCGGGCAAATTCCTCCGCCGCCGTAAGGGCAAACAGGGAAAGCACCGCGGAAAAGCTGCCGGCAAAAAAGGGGATCGCCGCCGCCGTGGCGGTGATCCAGCGGGCATTTTTGTGGCTTGCCGCCGCCCGGCGAACCGCTTGCTTGGAAATGTCCATCCCCCACAGCTCCGCCTGGGGCAGGGCCTGGGCCACCGCCCCCAGATAATAGCCCTCCCCGCAGCCCACATCCAGCACCGTGGATGGCCCATAGGGCACAAGAAGTTTACATAATTTTTCCGCAATGGGGGCGTAGATCCCCGTGGACAAAAATTCCCGCCGGGCCTGGATCATCGGGCCGGTGTCTCCCGGATGGAGAGAGCGCTTTTGATTGACGGTCAACAAGTTGACATACCCTTGCCGCGCCACATCAAAGCCATGGCCGTTTTCGCAGCGCCATTGCTGGCTTTGGCACAGCAGCGGCCTTTGACAAACCGGGCACCGTGGGGAAAGCATAGGCAAAACCTCCGAATAGATATTGGGCCTGTGGGCAAACTAGACCCTGCCGCTTCCGATATCGCTTGGGGGAAAAGGGGGAAACCGTGGTGCGAAAGCTGACCATCAGCCTATGCCTTGCTTTGGCTCTTTGCGGCCAGACTTGGGCCACAGCCTATGTGGCCCTGACCTTTGACGACGGCCCCACCGGGAAATACACCGCCCAGCTGCTGGACATTTTGGCCCAGCAGCAGGTAAAGGCCACCTTTTTTCTCTGCGATTACCGGGTAGAGCAGTATCCGGCCCTGGCCGCCCGCATGGCGGAGGATGGCCACGAAATCGGCCTGCATGGCCAGTGCCATGCCTTTTTCACCCAGCTAAGCCCCCAGGAGCTATCCAGCCAGCTGACCCAAGAGGCCCTGCGCATTGGCGAGATCACCGGCCAGGAGACCTTTCTCCTTCGTCCTCCCGGCGGGCTGATGCCAAAGCAGCTTCTGGAGGATTACGCGGTGGTGCTCTGGTCGGTAGACCCTAAGGACTGGGCCACCCACAGCGCAAGCCAGGTGGCGCACCGGGTGGTGGGCCAGGCAAAGCCGGGGGATATCATTTTGCTTCACGACGCCAGCCAAAGCTCGGTAGAGGCCGCCGAGCAGATCATCACCCAGCTCAAGGCCAAGGGCTTTGGCTTTGCCACGGTGTCGGAGCTGGCCCAGCGCTACGGCACAGAGCTAAAGGGCGGGGAGATCTACAGCCGCTTCCGGGCCTGAGCCGTCACCGGATATGGGCGTGGTTGTTGATGTGCTCGGCGCAATAGCACCGAAAGCCCACGCACTGGGAGCAATAGCGAAATTCCAGGCCGGGGTTTTGGGTGTCGGTGCGGCCGCAGACGGTGCATTTGAACCGATAGCTGCCCGAATTGCCTGGCCGGCGGCTGGTTTGGCCCTTATAGGCCGCCTTTTTTGGCCGGGAGGGCCGATACCGGAGAAAGTCCGGCAGCAAATTGGCCGCCTGCTTGCCGAAAAAGATAAAATAATTGGCAATGGCAAGCAGGGGAAACAGCCAGTAGAAGGAGAACATTCCCTCCGCCACATACAGCAGCCCCCGCACAACGCCCAGCAGCATAAGGCCCAGATCCAGCCAGGCCATCCATTTCATCTTTACCGGCAGGATAAAGTAGATGCGTACCTGGGCGTCTGGCTCCAGGGTGGCCACGGCCAGGAAAATGCTCAGGTTCAGATAGTAGGCGTCTGCCCGCATGTTCAGCAGCAGCCCTGCCACGTCCATGATGATCACGCCCAAAAGATAGTAGCAGTTAAACCGCAAAACCCCCCAATACTGCTCCAGCATCCGGCCAAAGTAGTAGTAGAGGAACAGGGAGATCACTCCCCAAAACAGGCTTTGCTCACACAGATAGGTAAAGACAAAGGTAAACAGCCGCCACACCTGCCCCTGGAGGATGGAAGCCCGGCTAAAGCTTAAAAAGGCGTAAAAGGGCACCGCGGGATTGAGCATGGACAGCAGATACACCACCACGTTGATGATGGCAATATACAGCATCAGATTGGGCAAGCCCTTGTCCCGGTTGCGGTAAAAAAACCGTTGGGTTTCGCGGGTAAGCTTGGACATACTATCCCTCCTAATCTACGCTTATTTTACCCCCTTTATCCGGGTTTGTCCACCGTTTTTTGGGAGATCTCCGGGAATATCCCCTTGCCGCCCAAGACCCATTCCCAAAAGGGTTTGTGCGGAAGCCAGGATAACCTTGCAAACCCGGGGAAAAGCTGATAGAATAGGGAAAAATACCACAGGAGGAAAACATCATGAGCGAACAAACGGAAGCCTTGCGCAAAACTCTCATGCGAAAACAGCAAAACGGGTACGACCGGCTCTCCCCCCAGCAGCTGCAGGAGATGGAGAACTATTGCCAGGATTATCGGGCCTTTATCGACAACGCCAAAACCGAGCGGGAGGCGGTGGAATACACGGTAAAAGCGGCCCAGGCGGCAGGCTTTCGTCCCTTTGCCCCGGGGATGCGCGTCCAGCCCGGGGATCGGATCTACCGGGTCAACCGGGACAGAAGCGTGATCTTTGCCGTTGTTGGCAGCCAAAGCCTGGCCAAGGGAGCGCAAATCGTGGCCTCCCACATCGATTCTCCCCGGCTGGACATCAAGCCCAATCCCCTGTATGAGGAAACGGAACTGGCCTATCTGAAAACCCACTACTACGGGGGCATCAAAAAATACCAGTGGACCACCATTCCCCTGGCCCTCCACGGCGTAGTGGCCAAAAAAGACGGCACGGTGGTGCCGGTGCGCGTGGGAGACAAGGAAGACGAGCCTTGCTTTTGCGTCACCGATCTGCTGATCCATTTGGCAAACGACCAAATGAAAAAGACCTTGGCCTCCGGCATTACGGGGGAAAACCTGAACGTACTCTTTGGCAGCCATCCCCTTACCGAGGATGAGGGATCTGACCGGGTAAAGCTGGCGGTGCTGCAGCTGCTCAACCGGCTTTACGGCATCACGGAGGAGGATTTTCTTTCCGCCGAGCTGACCATGGTGCCGGCCATGAACTCCCGAGAGATCGGCCTTGACCGCAGCTTAATCGGCGCTTACGGCCACGATGACCGGGTGTGCGCCTTCGCCTCCTTCGCCCCCCTGCTTACCCTGGACGTGCCTGTCCACACGGCGGTTTGCGTGCTGGCGGACAAGGAGGAAATCGGCTCTGAGGGCGTGTCGGGCATGCAGTCCTTGTTCTTTGAAACGTTTATGGAGGATCTGTGCCAGTGCCAGCAGGCGCCCCTGCGGCGGTGCTTTGAGCACGCCTTCTGCCTAAGCTGCGATGTGACCAACGGTTTTGACCCCATCTACAGCGAAACCTGCGACCTGCGGAACAACGCCAAGATGAATTACGGCATTGCCCTGTGTAAATATACCGGCTCCCGGGGAAAATCCGGCGCCTCCGACGCCTCTGCGGAGGTCATGGCCCGGATTCGCCGGGTGCTGGACGGCAGCGGCGTGATCTGGCAGACCGCCGAGCTGGGCAAGGTAGATCAAGGCGGCGGCGGCACGGTGGCGGTGTACATGGCCAAGCGGAACATCGATACCCTGGACGCCGGCGTACCGGTGCTGTCCATGCACGCCCCCATGGAGGTGGTATCCAAGCTGGATTGCTACATGACCATGCGGGGGATGCAGGCGGTATATCTGGACTAATACGGATTCTTCATAAAACCGTTAGGTTTTATGAAGAATCCGAGACTGTCAAAAAAGGCGAACCGCCTTTTTTGACAAGCTGAGTCCCCCGGGAAACGAGACAAAGTCTCGCTTCCCGGGGGACGTTGAACAAAACCGCCTTATCTTCTTCTTTGCTTTTGGGGCCTTGCCGCCGTTTGTCCCCGGAGCTGCTCCAGGGTGACCAGCAGCAGGCGGTAAAAGCCCGCCGCCCGTTTGGGCGGTTTTTTTGCGCCGGTCAGCCAGTCGCAAGGCTCCAAAACCGCCCCGGAAAAGTGGCGCACAAAGGCCGGGCCTACCCCCAGCGCCTGGGCATAGGGCAAGGTCAGATACAAATACCGGCCATCCTGCTCCAGGCGGGACAGATGTTCCTCTGTGGCGGCCTTGCGCAGATACCGGCGGTAGCCCAAGAGCGCGGCCCGGCGGTCATACCCGGCGCTGGTGCGGGGGCCGCCAAAGCTTAAGGCCCCGCCAATGAGCAGCTGCAGCGCCACGCAGGCGGCGCACAGGCCGGTAAAGCCGGAGATCCTGCCAAACACGGCAAGATAAATTAGCCCCAGCAGGGCCGACAGCAGGTGGACCCTGCCCTCAGGCCGCCAGGCCAGACGCAAGCCGTTTTGCACCAGCAAACAGCCGATGCCGCCAAGGGCGGTTAGGGGCACGATGGCCAGCCAGCGCCAGCTTTGGGGGGCCAGCAAATGGTCAAACACCAGCAGGCTGAAAAACAGGCCCGCGCCCACCCCTATAGCCTGCAGCACCCAAGGCAGGCCCCGCTTGGCCTTTTGGTTCCTTTGTCCCCAATAGGCTTGGGCGGTGGCGCTGTAGAACCGGGAAAGGGCCACATAGTCCGATCCCTTGGCATAGCGGGTATCCCCCAGGCGAAACAGACGGGTAAAGGTGCTGACCTCATAGGGCTTTCGCTCGTTGCCCATGTCGATGAGCTTTTCCAGCACAATGCCCTTTTTGGTGCGCCGCAAGGTCAAATAGCCCAAAGAGGCCCAGTGCACCAGGGCCAAGGCCAGATCCGGCGGGGTTTCCGCCAAAATAAACCCGGCGGTGCCGGGGCTGCTGCCCTCCGGCGGGAGGTTTTGCCGGGTAGCCCGGGGCAGACGGGTGCGCAAGGCCGCCAGCCAGTACAGCACCGCCGCAGCCACCAGCACCCAAAAGCCCACCCGGTCGACCTGGGCGGTACGGTCAGGAAGAAAACGTAGGTCAAAATACTCCCCGGGCAGCGTCATGGTCACAGACATGGCCTCATGATCCTTTAGCGCCTGGGTGGCGGTGGCAAGGATGGTGGTTTCCTGCACATCTACGGTCAAATAGTCGGCGATCCGGTCGCCATAATAGCCGCTTTGAAATTCCGGCTGGACGGTAAAGGCCTTGGGCAGCTGCAAGCTCAGCGTGTAGGCCTGGATGGGATATTCCCAGCCCGGGCTGAGCAGCGACAGGGAAAAGCCATGGCTGCCGTCTTGCCCCACGGTGACGGTTTCGGTCAGGCGGTAGGTGATGGCAAGCTCTACATTGCCGGAAAAGTCGCCCTCCCCGGTAAGGGTAAGCAGGGTGTAGCCCTGGGCCTTGGTCTTGCGCACCTTATAGCCGGACACGGAAATGGATTTTGCCTGGCTGTCCACCGGGACAGACAGGCTGCTCACCGGCTGGGCCAAGGACAGCTGCGCCTGCATCTGTACCGTGCAGGAGCCGTCGGCGGCTACCTGGCACTGGGTATCCAGGGCGGTCACCGCCGAATCGGCGGCAAAAACGCTCCCGGCCAGCAAAAGCAACGCGGCAATGGTCAAAAGCAGCTTACGCACAGCAGATCCCCTCCCGGACAGTTTTTTACAGCCTAGCACATTTTCCCCTAAAATGCAACACAATGCCGGCAATTGTTTACAGAAAATTCCCTCCGCCTGACTTGACAGGGCCTTTTTCATCGGATAATATTACGATATGTCTTCGCCTTGCCCAGGCGGCGGCAAAACAAGGCAAGGAGGCAGACCATGAAAAAGCTGCTGCTGATCATGAATCCCTGTGCCGGCAAAAAGCGGGCCAACCACCTGCTGCCGGAGATCCTTTCTATCTTTGGCCGGGGAGGCTACGAATCCCTGGTGTTTATGACCGAAAAACGGGGGGACGGCGTAACCCTGGCCCAGCAATACGGCCCCCAGATGGACGTGGTGGTGTGCATCGGCGGCGACGGCACCTTTAACGAGGTCATCTCCGGCCTGTGCCAGGCCCAGTGCAAAACGCCGGTAGGCTATATCCCCGCCGGCAGCACCAACGATTTTGCCGCCAGCTTAAAGCTGTCGAAAAACATCCTGCAGGCGGCAAAGGATGTGGTGTGGGGCCATCCCCAGCGGTACGATGTGGGCCGGTTTGCCCAGCGGTATTTTACCTATGTGGCCTCCTTCGGGGCCTTTACCCGGACGTCCTACGCCACATCCCAAAGCGTGAAAAACACCTTGGGCCACCTGGCCTATATCCTGGGGGGCATCAAGGAGCTTTCCTCCATCCGCAAGTGGCACTGCGCCATTGATACCGACGATGGCCAGCACATCGAGGGGGACTATATCTTCGGCGCGGTGAGCAACTCCACCTCCGTAGGCGGGGTGCTTACGTTGGATCCGTCGGTGGTGGATATGAACGACGGCCTTTTTGAGCTGCTGCTCATCAAATATCCCGCCAATTTGCTGGAGCTGAACAAATGCATCCAGGCCCTGACCAGCCAGGATTACCAGTCTCCCATGCTGTGCTTTTGCCCGGCAAGATCTTTGACCATCCACGCCGACGCCACCATGGACTGGACCCTAGACGGAGAATTCGCCCCAGGCGCGGAAACCATCCAAATCGACAATCTCCATGACGCGGTGCAGGTCATCGTACCGGAGGGCTGAGCCATGAAAAACACCACCCTTTGTTACATCGAGCATGAGGGCGCCTATTTGATGCTCCACCGGGTAAAAAAGAAAAACGACCTAAACCAAGGCAAATGGGTAGGCGTTGGGGGCAAGTTTGAGGAAAACGAAAGCCCGGAGCAATGCCTTTGCCGGGAGGTTTGGGAGGAAACGGGCCTGACCTTGACCGGATGGCAGTATTGCGGCATTGTGACCTTTGTGTCCGATCAGTGGGAGGGAGAATATATGCACCTGTACCGGGGCACAGCCTTTACCGGCCAGCTTCGGGAATGTCCCGAGGGGGATTTGCAGTGGGTGCCCAAAGCCCAGCTGCCGGCGCTGCCCCAGTGGGAGGGCGACCGGATCTTTCTGGATCTGATGGAGAAAAACCGCCCCTTCTTTTCCCTCCGCCTGGAATACCGGGGAGACACCCTTGTCTCGGCCTACCTAGACGGGCAAAAGCTGCCCGGATAAACCAACAACAAACCTCCCCCATCCGGGCGCTGCGCCCGGATGGGGGAGGTTGCGTTATCTCTTGCGGAAGCAAAAGCTGACGGCAAAATATAGGGAAAGATACAAAGAAATGGTAGCGCCGGTGGAGCAAGACAGATAATAGGAGGTCACCAGCCCCGCCAGGCTGCCCACCAACGCGGCCAGGACGGAAAGCAGGGTGTACTGCCGCAGATTCCTGGCCAGGTTGCGGCTTCCGGCGGCGGGGAGCACCAAAAGGGAGTTGACCACCATAAGGCCCACCCGGGAGATGGACAAGGTCACCACCACGGCGATGGCCAGGGTAAACAGCCCCTCATACCGGCTCACCGCCACCCCCCGGGAGTCTGCCAGCTGGGGATGAACCGCCGTAAGCACCAGCTTGTTGAGCACCAGGCACCACAGCGCCACCACCCCCACCAGGGTCAGCGCCAGGGCCAAGATCTCCCCCGGCTGCACCGACAGGATATCCCCAATCAGATACTGATTGAAGCTGGTAAAGCTTCCGCCGTTTAGGGTGGCGATAAAAATGCCCAAGGCCACGGCGGTGGAGGAAAACACCCCAATCACCGTGTCGCCGGAAAGGCTGGTGCGGCGGCGGACAAAGGTAAAGAGCAAGGCAAAGGCCACCGCCAAGGCCACGGCGCACCAGGTAGGGGCGGCCACGCCGCAAAGCACCCCAATGGCAATGCCGGTAAAGGCGGAGTGGCCCAAGGCGTCGGAGAAAAAGCTCATTTTCCCCGTAACAATCATGGTAGACAGCAGCCCAAACAAGGGGCCAAGCAAAATGGCCACCAGCAGGGCGTTTTGCATAAAGTGATAGCTTAGCCAAGAAAAGGGCAGCCAATCGCAAAAGGCATACCACAGGCTCATACGCCGCCGCCTCCTTCCATCCGGAATGCCTGGGCAAAGGCGGCGGAGCGCAGCACCTGCCGGGGTTCGCCGGTTTTCAGCACATGGCCCTTGAGCAGCACCACCTTGTCCACATAGCGCTCGAGAAGAGAAAAATCGTGGGTGGTCATCAAAATGGACAGGTCATAGGTTTTGCGGATCTCATCGAGCATATCCAGCAGCAGGGTCATCCCCTCCACATCCACGCCGGAAAGCGGCTCGTCCAAAATCAGCAGGTTGGGCAGCGGCTCCAAGGCCAGGGCCAGCAGCACCCGCTGCAGCTCCCCGCCGGACAGCGCCCCTATCGGTTTATCCACAAGCCCCTGGCCATGAACCCGGTCAAGGCAGGCCAGCACCTGCCGGCGAAAGCGCTTCGATACGGGCAAAAACGCCGGCCGCTTGCTGTTGCAGCACAAAAACAAATCCAGCACGCTGACCGGATCTCCCCGGTCAAAGGCAGGCGACTGGGGCACATAGCCAATGCGCAGCTTGGCCCGATGGCCTGCGGCGGAAAAATCGATGGAACCGCTGTGCTCCTGCTGGCCCAAGATGGCCTTTAGCAGGGTGGATTTGCCCGCTCCGTTGGGTCCGATCAGGGCCACCATCTGGCCACAGTGGATGTGCAAATCCACGTTGGACAAAATTTGCTCGGCCCCGATGCGCACCGACAGCTGTGAGATCTTCAGGCAGCAGGAATCCTGGCAGCTTCCATGGCCATGGTGGTTTTGCGTGCTCATCCTAGGGCCTCCTTTACGGTGTCGATGTTCTGCCGCAGAGCCGTTTCATAGTCCAGGCCGGACATGGCCATGTCCAGGGTGTAGGTTTTGGCCCCGGTTTCTGCGGCGATGGCCTTTACGGCGGAGGTGGAGCCGTGGGTTTCGGCAAACAGGGCGGGAATTTGATATTCCTCCACCAGGCGGATGATCTGCTCCAAGGTGCTGGCAGAGGCCATGGCCCCTTCCTCCTCCTCCAAAGAGGCCAGGATCTCCAAATCAAAGGCCTGGGCAAAATAGGCAAAGCCATCGTGGAAGGTGATCATTTGCCGACAAGACAGCTCCTTTAACGTCTCCTGGCCGTATTGCTTAAGCTGGGAAAGGCGCTGGCAATAGCTGTCCTCGTTGGCGGAAAACACCTCCGCGTATTGGGGATACAGCTCCGTCAAGGCCTGGGCGATGGCCCGGGTCATCAAGATGGCGTTGTCCGGATCCATCCACACATGGGGATCGTCCTCCCCCTCTTCCCCCGGCAAAAGGGGGACATCCTGGGCGCAAAAGATGACACGCTCGCAGCCGGCCAGGGCGTCTTCCAGAAATTCCTCCAGGTTGAGGCCGGTGCAGATCACCGTCTGGGCCTGCTCGATGGCCTGCATCTGCCGGACGGTCAGGGTGTAGTCATGCAGGCAGGAGATCTGCCCGGTAACCACCTGCTCCACCTGGATGTCCGTGCCCTGGCACACCGCCTGGGTAAACTGGTACACCGGCCAGGTGGTGGCCGCCACCGTTGGGGCCTGCTCCTGGGGGCGCTGGCAGGCGCAAAGGCCCAGGCACAAAACAAAGATGAACATAAACCAGAGTTTTTTCACAAAGCTTCCTCCAAAACAGCGCCGGAAAAGGCCCGGCAATAGGGGGCCAGGGTGCAGCGCTGGCACTCCGGCTTGCGGGCCGTGCACACCGCCCGGCCATGGAGCACGATCCGGTGGCAAAAATCCGAGCTTTCCTCCGGCGGCAGAATTTGCCGCAGCTGCTGCTCGGCCTTGGCCGGGTCCTTGGTGCCGTTGGTCAGCCCCAGCTTGCCGGCAATGCGGATGCAGTGGGTATCGCACACCACCGCCCCCGGCGCGCCGTACAGGTCGCCCAAAAGCAGATTGGCGGTTTTGCGGCCTACGCCGGGCAGGGTCAGCAGATCCTCCATGGTGTCCGGCACCCGGCCGTCGAAGCGGTCAAGCAGCATTTGGCAGGCCAAAACGATGTCTCGGGCCTTGTGCTTATAAAAGCCGCAGGAGTGTACCATTTCTTCCACCTGGGCCACATCTGCCTGAGCAAAGGCCTCTAAGGTGGGATAGCGGGCAAACAGCGCCGGGGTCACCAGGTTTACCCGGGCATCGGTGCACTGGGCCGACAGCCGCACGGCAATCATCAGCTCATAATCCTTTTTGCTGTTTAACGCGCAGGCCGCCGCCGGATAGGCCGCTTTCAGCTCCCGGAGGATATGCTGTACCTGTGTGGCAGTATCCATAAAAACCGCCTCCTTTTTTGGGCGTATTGTCCATACATTCAGGTTATCCTGGAGTATACCACAAATTTTATGGGGAAGCAACGAAAAAGTGCGCCGTCTGTCAGACGGCGCACACCGTTTGTTCAAAAACCTCGTAGCGTTCGCAGGCCGGGCGGGGTCAAGCGTCCAGCAGGCGGGCGCTGGTCAAGGCCCGGCGGATCTGCGGCCCCAAAAGGGCGGCTAGGATCATCTTGATCAAATCAAACGCCACAAAGGGAACCACCCCCGCCAAGAGCGCCGCCTTAAAGCCAATGTGGCTCACATAGGCCAGCCAGGCGGTGCCAAAGGCGTAGCAAATAATGGTGCCCAAGATCATCCCCGCCATGCTCAGGACGAATTTTCTCTGGCTTTTGTCGATAAACAGCCCCGCCACAATGGCTAGGGGGATAAACCCGATCAGATACCCGCCGGTAGGCCCAAAAAGCTTGGCAGGCCCGGCGGTGAAGCCGGAAAACACCGGCACGCCCACCAACCCAATGAGCAGATACACCAAATAGCTGAGGGCGCCTTTTTTCGTCCCCAAAACATACAGGGAAAAATAAATCACCAAATTGGTCAAAGAGATGGGCACCTCCCCAATGGGGATGGATAGGGGGGCCAGCACACAGGTCAGGGCCGTAAACACGCCGATGATGGCAATGGTCTTAATCGAGAGCTTCTTTGTTTTTTCCATAATCTTGTTTTCCTTCTGAAACGAATTCCCGCTTGTCCAAACACCGCTTACGTTCGCGGCACGCCCGCCTCTTCGAACCGTCTTAGATCAAAGCCCATGGCTTTGAGCATGTCTATGTCCTGCTGGGTGTTGTTGCCCACGGTGGTGAGCATGTTCCCGGTGATGGTGGCGTTGGCCCCTGCCCGGAAGAGCTTGGCCCCGCCGTCGGAAAAATAGCTCCGCCCGGCGGCCATGCGGATATAGGCGGTGGGATTGATGAGCCGGAATATGGCCACGGTGCGGAGGATCTCCTCCTCCGTCAGCGGCGGCAGATCTCCCAGAGGGGTGCCCTTTACCGGGATCAGGGCGTTAATGGGGATCGACTCCACCTGCAGCTCCGCCAGAGACAGGGCCATGTCTATCCGATCGGCCCAGGTCTCCCCCATGCCGATGATGCCCCCGGAGCACACGCTTAGCCCCGCCTGCTGGGCCATGCGGATTTCCCGCACCTTGTCCTCATAGGTGTGGGTGGTGCAGATGTTGGGAAAGTTCCGGCGGGAGGTCTCCAAATTTTCATGATACATGGTCACGCCGGCGGCCTTGAGCCGGGCAAAGGCCTGGGCCGATACCAGCCCGTGGGAGGCGCACAGCCGCAGCTGGGGACAGCGCTCATGCAGCAGGGCGTAGGTTTCCACCAGGGTGTCCAGCTCCGGCCCCTCCACGGTGCGGCCGGCGGTGACGATGGAATAGGCGTGCACCCCTTCCGCCGCCCGTTTTTGGCAATCCGCCAACACCTGCTGGGGCGGCAGCATGCCGTGGGTTTCGCAGCCGGTGTGGTTGTGGGCCGATTGGGCGCAGAATTTGCAGTCCTCCCCGCACCGCCCGGCCCGGCCATTGATGATGGTGCATAAATCCACATGGTTTTTTCCCAAGGCCTGACAAACGGCGTTGGCGCCGGCGGTCAAATCTTCCAGCTTGGCGGTGATCAAAAAGGACAAATCCTCCTGCCGCCCCAGCCGCCGCCCGGCAATGATCTCTTGGGCCAGTGCTTGTATCTCCATGACAGTTCCTCTTTTCCTTGGTTTGGCGTAAACAGTATAGCGGCTGCAGCGGCAATTGTCAACCTAAATTTTTTTCAACTTTACAATCTACCCATTGCCTTTTTGCCGCAATTCCGGTACAATACAGCTATAAAGGAGGGAGCGCCATGTATCAACCCTTAGCCGACGAGCTTCGCCCCCGGGAGCTAGATGAGGTATTCGGCCAGGCCCACATTTTGGGGGAGCAAGGGTTGCTCCGGCGGATCATCCAATCCGGCCAGATCCCCAACCTGATTTTTTACGGCCCCTCCGGCACCGGCAAGACCACGGTGGCCAACATCATTGCGGAAAAGACCCAGCGCAGGCTGTATAAGCTCAACGCCACCACCGCCTCCACGGCGGATATCAAGCAGATCGTGTCGGAGCTGGACACCTTTTTAACCCCCAACGGGGCGCTGCTGTATTTGGATGAGATCCAGTCCTTCAATAAAAAACAGCAGCAAACCCTGCTGGAGTACATCGAAAGCGGCAAGATCACCTTGATCGCCTCCACCACAGAAAACCCGTATTTTTATGTGTTCAACGCCATTTTAAGCCGCTCCACCATTTTTGAGTTCAAGCAGATCAGCCCCCAGGAGGCGGAAAAGGCCATCCAGCGGGCCTTGGCCTATATGGAGCGGAAGCTGGCGCTTACGGTTTTGCCCGAGCCAGGCGCGGTTAAATACATCGCCACCTGCTGTGGCGGGGACATCCGCAAGGCCATCAACGCCGTGGAGGTACTCTTTGCCGCCACCGCCCCCAAGGATGGCCGTCTAACCCTGACCTTAGCCGACGCCAAAGCGGCCACACAGCGCTCGGCCATGCGCTACGACCGGGACGGCGACGACCACTTTGACGCCCTTTCCGCCCTGATGAAATCCCTGCGCGGCTCCGATCCGGACGCCGCCTTACACTATCTGGCCCGGATCCTTACCGCCGGCGATCTGCCGGGGGCCTGCCGAAGGATCCTGTGTTCCGCCAGCGAGGACATTGGCCTTGCCTATCCCCAGGCAGCGGTGATCGTAAAGGCCTGTGTGGATTCCGCCCTTCAGCTGGGCCTGCCGGAGGCCCGGCTGCCCCTGGCCCAGGCCTGTATCCTTTTGGCTACCTGCCCCAAATCCAACTCCGTGGTGGCCGCCATCGACAAGGCCATGGCGGACGTGGAAAAGGGCAAGGCCGGGGCCATCCCCCGGCAGCTGCAAAACGTCCATGCCGATGGGGCGGGCTTTGAGCGGGAGCAAGGGTATCTTTATCCCCACGATCATCCCCACCACTGGGTAAAGCAGCAATATCTTCCGGATACCCTAAAGGACACGGTGTATTACCAATATGGCGACAACAAATACGAGCAAAGCTGCCAAAGCTATTGGTCGGCCATCAAAAAGTAGGTGCAAGGCTATGGACGTTCGGGTAAACGATATCCTTCTGATGAAAAAACCCCATCCCTGCGGCAGCAAGCAGTGGAAGGTGCTGCGCAGCGGCATGGATTTTCGCCTGCGGTGCCTGGGCTGCGGCCATGAAGTGCTGGTGCCCAGAAGCAAGGCCGAGCGGCACATCCGGCAGATTCAGCGGCCAGAGGACTAAGGCCATGGAGCTTTCCTGCGTGGCCGGGCGGAAGACCAAGCTGCTGTCCATTCTCCGGCGGGAGCTTCGGATGTCCGACGGCCTGGTGCGGCGGCTAAAGCCCCAAAACCCCTTCCAGGTCAACGAAAGGCCCGCCCACACCAACCAGCCCATCTTCCCGGGAGACCGGATCACCGTTTCTCTGACAGAGCCGCCGCCGGCCTTTGCCCCGGAGCCGGGGCCGCTGTCGATCCTGTATGAGGACCAAGCCCTGCTTGTGGTGGATAAGCCCCCGGGGCTGCTGGTGCACCCCTCCCCCAGCCGGATCAGCGGCACCCTGGCCAACCGGGTGCTGGGCTACTACCGGCAAACGGGCCAAAGCTGCGCCGTTCATGTGCTCACCCGGCTAGACCGGGACACCATGGGGGTGGTGGTGTTTGGCAAAAACGCCTATGTGCAGGCTTTGCTGGTGCAGGCCCTACAGGCAGGGCAGGTGGAAAAGCGCTATTACGCCCTGGTGCAGGGCTGTCCCCATCCGCCCCAAGGGGAGATCGACCTTCCCATTGGCCGCTGTCCGGGAACCAGCCTTTTGCGGCAGGTAGACCCGGCGGGAAAGCCCGCCAAGACCCTTTACCGGGTGCTGCAGGCAAACGCGTCCACCGCCTTTGTGGAGCTGCGGCCTCTCACTGGCCGCACCCATCAGCTGCGGGTGCACTGCCAGGCCATAGGCTGTCCCATTGTGGGCGATCCCCAGTATGGCGGGGGCCAGGGAGGCCAACGGCTGTGCGCGGGATTCATCCGCTTGCCCCACCCGCTGACGGGACAGCCCCTAACCTTTACCTCCCGGCAGATTGAGGCTGTGGAGGAATGATCCCCCGCCCCCTTGCATACCCTGTAGCAAAGGCTGAGGGCGGAGGCCCGCTCCAGCCA
>CAYVWG010000033.1:0-17651 GCA_964455425.1 uncultured Oscillospiraceae bacterium | reverse complement strand
CGATTCCGTGGCGGCGCCTTCCTCGTGTTCGTAGGTGACCCCGTCCTGCGATGGACTGGACGTCCAGCGTCCGCTTTGCAGGCAGCTGATCACCGGCGTGTTGCCTACCTCCACGCACCAGTCCCCATGACAGTGGCCGCAAATCCAGGCGATTACCTCTTGGCCCCTTGTTTCCGTCAGATATTCGATCGCCGTTTCCACAGCGGGGAAAACCATGCCCTCGACGTTTATGCCGTAATGGTTAAAGCAGATCATCGGATACTGTTCCGTGTTGGCCTCCGCCACCGCGTCCATGTCCTCCTGATTGTAGGCCAGCTCCGCGCCGGCAAAGCATACCCACATTACGCCGTTGTCCTCGTCCTTCCGGTAGTATACCGTCTGGCTGGCCTTTTGGAACTGGCCGTTGGCGTACATCTTTCCCAGATAGCAGTAAATCTGTTCCTCGGTCAGACCATAGTCGGTTCCCGCTGAAACGGCGGCGCTGCCGCCGGTAGCATACCCGATCTCATGGTTTCCCGCGAGTGCTATGTGGGGGCAGGCCATAGAAGATACCCACCGGTTGATCTCCATAAGATTGTCTATGCCGTCTTGTAGGGTCATGCCCTGATCCATGGAGGGAAACTGCATGTAGTCGCCCCCAAGAACCACCAGGCTCAGGGGGAATTCATGGGAGAGCCGCTTGGTTACCTGTAGGGCGTTGAGTACGCCGGTGCGCAGCAGATCCTCGTTGTACCCGCTCCCTTTGTTGCTGAAATGCAGATCCGTCATAAAGGCAAAGCTGAAGGTGCGGGGGCTGGCCAGAGCTTGGAGGGTTTGTAAGGTGGCGGCATATTCTTCTTCCAGATAGTCGGCAATCTCCCCGCCGCAGGCCCGAAGGGCGTTGGCCTCCAGACCGCTGATGTTCTCCCCTAGGGCAACGGAGGGGTCGGTGTATACGCCGTCGTAGATGCGCACATTTTGGTGGATGAACCCAATCACATCCTCCGCCGCCGTCATCGCGCTGCCCGTAAAGGCGAGCCGGTACATATAGCCCGTTTCCGCCGCGGGAACCTCTAGGGTTCTGTCGTAGGTTTCTCCCGTCCATTGGCCGCTGTCCGATAGGGCAAGGGTCTGGGCGTCGTAGCGGTATAGCCTGCGCCGGAAGCCCGTGGCGCTGAGCAGGATATAGAGTAACCCCGTCTTGGAAAATAGCTCCGTGTATACCTGCGCGGAGGCCGTGTCCTCCGTTGCCTCCCCGGTGGCCTCGTCGATGGTTCCCCGGTATAGGGTGGGGATAAGTAGGGATCTTCTGCCGTTTCTTCTCGGCTCCAGATCGTAGTTGACCCAGCCGTTTTTCGCCGCGGATACCTCCTTGGCCAGACCGTCGGTTTTCTCCGCCAGCGGGGCGATGGCGCTGGTTTCCTCTTCCAGGGCCGAAAGGGCGGCGGTGGTGTCGGCAAGATAAACCGCCGAAAGGGCCGCCGGGTTGGTGCTCTGCCCGTTGACGATGATCGTGGCGGCGTTTTCCGGAAGGCGCAGGTATTGATCCACCACCCGGGTGTTGTCCGTTGGGATGTCCGCCTGGGCAATGAGGCTTCCTTGGCTGTCCAGCAGAAGATATAGGGGAACGTTTTTGTTGGCCATGGCAAACCCGCTGAGCTTTACCATGGATACGCCCTCCGCCACATCCCACAGGATGTATTGTCCCAGGTCGCCGGCAGAGGGGGCCATGGTGGTAGCGGAGAAGTACGCGCCGGAGGTCAGTACGCCCACGGATTCTTCCTTGTGGGCGGCGTGGAAAAGCAGCTGCTCTAGAGCTTCTGTTCCGGCAGGCCATTGCTCCGCCGCTTCGGTCAAAGCGGCGAGCTGCTGCTCCACCGGCGTCAGGCGCTGATCCACATCCTCTTGTGTGGCAAGGGCTATGATTTGGCGGGTATAGGGAACATAGCCTGTCACTTCATCATATGCAAGCATGGCCTGCTGGGTCACCGCCTCCAAGGTGGCTCGGAAAAACCCTGCCTGGGCGGGAATATCCAGCGGCGCGTCCGCAGACAGCACTGCACCTGAGATAAACTGCTTCTCCCGGTCATAAAAGCATATGGGTTGGCACACCGGGCCGGTGACCTCCTTGGCGGAAGCAAAAAGGCAATGTCCCGGCTTCAGGGGAAGAAACACCGTGGTCAACCAAGCCGTATTCCCCGGCTGAAAGCTGCCTGTAGTCATATCCAACCTGCCGGGCAGCGCGCCGGTCAGATCCAGCAGATTGTCGCCAGTTTGCCAAAGGCTTTGCTCCACGGTGGCCAAATCCTGGCGCAGCGCTTCGGTTTGACTTTGGAGGACGCCCCAAAGAGTCAGGCCTTGCTCCTGGCCCTGCAGCCCGGCCAAAGCCCCGGCAGGCAGGACAGTAAGCGGCTCCATTTCCTCGGTCACCAACCGCTTGGCCTGATCTACGCCAATCAGCGTTACCCGGAGCTTTCCCGGCAGCAGCACTTGGCTGGGCACCGCCACCAGCTCCGCCCAAGCGCAGCTGGCCGACACATCCTCCCGCCCCAGCTGACTGACGGTGAACACCACCGTTTTGTTCAGCTGCTCCCACTCCGAATCCAGCGCGAAGCTGCACGTTACGATTTCTGCCGTGTGGGCCACCAGCGGCCGCTCCAGAGGCTTGGGGGCAATGACCTGGTTTTGTACTTCAAATTCAATGTGCATACTACACCCTCCTGTTATACTACGGCCAACAGGCCGCGAATGACTTCCTCACTTTCAGCGAAAAACAGCGGTCTTGTTGCCTCCATCTGAACAACCGGGGTTGACACAAGGGGGATTTTTCGGTAAATTATAGAAGAAAACCCAGAGGAAAGGTGGAACCCTCATGAAAATTCCCTTTACCAAAATGCATGGCATCGGCAACGATTACATTTACATCAATTGTTTCGCGGTAGACCTGCCCGATCCGGCTGCCGCCGCCATTGCCATGTCCCCCCGGCACTTCTCCGTAGGCGCCGACGGCGTGGTGCTGATCTGCCCCTCCCAGGTGGCAGACGCCAAAATGCGGATGTTCAATGCCGATGGCAGCGAAGGCAAGATGTGCGGCAACGCCATCCGCTGCGTGGGAAAATATCTCTACGAACGGGGTCTGACCAAAAAGACCCAGCTGACCATTGAAACGCTCAGCGGCCTAAAATACCTGACCCTGCATTTGGAAGAGGACACGGTAGCTTCCGTGTCTGTAGACATGGGCGCGGCGGATTTTGCCCCGGAAAATATCCCCGTGAAGGCCCAAGCCCCCATGGTGCAAGCGCCTCTTACGGTAGGCGGCAAGACCTACACCGTGACCTGCGTATCCATGGGCAACCCCCACTGTGTGGTGTTCACTGATGAGGATGTGGCCAGCTTGGCGCTGGAGACCATCGGGCCAAAGTTTGAAACCCATGAATGTTTCCCTGACCGGATCAACACAGAGTTTATCCGGCCCATAAACGCCACCACCCTGTCTATGCGGGTGTGGGAGCGGGGCAGCGGCGAAACCTGGGCCTGCGGTACCGGCGCTTGCGCCGCCGTAGCGGCGGCGGTAAAAACTGGCCGCTGCCCGGCGGAAACGGAAATCACCGTTGCGCTGCGAGGCGGCGATTTGCGCATTGTCTGCCACAGCGACTGGCGCATTACCATGACCGGCCCTGCCGCCGTGGCCTATGAGGGCGTGTTTACGCTATAAAAAGCCAAAAAACAGGAGCAAACCCCAAAGCTTTGGGGTTTGCTCCTGTTTTATATAGTCTCCCATAAACGGCGGTTCGTTTTGTTGAAAAGGTACGGCGTGCTGGCCCTGCTCTTTGGCCCCTCATCTAGGGAACAAGGGCCGTCTTACAAAGCCCAAAAAGCCTTCAGGGGAAGAACGTTTCCCAAACGATCCCCAGAACATGGGCCGCGCGTCTTACCCCGCGTCCTGGCGGCACAAAACGTCCATGGCCTCCACATAGCCGGCAAAGCCCTTGCCCTTGATGGTCTTTACGCAGGCCTCCCGAATATAGGACGTTTTACGAAACGCTTCCCGGGTATCCGGGTCAGAGATGTGCACCTCTACGGTGGGAATGCCCACAGCCTTTACCGCGTCTAGCAGGGCCACGCTGGTGTGGGTATAGGCCCCGGGATTGATAATGATGCCCTGGCAGCGGCCATAGGCCCCCTGGATGGCATCCACCAAGGCCCCTTCGTGGTTGGATTGGAAGAATTCCACCGCCACGCCCCTTAGCTTGGCCTGGTCTTGGATCAGCGCCAGCAGATCCTTATAGGTGGCAGAGCCGTAAATTTCCGGCTCCCGGATGCCCAGCATGTTGAGATTGGGGCCGTTAATCACCAGAATGTTCACAAAAATCCCTCCAAATTTCCGCCGCCGTCTCTTGAGGCGGACGGTGGTTTTCTATGGCCACATCCCGGAAGGCGGTATACATGGGGCGGCGAAGCTGGGCCATGGCGGTAAGACTGCCCTCCCCGGCGGAAAGCGGTCTGCCCTCCCGGGCAAGAAGCTCCACATCCCGCAAAAGCTCATAGATCCGCCCGTTTTGATGCAGGGGGGCGTAGTTCTCCCGCCGGGTGACCACGCCGCCGCCGGTAAGGATCAGCTTGCCAGACAGCTTCCCCACCTGGCGCACCACCTTCTGCTCCAAACGGCGGAAGGCCGCTTCTCCCTCTTGGGCAAAAATCTCCGGAATGGATTTGCCGGCGGCCTGGACAATCCGTTCATCGGTATCCACCGCCTCCCGTCCGGTCAGCTGGCTTAGGCACTGGCCCACCGTGGTTTTGCCGCAGCCGGGCATACCGATAAGCACCAGGTTTTGACACTGGGCGGTCAACTGGGAAAGCACCTGCCGGTTGCGCCCATCGTCTATTTTGGCGGCGAAAAACAGCTCCTCCGCCCGCTTGGCCTGGGCCACCAGCATAGACAGGCCCCCCACATGGGGGATCCCCAATTCCTCCGCCGCCAGTAAAAGGGCCGTGCGCAAGGGGTTATACACCACATCCACCACCCCGCAGCACTGGGGAAACTGCCGCAAATCCACCGGGCTTTCGCCGTTATGGGGATACATCCCCACAGGGGTGGTGTTGACGATGATCTGACCATCGCTGTGGCGGGAGAGATTGTCGTAGGTATTCTCCCCCTGCCGGGAGATCACCACCACCTGGGCAGCGCCCAGCGCTTTGGCGCAATACTGGGCCGTGCGGGAGGCTCCGCCGGAGCCGAGCACCAGCACCTTTTTGCCCACCACGTCGATGCGGCCCAGAGAAAGCATATAGCGGAAGCCCTCCTGGTCGGTGTTGTAGCCGTAGCGCTTGCCCCCCTGATAGACAATGGTGTTCACCGCGCCGATGGCCTCCGCCGCCGGGGAAAGCACGTCCAAAAAGGGCATAACCGTGCGCTTATAAGGAATGGTCACATTCAAGCCGCCGATATCCTCCCGCTGGAGGAAGGCAGGCAGCTGCTCCGGCGCCAGCTCGATGAGCCGGTAATCCGCGTTTCCCAGGGCCTGATGGAGGGGCACAGAATAGCTGTGGCCCAGATGCTCCCCCAGCAGCCCATAGACCCGGCCGTCCACCTAGACCTCCGGATAGTTGCCCAGGAAGCGGAAATCCTCGCAATCCCTGGCGATACTCTCCAGCATGGCCCGGATTTTGGGGTCGTTGACATTGGCCTGCAGCTCCAGGAAGAACATAAACTCAAAGTCATGGCCGACAATGGGGCAGCTTTCCAGCTTGATCAGGTTGACCTCCAGCGCCGCCAGCTTGGCCAAAACCTCGTACAAGGAGCCGGGCCGGTGGGGGCAGGCCAGGATAAGGCTGATATGATCCGCCCCGGGATAAATGATGGGCTGCCCGGCGATGCAGACAAAGCGGGTATAATTGTTGTCGCTATTTTGGATGCCTGTGGCCACCGGCACCAGGCCGTAAAGACGGGCGCTTTCGTGGGAGGCGATGGCCGCTACGCCGGCATCGGCCTGAGCGGCCGCGGCAGCTGCCGCGGCGGTATTTTCGCAGGGGATCAGCTTAGCGTCCAAGCCCTTCAAAAATTTGCTGCACTGGCCCAGGGCCTGGGCGTGGGAGCGGATTTCGGTAATGTCCTCCAGCCGGGTGCCGGGCTTGGCCAGCAGCTCATGGCGAATACACAGCCGGGTGCTGCGGACGATCCGCACCTTTTTGGTGCGCAGCAGCTCATAGGTGGATCTTACCGAACCGTTGGAGCTGTTTTCGATGGGCACCACGCCATACTGGCACAGGCCGCTTTCCACCGCGTCAAACACGGCGTCAAAGGTCTTGAAAAACATCAGCTTGCCCCGGGGAAACAGCCGGTCAGCGGCCATTTGGCCATAGGCCCCCTCAACCCCCTGGCAGGCCACAACGCCGGTTTCCGGCGGCATGGCAGGGGCGTTTTCCAGGGCCGTTTCCAGCTCCGCCCGCAGGCCGTCCGCCACCGGGCAAAGCACATCCTGATAGGCCCGGCTCAGCTCGAAAATGGTAGAATACAGCCTGTGGGCGTAGGGCGCGTACTTGCCGCTGGCTTGCTGCACCTGGTCTAAAATCTCCCGCTCCCGCTGGCGGTTTTTCACCGGCAGATTGTTCTCCATTTTGCACTGGGCCACCTGGTGGGCCAGCTCCATCCGCCGCAAAAACAGCGGCAGCAGCTGGCTGTCGATTTGGTCGATTTGTTGGCGAAGATCAGAAAGTTCCATAATTTCCCTCCAAAAGCATATCTAACATCACAGCGGCGGCTACCGCCTCCACCACCGGCACGGCCCGGACGGCCACACAGGGATCGTGGCGGCCATGGATCACCAGCTCCGCCGGAGCCATGGTGTTCAGGTCTACGGTCTGCTGGGGGCGGCTGATGGATGGCGTTGGCTTAAACGCCGCCGTAAATACCACCGGCATGCCGTTGGTAATGCCCCCCAAAATGCCGCCGGCATGATTGGTTTTGGTGGCCACACGGCCCTGGTCGATGACAAAGGCGTCGTTATTTTGAGAGCCGCGCAGCTCCGCGGCGGCAAACCCCGCCCCAAAGGACAGGCCCTTTACCGCCGGAATACCGAAAATGGCCTGGGCCAGACGGTTTTCCACGCCGCCAAACATAGGCTCTCCTATCCCCGCCGGCAGGCCAATGACCGCACATTCCACCAGGCCGCCAACGGAATCTTTCTCCCGGCTGGCCGCTTCGATGGCCTGGGTCATACGCTTGCCGGCCTCTTGATCCAGCACCGGGGGATAGCTTGCCGCCGCCTGGGCAAACAGCTCCTTGGTGGGATACAAGGGGAAAAGGCTGTCCTTCTCCCCGCCGGCAGCGGCCAGGTGAGCGCCTACATAAATGCCCCGCCGGGCCAACAGCTGCTTGGCAATGCCCCCGGCGATGCAAATGGGCGCGGTAAGCCGGGCGGAAAAATGACCGCCCCCCCGCATATCCGCCGCCCCGCCGTATTTGACCTGGGCGGTGTAATCCGCGTGGCCGGGCCGGGGGGTACGGGTAAAGCCGGCGTAATCGCCGGAACGGGTATCTGTGTTTTCAATGATGGCGCAAAGCGGCGCGCCGCAGGTCTTCCCCTGCTCCAGGCCGGAGAGAAACACCGGCGCGTCCTTCTCCTTCCGCCGGGTGGTCAGGCTGCCCTGGCCAGGGGCGCGGCGGGCCATAAAGCGCTGCAGCTCTTCCAGATCAATGCTCTCCCCGGCGGGCAGGCCGTCAATCTGCACGCCAATGGCCTTGCCGTGGGATTGGCCAAACACCGACACCCGCACCAGCCTGCCAAATTCAGATGCCATCTACTTTTCCTCCCAACCGGGCAAAATCCCCGAAAAATGTAGGATACGATTTTTCCACCGCCTGGGCGCCTAAAATCTTCACCGGCTGCTGGCAATGGGCCGCTGCCGCTGCCGCCGCCATAACGATGCGGTGATCTCCCGCTCCGTCCACTGTGCCGCCCAAAAGGCCGGTGCCCTGGATCTCCAGGCCATCGGGCAGCTCCTGGACTTTGCCGCCCAGGCTCCCAATGAGCTTGGCCACGGTGTGAAGCCGGTCGCTTTCCTTCAGCCGCAGACGAGCGCCGCCGGTAAACCGGGTAACGCCCCGGGAAAACGCCGCCACCACAGACAGCGCCGGCAGCATATCCGGAATGGCCTGCAAATCCACCTGACAGCCTACAAGCTTGTCTGTCTGGACAAAAACCTTGTCCTCTTTCATTTCCACGTCCGCCCCAAAGCGCCGCAAGATGGGCACAATGGCCCGGTCGCCCTGGCGGGAATCCTCCCGCAGACCCTCCAGCTGCACCCGGCCCCGGATGGCCCCGGAGGCCAGGAAAAAGGCCGCATTGGACCAGTCGCCATCCGCCCGGATCCTGCCGGGAGACAGCAACCGCTGCCGCCCCTCCACATAGTAGGATCGGCCCAGCGCCGTGATTTTGGCCCCAAACTGGCGCAGCGTATGCAAGGTCATGTCCACATAGCCTGCCGATTGCAGGGGGGAAGTCAGGGTCAGGCAGCTTTCCCCGGGGGTGACCGTCAAGGCCATCAGCAGCCCAGAGACGAACTGGGAGCTTACATTCCCCGGCAGGCGGTATTTTCCCGGACGAAGCTTGCCGGAAATGGTCAGCGGCAGCTGCTGCCGGTCAAAGGTAACGCCGCCGCCTTCCATGGCCTCCACCAAAGGCCCAATGGGCCGCTGGGGCAGACGGCCGCTGCCGGTAAACCGGGCGCTGGGGCACACCGCCCCCGCCACCGGCAGCAAAAACCGGAGGGTAGAGCCGCTTTCCCGGCAATCCAAGGCCGCGTCTTTTTCCGGCACGTCCCAGGGATAGACCAAACAGTCCTCCCCGGAAAACTCCACTCGGCAGCCCATGGCCCGCAGGCACCCGGCGGTGGCCGCGATGTCCTGGGAGCGGGGCACCCCATGGATAATGGTGGGTGTCTGAGCCAGGGCGGCACAGATCATGCAGCGGTGAATGTCTGATTTTGACCCGATCACCGGCAGGCTGCCTGCCAAGACGCCGGGATATACCGTTACATCCATGGCTCACCCTCGCTTTCCCAGCCGGGCATACTCTGCCAGCCGGTCTATGGTTTCTTCCTTGGCCAGGCAGCGGCCAATTTCCTGGGGGATCACCAGGGTAATGGTCTGCCCGGCGCGTTTTTTGTCGTTTTGGGCAGCGGCAACCAGATCCTCCACCGGATAGTCCGTGTCGATGGGCAGGCCGTACAAGGTCAAGGTTTTTTCGATCTTTGCCGCCGTTCCGGCGGCGGTAATGCCCATGGCCTCCCCAGCCCGGGCCATCATGGCCATGCCGGCGGCCACGCCGTGGCCGTGGGGCACGGCAAAGCTACTGCAGCGCTCAATGGCATGGCCAAAGGTGTGGCCAAGATTCAAAAAGCACCGCTGGCCGGTGTCAAACTCATCTAGGGCCACCACCTCCGCCTTTAAGCGGACGCACTGCTCCACAATGTCGGTCAGCTCCTGATCGGACAGCGCGCCGGTGAAGCGGTCAAACAAGGGACGGCTATAGAGCACCCCGTATTTGATGGCCTCCGCCATGCCGCTAATCCAGTCCTGCCTGGGCAAAGTGGAGAAGGTTTGCGGGTCGCACAGCACCAGCTCCGGCTGCTTAAAGGCCCCCACCAGATTTTTGCCCGCAGGCAGATCCACAGCGGTTTTTCCCCCTACGGAGGAATCCACCGCCGCAAGAAGGGTGGTTGGCACCTGCACATACCGCACGCCCCGAAGATACACCGCTGCGGCAAAGCCGACGATATCCCCCACCACACCGCCGCCAAGGGCGATCAGCACATCCTGGCGAGACAGGTGATTTTGGGCCAAAATCTCCAAGATCTGGCCCAAGGTGGTCAGATTTTTCGACGCCTCTCCTGCGGCAAAGGTATAGTGCACCGTGTCTATCCCGGCATCCCGCAGCTGGGCAAGCAAAGGCGCCAGATACAGGGGCTGTACATGGGTGTCGGTGATCACCGCCGCCCGGCAAGGGCCGACGACCCTTGCAATCTGCCGGCCAGCCTGCGCCAAAAGCCCTGGCGCCAGCAGCACATCATATGGCCTGGCGGCGGAAACATGAACCGTGCGTAGTGTCATTTTACTTCCCTCCCGCTGAGATTTTTAGTTTCCGTCCCTCTTGCAGCAGGTCGCGGAGCCTTTGGGCGTCCCCTTCCTCCAGAACGGCAAGATACTCGTTTAGATGGGCCAGCAGCTGCTTTACCTCCGCCACAAGATAGTCCTTGTTGGCCATAAACAGCTCTGTCCACATATCCGCGTCCAGCTTGGCCACCCGGGTCATGTCCCGGAAGCTGCCGGCGGAAAAGCCCATCCGCTGTTGCGCGGTGGGAGATTTGATGTACGCGCTGGAGGCGATATGGGCCAGCTGAGAGGTATAGGCGATGATCCGGTCATGCTCCTGGGCGGTGGCGTAGGTGATGGTGCCAAAGCCCAGGCCAAGGAAAAATTGGTGCAGCCGCTCTACCACCGCTGGATCCGTGTCCTCCCCGGGCACCAGGATCATAGAAGCCCCCTGATACAGCTGGGCCGTGGCGTTGGCAAAGCCCCCCACTTCTTTTCCCGCCATAGGATGGCCCCCCACAAAGGTAAAGCCATACTGCCGGGCCAAGGGGCCAGCCGCCGCCCAGATCTCCCGCTTGACGCCGCACAGGTCGATCACCGTGCCCCGCAGATGGGAGGCGTTCTCCCTCAGCCAGGCAAGCAGCGCCTTCAACGGCAGCGCCAGCAGCACCAAATCACATTCCTTTAGGGCCTTCTGGGTAAGCTCTTCATCTATGGCCCCGGCAGACAAGGCCGCGTCCACCGTTTCGCGGCTGCGGGCCTGGCCCAGCACCCGGGCATCGGTGTTAGCCTTGATGGCCTTGGCCATGGAGCCGCCGATCAGCCCCAGGCCCACAATGCCAACGGTCATCGGTCAATCCTCGCGGGCAGCGGCGGCGATGGCATGGAGCCGTCCCACCAGCCGGTCAAAGGCCTCAGGCCGGATGGACTGCGGGCCATCGCACAAGGCGTGGGGCGGATCGTTATGTACCTCGATGATGAGTCCATCGGCGCCGGCGGCCACAGCGGCGCAGGACAAAGGTGCCACCAGGGCGGATTTTCCTGCGGAGTGGCTGGGGTCGATGATGATGGGCAGATGGGACAGCTGCTTTAGCACCGGGATGGCGGACACATCCATGGTGTTGCGGGTATAGGTTTCAAAGGTACGGATGCCCCGCTCGCAGAGGATCACGTTGTTGTTGCCCCCAGCCATAATGTATTCGGCGCTCATCAGCAGCTCCTGGTAGGTAGAGCACAGGCCCCGCTTGAGCAAAATGGGCTTGTTGATGGTGCCCATTTCCTTCAAAAGTTCAAAATTTTGCATGTTTCTTGCCCCGATTTGAATGACATCCACATCTTCAAACAAGGGCAGCTGGGAAATGTCCATCAACTCGCTGACGATGGGCAGGCCCGTTTCCTTTTTGGCGATAGACAGCAGCCGCAGGCCCTCTCCCCGCAGGCCCTGGAAGGAATAGGGGGAGGTGCGGGGCTTGAACGCGCCGCCCCGGAGCATGGTAGCGCCGCTGGCCTTGACGCTTTTGGCAATGGCCACGATCTGCTCTTCCGTTTCCACCGAGCACGGCCCGGCGATCAGGGTCAGGTTGCCACCACCCACTTGGGTGTTGCCCACCTTGACCACTGTATCCTGCGGATGGAACTTGCGGTTGGCGTTTTTATATGGCTCCTGCACCCGCTGGACGGATTCCACAATATCCATGGCGCTGATCAGATCCATATCCAGCCGGGAGGTATCCCCCACCAACCCAAGGATCATCCGGGAAGAGCCAACGGAAGGGTGTACATCCACATGTTTGCCTTTGAGCCAATGGATCAAGCTCTCGAGTTGGATCTTATCCGGGTCTTTTTTCAGTATAACGATCATAAAGATATCCTCCTGTCTGCGGCAAAAAACCTCACAGCCGGGTTGGCTGTGAGGTTATGTCATCGTTTTTTCTGCCGGAGCCGCGCCCCTTAACCTCTATGTTCAGCCAAACCACAATAAGCCTTACCAAAAACGTAGGTAAAGCCAAAAAAGTAGTATTCAGCTGCCCAAAAAGACTTGCTCATGGCGCTTCTCCGTTTCTTTTTTGTCAATATACCACATTATTTTCATTCTGTCAAGCTTTACATGGGGGGAAAACCGTGCTACAATGAAGAAGAAATCACAGAAGGAGTATACCTAATGAAATATATCATTGTTTTGGGCGACGGCATGGCCGACTATCCTGTGCCCGCTTTGGGGGACAAAACCCCTCTGGAAGCCGCCTGCAAGCCCCACATGGATGCCTTGGCCGCCGGCGGCGCGGTGGGCATGGTGCGCACCGTGCCCAAGGGAATGCCCCCCGGCTCCGACACTGCTAACATGTCGGTTATGGGCTTTGCCCCCCGGGTCTACTACAGCGGCCGCTCCCCGCTGGAGGCGGTATCCTTGGGCATCGACGTTGCCCCGGAGGATGTGACCTTCCGCACAAACCTTGTGTGCCTGTCGGATGAGCCAAACTTTGCCGACAAAACCATGATCGATTTTTCCGCCGGGGAAATCTCTACCCAAGAGGCGGATATCCTTATCCGCGACCTGCAGCAGGTGTTTACCGATCCGGCCTTGCAGCTGTATCGGGGCATCAGCTACCGGCACTGCCTGGTGAAAAAGCAGGGGCAAACCGGCACCGTCCTTACGCCGCCCCACGATATCACCGGCAAGCCTGTGGCCGGCCATCTGCCCCAAGGCCGCTATGGCAGCGAGCTTCTTGACCTGATGGAAAAGGCCCACGCCCTGCTGCAAAACCATCCGGTAAACGAAGCCAGGCGGAAAAAGGGCCTACGCCCGGCCAACGCCATCTGGTTTTGGGGAGAGGGCACCAAGCCCAAGCTGGACAGCCTAGAACACCTTTACGGCATCCGGGGCGGCGTGGTGTGCGCGGTGGATCTGATCCGGGGCTTGGGCATGTGCGCCGGCATGGAAACCATCGATGTGCCTGGCGCCACCGGCGGGATGGTCACCAACTATAAGGGCAAGGCAAAAGCCGCCTTGACCCTGCTCAACAAGGGCTGCGACCTGGTGTATATCCATGTGGAGGCCCCGGATGAGTGCGGCCACCACGGCGAGGCGAAGGCCAAGGTAGCGGCCATTGAAGCCATTGATCAGGATATTGTAGGTTATCTGCAGCAGGAACTTGCCCATCAGGGCCAGGATTACCGGATGCTGCTGACCCCAGATCACCCCACCCCCGTGTCCTTGATGACCCACACAGACGAGCCGGTGCCCTTTGTGCTGTTTGACTCCACTAAGCCCCATACCGGCCCTGCCCGCTACACCGAGGCTGCCGCCGCCGCCACCGGCCTTACCCTGGCCGAAGGCCCGATGCTGATGCAGCTTCTCATTTCCGGTGATTTTTGACCGGCCACGCCCATAGACAAAGGGCCGCGTTTTTTCGACAAGGATCCTATCGTAGGGCGTTTGCCTCCCAAGGCGGGGAAACGCCAACAGGAGGCGTCCTCCTGATGGGGAGGAAAATGGGGCCCTGGGCCGTGCGATCAGCACACTTTTCCGCTCCGGTGCGGGTTTCCGCCCCGGAGCGCTTTTTTTGTCTTTCCCTCAAGAGGGGGCAAAAAAGGAAAAACCACCGGATATATTGTCTGTCGAAACCGCGCACCACAAGATGTTGTGGCCGGGAATATGCAATTTTTTGTAAAATAATGAATATTGTTGACATAAAATTGTAACTTTTTGGATCTTTAAAAGTATTAAAATGTCGGTTTTTGTCTATAATTTCTAGTATATTTTTTGAAAAATCAAAAAATAGTTGTTGAAATATCATGCACATTGTGTTACACTGGTTACAAATTGATACCGCTTTTTCCATGAATATACATCTTCCATATACATAGGGAGAGGCGGCGTTTAGGAGGAAATACCAATGAAACACAAATGGCTATCCGCCTTGCTGGCGTTGGCTTTAGCACTCACTATACTGCCCCTGAGGGCGTCCGCCCAAAGCTACGATGCCGGCGACCATAAAGATCGGGTTGTCAGCGCCACCATTATTTATATGACTGGTGCGGAGGGAAAATATGGCTCCATCAATTCCAGAGACAACGGCGCTTGCAGCATTGGCAAGCTCCAGTGGCACGGCTCCCGGGCCTTGGGGCTGCTCAAACGGATCGTAAACAAAAATCCCACCAGCGCCAAGAGCATTTTGGGCGCCAGCCTGTATAACGAGGTTGTTAACTCCACGGAAAAGAGCTGGAACACCCGCAATCTTACCGATGGGGAGGCCAAAAAAGTCTCCGCCCTGCTGACCACATCCCAGGGCATAGCCGCCCAGGACGAGCTGGCCTACATCGACATTGGGGCATATTACGACCGGGGCTACAGCCTGGGCATCCGCTCCGACGCAGCAATGATGTATTACTGTGACATAGAAAATCAGTACGGCAGCGGCAACGCCGCCAAGGTCGTCGGCTATGCCAAAACCACCCTGGGGCTGTCCTCCGGCAGCCAAATCACCTCTTTGGAGCAATTCCACAAGGGCATGGTCAACAGCTCTTCCTCTTTGGTGCAAAATTATATCGCCCGGCGCAATAAGGCCTATGCCTACATAAAAAACACCCTGGGCTGGTACACCGGCGCCAACTGTGCCGACTGTCCCGGCGCCGCCTATTGGGACATGCCCCACCCCGACGCATGGGATCATGCGGGGGTAGAGTTTGCCCTTAGAAACGGTCTTTTTGTGGGCACCTCATCCACCGCCTTCTCCCCCAACACGGAGATGAGCCGGGCCATGGTGGCCACTGTGCTGTGGCGTCTGGCCGGAAGTCCCGCCGCCCAGGGCAGCCTGCCCTTTATTGACGTTCCCAGCGGACAGTGGTATACCTCCGCTGTGCTGTGGTGCTATCAAGTTGGGGTGATCAGCGGCGTGGATGACCAGCACTTTGCCCCCAACGCCTCTGTGACCCGGGAACAACTGGCGGTGATGCTGTACAACTACGCCAAGCACGACAAGAAGAACACCAGCCTTACCGTTTCCCTAAACAGCTACCCGGATAAAAGCAGTGTGTCCGGCTACGCTCAAACCGCCCTTTCCTGGGCCGTGGCCAGCGGGCTGATCAACGGCGAGGTCCGCGGCAGTACCCTAAGCCTGAATCCCCAGGGCTGCGCCCTACGCAGCCAGGTGGCCTGCATCATCCAGCGCTACGCGGTAAACGCCGGATAACTCTATCCCTCCTTCAAGCCTGCCAGCCTGGAGGGGGATAGGGGGCTGCCCCAAAAGGCGGCGGCTTGCCGCAGCGCGCAGTCCTTTGGCGGACAATTGCGCGTTTGCAGGCCCAGCGGTGTGTTCTCCTACATACATGTGGGCCTGAGAAAACGATCCCATTTTCTTTGCGGCGGGGCACGCCGCAAACGCTACGAGGGATTTGGACAAGCGGATATCCCCCCTTCGGGCCTTCTGGCCTGGAGGGGGGATGGTTTATATCCGCGAAAGCCGCTTTTTTCGGCCTGTGGAGGCCACCGGCTGGTGGCCTCCGAACGTTCAGGAATTAGCAGCCGCAGCCGTTGTTGCAGCCACAGCCACAGTCGTTGTTGTTATTGCCGCAGCAGCAGAAGATGAGAACCAGGATGATGATCCACCAGCAGTTGTTTCCACCAAAATTACACATAGTCCATGTACCTCCTAAAATTTTTCAGAGCGGGCCGCGCCCTTGGCAGCGCCGCCTCAAGCATCAAGCTCATTCCATCTTATGCCGCCGCCCATTTTTGGTTCCCATCCCGCAAAACTTCTCCTATGATTTTTGGCATGCTTATCCACACAAAACCGCTTTTGCCTGGCTAGGATTGCTTCCCGGCAGGGACTAGGGCGAAAAACCACTTGCGCCGGCAGACCGCAAACGTGGCCTACCGGCGCAGATCATTATCCTCTATTTGAATTTTACCGCCGTGCCGTAAGCAATGCACTCCGAGGCGCCCTGCGTCACCGAGGCTGAGGCGTACCGCACGTTGATCACCGCATCGGCCCCCAGGTTTTCCGCCTCCTCCACCATGCGGCGGGTGGCGATCTGCCGGGCCTCTTGGATCATTTCGGTGTTGCCGGCGATCCCGCCGCCTACCAGGGTCTTCATGCCCGCCATAAAGTCACGGCCAATGTTTTTGCTCTGCACAATTGCGCCCCGTACCAGGCCCAGCCTGTTGATCAAACCGCGGCCACCTTTTTTGACAGTCTTAAGCGCCCCTGTCGGCGCTTACCGACAGGGGCGCTTGGGTTTTGGCTTCTTATTCGTACTCCACCACATTGATCCAGGACAGCAAGAACTCCCGTTCCTCCTCGTTGCCCTTCACCGACTGGGAGGCGGCCACAATGGGCATCCACTTTTGGACATACTGCCGGGCGGTATCGCTCTTTTTGCAAAATAGATTCAGATACGTTTCCGCCATCTGCTTCTTCCCTTCCAGGCAGAACAGCAGATAGGTACGGGCAGCATCGGCAGAGGCGTTGCCCTGGGTGGCGTGGGACCAGTCCAGAATGTAGGGCGTGCCATCGTCGGTGATGATGATGTTGGAGGGATTAAAGTCCCCGTGGCACACCTTGTCGTGCTTGGGCATGCCGTTGAGCCGGGTGTGCAGCTCATAGCGGGTGGTGGCATCCAGGCTGCTTTCGCTGATCTTCCGGTGCATCTTGTCCTGGAGCTTGTTGAGCAGGGGAGATTTTTGGCTAAGCGCTTCAATTTGCAGGTCAACCAGCAAATTGAGATACTCCTCCTGCTTTTCCGGCTGCTCCTCCATCAGCTTAGCCAGGGTCTTGCCGGGGATAAACTGGGATACGATGGCCCACTTGCCATCAATGGTGGTAACCGCCAAAATCTTGGGGATGTGCAGGTTGGTCTGCTCGATCCGGGCCTGGTTCAGGGCCTCGTTGAGCACATCGGCCTTGGAATAGTCCTCGTCAAAGAGTTTCACACATTTGTCGCCCTCACGGTAGATGGTTTTGGCCTTCCGCTTGGCAATCACTTGATCCAGCTTCATAGCGTTTCCTCCCATGATCATATTTTTTGCCGCCGCCCCAGCGGGGCGGCGCCGGTTTTTCTTAGGTTTCCTGGGTTTTGCCGTAATAGGCCGTCAGATACATCTGCTTTAGCTCGCTCATCAGCGGATACCGGGGGTTGGCGCCGGTGCACTGGTCGTCAAACGCCTGCTCCACCATGTCGTCCAGACGGGCAAGGAAATCTTCCTCATCCACGCCGTAGTCCTTGATGGTGGGCTTGATGCCCACCTTGGCCTTCAGCTCGTCGATGGCGGCAATGAGGTTTTCCAGCTTTTCCTCGTCCGTTTGGCCGCCCAGGCCAAGGGCGTCGGCCACTTGGGCATACCGGGCCAGGGTGTGGGGATGGTCGTACTGGGGGAAGGTACCCATCTTGGCGGGCACCTCGGCGGCGTTAAACCGCAGAACCTCATCGATCATCAAGGCATTGGCCACGCCGTGGGGCAGGTGGTGGAACGCGCCCAGCTTATGGGCCATGGAGTGGCACACGCCCAAGAAGGCGTTGGCAAAAGCCATGCCGGCCATGGTGGCGGCGTTGGCCATCTTCTCCCGGGCCTGGGGATCGT
>CAYVWG010000032.1:0-17790 GCA_964455425.1 uncultured Oscillospiraceae bacterium | reverse complement strand
AGTGCGCCGTGATTTTGCACCGGTATCTTACCGTGTACGGCGCATAGGCGGCGCAACCCTTGCGCCAGCCGCTCCCGCGCACGTCGATCGAAGAACGTACCATTTGTCCCATGAGCAAAGGAGGAACATGATGAAAGGAAGAAAATTGATCTGCTTGCTGCTGGCCCTGCTTATGCTGTTCCCACTGGGGACGATAACTGTCCTTGCGGAAACCCAACCGGACAGTACCGCGTCAAAATCGATTTCCAGCGTGAACGCCATGCTTTTGGAGCAGGTTTCCCGCATGCACAGCGAAACCGAGACAACCCTAACCATTGACACAGTAAAGGAAATTCATGATTTTGAGGGAAATTTGTATTATGCTGTTGAATTTTTTGACAGCGGATACTTAATTTGCCATGCTGCAAGCGGAAGAACCCTAGAATACTCCACTTCCGCCTCATCCCCCTACAGCAATTTGACAGACCGTCTTTACTATTGCGGGCCTACCCAGTATTATACCCTTGTGGGAGAAACCTACGTACACACAATAACCGGAGATACCTTTAGCACCGCCGACACAGAGCTAGTTCCTTCCCTAATGTCTGCCTCGGAGCAGCTCAGCACGGCTTGCGTGGAGGAAGCCGGCGGCGTTGTCGCCTACAAAAGCGTCGCATCCCCAAAGGAACTGCAAGGAGCATCCGTAACGTTGGACGACACCAAAGGCGTGCACTATATTTCTGGCTATCAAAAAATTTTCAATCTCAAGGAACAGAACCAAATGGGGTATCCCGATAACGAGCTTCCAGAGGTAGGAGACGGCCTTTGCGGCTATGTTGCGGCGGCCATTTTGCTGTATTGGTTTGATGAAGGAAAGGGTGTGGAAGAAGCCATAAACGACTTTGCCTACCTGCAAAGAAACAAAAGCGGCTACCGAAACGAAAACTTAACCCTATACCTTCGCCGCTTGGGAAAATACAGCTCAACCGCAGCCGTTGCCCTGCCAAACACCGAATCCATGAACGATGTGCTTTCCCGCTTTGCCAGCAAGCGCCACTTGGCCATAACGACAAATGTTGCCGTTCCCCCTGCGGCAACGGCAGCAGCCATTTGCAATCAGCTCAACACCTACAACGCGCCGGTCATCGTATTTGGCAATATCTTTGACCCACGGAAGACGGATGGAACCAAATTCAATCATGCGGTTCTTGCTTACGGCTGGTATGACGATCAGAGGCTCGTCGTGCACTTTGGCTGGGAAAATCTTTCTCATATCGTCATTGATTTCCCCGGCACATCGGCTATATTGGGTTCCTACCTATGTGTAACAAGCCTTAAGCCTGGGGTCATCTACCTAAATGATATCCCTGCCAACGACTGGGCATATACCGCTGCCAAATACTGCAAGCAGTATGGGATCATCGACAACGGACTCACCCGCTTTGACCGCGAAAAGAAAATCACCCGGGGCGCTTTTGTAAACGCCATGTATGAGCTGGCTGGGGCGCCGATTGTCAGAAACGCGGCTGTGGTGGAGAACAAGTTTACTGATTTTACCGCGTCAACCGCTTACCACGATGCCATCGTATGGGCCTATCAAAATGGGATCCTCACAGGGACCTCAGGAACAACGCTTGCCCCCAGCGATGGTCTTACCCGGGAGCAATCCGCCGTGTTCCTGTATCGGTTTTCCACCCATCTTGGCTGCTCGTATACCTCTACTTCTGGCCCCAGCGCGTCAAGCTTCTCCGACTACAGCACCATTTCCACCTTTGCCAAAACTGCGATGGACTGGGCAACCCGAAGATATCTTTTGCAGGGAACCAGCGGCTGCCTAAACCCCAAAAACACCATGCGAAGGGATGAAGCCGCTCAGCTGGTGTACAACGTTATCCTTCGGGCGTCGTATTGACCACTGTTTCTGTAAGGAGGCTGCCATGAAAAACCGCAAACCGATTGCCATCATGCTGGCACTTTTTCTGCTGTGCGCCCTGCTGCCTGGGTGCAAGAAAAAAGCCCTGGAAATGACCCCCTCAGGGCCACTTATCACTACAGCCGGTGGGCAATATTATGATTCTTACAACCTAATGCCTCTGTGCGCCTATGGGGAAACCGAAAATTTATCCGTCAGCCGCGTGACCCACCTGGACGTTTGCGATTATTATACCGCAGCCGTGCAGGAAACCTTTACCGTTTACAATTCCGGCCAGGAAGCGGAGGTTTCCTTGGTCTATCCGGCGTTGCAGTTTTCTGCAAGCAACGATGGCGCCAAGGTGTATGTGGACAATGTGCCGTGTGAAGAGTACTGGGGGGTAGAATTGACCAACCAAGATCCTATCGTTCTGGGCACGCCGCTTGGAGAAGGCGAATATAATATGGAATTGGATAAGAATGCCAACCGGCTTATCGACCGCATGAACGACGGCACCTATTTCCACATAGCCTTTCCCAACTGGCCGGAGCTTTCCTCCCCAAGCCATAGCTACACCTCCCGAAATACCTCCAATTCCTATTATCTGGCCTATTTTTTGCGCCAGGTGACCATTCCCGCCGGCGGCAATGTTGAAGTTACGGTAAGCTTTACCGCGGCTCCTATGTACGGCTTCTTTCTTAATCGCCTGGATCAGGAAATTTCCTACCAGAGTCACAGCCTAGAGCTGACCTTCTCCATAGAAGAGGAATTCTCGGACAAGGAAGAGCAAATGAACTTGATCAGGCAAACCATAACCGATCCAACGCCCACCGTTTTTCCCTGGAAAACCGCCATCCCCTGGACGGAGGAATACTACTATATCCTCCTAGCCCGCCCGGTCGACCTGGAAAAACTGGGCTTGGCGTAATCCTTCTGCCTGTGGAAGCGGTTGATTTTCCTCAGAAGTGGCAACCAAAGCTTGATTTTCCCAGCAAAAACCAACTCCCCCTTCGGGCGGCACGCCCGGAGGGGGAGCAGTTTAACAAACGCCTTATTGCGTTCGCGGCGGGGGAAAGCTTTATCCCAAGGCAAACCACACACGGACGGTGGTTCCCTGGCCGGGGGTGCTGTCTAGATCAATTTGGGCCTTATGGCACAAGGCCGCGTGCTTGACGATGGACAGCCCAAGGCCCGTCCCGCCAGAATCCTTACTATGGCAGGGATCTACCCGGTAAAACCGCTCAAACACCCGGCCTTGATGCTCCAGGGGGATGCCAACGCCGGTATCCGCCACGGTGAGAAGCCCTCGGCCATCGGATGTTTCCACGGTGACCGTAACCGTTCCCTGAGGGACGTTATAGCGGATGGCGTTATCCACCAGATTATACACCAGGTCATACAGCAGCGCAGATGCCCCCTGGAGGATCACCGGCTGGGTTTGGAGGGTCAAGGTCAGATCGCCGGCGGAGGGCCGCAGCGTCTGCACCGCCTCTTCGGCAATTTCCGCCAGATCCACCGGGGCAAAGGGGATGGCGCTTCCCTCATCCATTTGGGACAGCCGGATAATATCCCCAACAAGGGCGATGAGCCGGGCGCTTTCCCGGTGGATATGGCCGGCAAACCGGGGGATATCCTTTTCCTCCACCAGGCCGGAGGCCAAAAGCTCCGCGCTGCCGGAAATGGCCTGCAAGGGCGTTTTCAGCTCGTGGGACACATTGGCGGTAAACTCCCGGCGGCTTTGCTCCGCCTGCTCCTGCTCGGTGGCGTCAAAGGCCAGCACCACAGCCCCTAGGGTCTGCCCCTGGGACTGGATTTGGCTCAGATCCAAATGATAGATCCGCCCCTGGCGGGTCAGCTTGGCCTGGCCGTGGCCCGTCTCCCAGGCCTGGCTTAGGGCCTGCCGGAGAGCGCTGCCCCGCTCCAGATCCAGAAACTCCTTGCCCACGGCGGCGGAAAAGATCCCCTGGGCAGCGGGATTGAGGCTCAGCACCCGGCCATTTTGATCCAGCAGCACCAGGCCCTCCTTCATGGCGCCGGTGATTTGGGCAAATTCATCGGTCTTCTGCCGCAGCTGGGCCAGCTGCTCCTGAATCTGCCGGTGCAGTTGGCTGACGCGGCCAAGCAGGGGAGAAAGCTCCTCGTACACATCGTTTTCCAAGGGATGCTCCAAATCCAGCTGATTGAGGGGCCGCACGATGCTTTTCGCCATGGGCCTTGCCACCACCGCCGACAAGATCAGCACCGCCAGCGCCAGCGCCAGAACCGGCCGAAGAAGCCCCAGAAGCAGGGCCACCGCCGATGCCCGGCTGACAGAGATCCGCAAGACGGTGCCGTCTTCCAGGGCCTTGGCGCAATAGATGGTTTTTTCCATCAAGGTGGTGGAATAGCGGCTGCTTTCGCCCCAGCCGGTTTGCCGGGCCTGGGCAATCTCCTGGCGGGTATTATGGTTTTCCATGGCGGAAGGATCGCTTTGGGTGTCATACAACACCTGGCCCTCCGCCCCCACCCAGGTTAGGCGGTAGGATTCCCCGTCTAGGGCGGCAAGATAATCCTGGCCCTGCTGGGCCACCCCCTGGGCGGCTAGGTTCAGCTCCGTCTTTAGCTGGGTCTGCTGGATATTGGCAGAATAGGTATACATGATGGCGGTGACGATCACAAGGCTGGCCAGCAGCGTCACTGCGGCCACCAGCAAAAGGGAAAAAAAGATCCTTTTGGTCATGGCTGTGCCTCCCAACGATAGCCTACGTTGCGAACGGTTTGTATCCGCGCCCCATAGGTTCCCAGCTTCTGGCGAAGGGTACGGATATGCATATCCAAGGTGCGGGTTTGGCCAAAATAATCGTCTCCCCACACCTGGGCAAACAGCTGATCCCGGGTAAAGGCCACCCCCGGCCGGGACAAAAACAGCCGCAAAAGGGAAAATTCCTTAAAGGTCAGGGCCAGAGGCTTCCCCTTTAGGGTGACGGTATGCTGGGTCAGATCCATCACCAGGTCTTGGGCCGTCAGGCAAGAGGCGCTCTGCCCGCCCTGACACCGGCGAAGCACCGCCCGGATACGGGAAACCATCTCCATCATGCCAAAGGGCTTTACCAGATAGTCATCCGCCCCCAGATCCAGGCTTTGGATCTTATCATACTCCATCCCCTTGGCGGTGGCCATGATGATGGGAAAGGTATATCCCTGTCGGCGCAGACGGTTGAGCAGCGTTACGCCGTCTATGCCCGGCAGCATCACGTCCAACAGCATCAGCTCCGGGGTTTGGGTGCTCAGGGCCGCCAAAACCTCGTCGCCGCCGGCAAAGCCCTGGGCGGAAAACCCAGTGGAGGTCAAGGCATACAGCTCAATATCCCGAATACCGGCATCATCCTCTACCACCCAAATCATGACTCCATCTCCTTATGCTGCCCGGTGACGGAAAACATCACCCACTCGGCAATGTTGGTGGCGTGATCGCCGATGCGCTCAAAGTACTTGGCCACCAGCAGCAGATCCAAGGCGTACTCCCCCTGGCCGGTATCCTGCTTCAGGAGGGACAGCAGGGTGGTTTTCATATCGTCAAACAGACGGTCTACCACATCGTCCCGGGCAATGACCCGCTGGGCCAGCTCCACATCCTGGGCCACATAAGCGTCGATGCTGCGGGTAACCATCCAGGAGGCCTCCCGGGCCATGCCCTGGATCTGCCCAAAATCCGCCGGTCTTTGCAGCAGGGGCACCATCTCCGCAATATCCGCCGCCTGGTCGCCGATGCGCTCAAGATCGGTGATCATTTTCAGCGCGGCGGATATTTTTCGCAGATCCTGGGCCACCGGCTGCTGCTGCAGCAAAAGACGCAGGCACAGCGTCTCAATCTGCCGTTCCTTATGATCGATTTCGCTGTCTTGAGGCGGCAGACGCCGGGCGGCCTCCGTATCCCCGGCAAGCAGGGCCTGTACGGCGGCGGCAATGGCCCCTTCGCACATGGCTCCCATTTCCGTTAATCCCTTATGGAGCAGCTCCAGCTGGGCGTCAAATCGACTGCGCATTAGCCAAACCTCCCGGTGATGTATTCTTCCGTCCGCCCATCGCGGGGTTGGGTGAACAGGGTTTCCGTGTCGCCAAACTCTACCAGCTCTCCCAGCAGAAAAAAGCCGGTTTTATCCGATATGCGCAGGGCCTGCTGCATATTATGGGTAACGATAACAATAGTATACCGCTTTTTCAGCTCCATGGCAAGCTCTTCCACCTTAAGGGTGGAAATGGGATCCAAGGCGCTGGTTGGCTCGTCCATCAGCAAAACCTCCGGCTCCACCGCCAAGGCCCGGGCGATGCACAGCCGCTGCTGCTGCCCGCCGGACAGGCCCAAGGCAGATCGTTTCAGCCGGTCCTTTACCTCCTCCCACAGCGCCGCCTGGCGGAGGGACTTCTCTACCAACACCTCCAGCTGGGCATGGTTGCGTATGCCATGGGTACGGGGTCCATAGGCCACATTATCATAGATGCTCATGGGAAAGGGATTGGGCTTTTGAAACACCATGCCGATTTTCCGTCTAAGCTCGCTGACCTCCACCCCCGGGGCAAAAATATCCTGGCCTGCCCAGCACACCTTTCCGGTGTGGCGCACCCCGGGGATCAGCTCGTTCATCCGGTTTAGGGTTTTGAGAAAGGTGGACTTTCCGCAGCCCGACGGCCCGATCAGCGCGGTGATCCTTTGGGCCGGGATGGTCAAGGATACCTGGCGCAGGGCTTGGGTTTGGCCGTACCACAGGCACAGGTTTTCCACCGTCAGGCAATCCATTACAAGCTCCTCCTTTTGGCAAAATGCTTTCCCACCACAAGCGCCGCCAGCTGCAGCAGCAGGGCCAGCACCAGCAAAATGGCGGCGATGGCAAAGGCTACGCCAAACTCTCCCTGCTCCTTGGCATAGACATACAGGGCCACGGTCAAGGTGGCGCCGGGCCGGGTCAGGCCGGAAAGCAGCCCGTTTAGATTATGGGCAAAGCCGGCAGTAAAGAGCAGAGCGGCGGATTCCCCCAAAATTCTTCCCACAGAAAGGATGCAGCCGGTAACCACCCCGTCTACGCAACCAGGCAGCACCACCGTGCGAACCACCCGCCACTTGCCGGCCCCCAGGCCCAAGGCCCCCTCCCGATAGCTTTGGGGCACGGTTTTCAGGCTTTCCTGGGTGGTGCGCAGCACCGTGGGCAGATTCATCACCACCAAGGTCAGCGCCCCGGCAAGCAGGGAGGTTTTCCAGCCCAAAAGCTGGCAGAAAAACAGCATACCCACCAGGCCGTAGATGATGGAAGGGATACCCGAAAGGGTTTCGGCGGCGTATTCGATGGCCGCCACCAGCCTATGGTTTTGGGCGTATTCATTGAGATACACCGCGCCGCCTACCCCCAAGGGCAGCACCACCACCAGCGCGGCCAGGATGATATACAGGGTATTGAGCAGATCCGGCAGGATGCCGATATTGCCGGAAATATAGCTGGGGGCGGTAGACAGCAGCCCCCAGGTGATATGGGGCAGGCCCTTTACCAGCACATAGGCCAGCAAAGACAGGGCCAGGGCGCAGGTAAGGGCGGTGGAAAGGGCCATCAGGCCCCCCATAAGTCCGGCGTAGGCCCGGCGTTTTGCGTTTTTCACAGGCTATCCCTCCTTTTTGCCCCGAAGGAAAAACCGCAGGGCGGCGTTCATCAGCAGGATGAACAAAAACAGCACTAAGGCGATGGAAAACAGGGCTTGCTGCTGCAGGCCGGAGGCATAGGACATCTCGCTGGCCACGGCGGTGGTCAAAAACCGGACGCTTTGGAGCAGGCCCGGCATATTGGCCACGTTGCCGGAGACCATCATCACCGCCATCGCCTCGCCGATGGCCCGGCCCACTCCCAGCACCACGGCGGTAGCCACGCCGCTTTTGGCCGCCGGGACGGTGACCCGGAAGTAGGTTTCCACCGGGGTAGCTCCCAGGGCCAGGGAGGCTTCCTCATAGGCCTTAGGCACCGCCTCCAACGCGGTGATGGACACCTTAATGATGTTGGGCAGCACCATGACCGCCAGCACCAAAATCGCCGCCAGAAGGCTTGCCCCGTCGGCCACCCCAAAGGCCTTGCCCACAGCCGGCACCAGCACCAGCATACCCACCAGGCCATAGACCACCGAAGGGACGCCGGCAAGCAGGGTTACCGCCCCTTCTGCCACCGCCTTTATGGGCTTAGGGGCAAGCTTGGCCAGGTACACGGCGGTAAAAAATCCCACTGGCACGCCAAGCAAGATGGCGCCGGCTGCGCCATAGACGCTGGTGAGCACAAAGGGCAAGATGCCGTACGCGGGGCTAGCTGCGGTAGGCGCCCAGGTTTTGCCCAGCAAAAAGGGCACAAGGCCAATTTGGCGGATGGCCGGCAGGCCGGAAAGGATCAGGTACACGGTGATGAGCGCCACGCAGCCCACCGTGACCAGGCCCAGGGTCAGAAAGATGCCGTGAACCAGCCGCTCCAAGGTTTGCTTTTTCATTGGTGCGCCGGCACAGCCCCGGCAGAGGAGATGACGCTTGCTCCCTCATCGCCGGTGGCATAGGCAAAGAAGTCTTGGGCCGCTGGGGACAGGGGCGTATCGGTCCGGGTCACGAGCACAAAGGGCCGCTGGACAGGATAGTCCCCGGAAAGGACAGTTTCCTCTGAGGGAGCCACGCCGTTAACGGACACCACCTTTACGCTTTGGCCCACGCTGGCCAAGGACACATAGCCGATGGCTTGGGAATTTTGACCCACCGTGGTCAGCACATCGCCGGTGGAGGTCAACTCCTGCCGGTAGACACAGCGTTCCTCTGTGCCGGTAGCCGCTTCAAAGCCATCCCGGGTGCCGGAGCCGGCCTCCCGGCCCACGCAGACGATCTGGCCGGAGCCGCCAAGGGCGGACCAATCGGTGATCTGGCCGGTGAAGATCTTAGCCAGGTCCTCCAGGCTCAGATCCGACACCGGGTTTTCCGGGTGCACCACAATGGCAATGCCATCGTAGGCCAAAAGCGTCTCGGTCAGGCCCCGGGCCTTTTCCTCATCGGTCAAGGCCCGGCTGGAAAGGCCGATGTCGCACCGGCCCTCGGTAACGGCGGCAATACCGGAGCCAGAGCCGGTGGGGTTATAGGTTACGGTAACGCCGCTATTTTGGGCCATATAGGCCTCCGTCATGGCCCCGATGACCTTTTCCATAGAGGTGGAGCCATCGGTGGTTACGGTTTGTTTTTCGGTTTTGCAGCCGGCAAGGCCCCAAAGCAGCGTCAGGGCAAGCCCTATGGCAAGGATTTTTTTCATGCTGGTTTTCTCCCTTCTGTATTTGTGGTTTCATCATACCCGTTGGATGTAAAATCCAAAAGGTGACTTTTGTAAAATTTAGTTCAAGGTTGACTTTTTTCCCCTGCCGTGGTATATTGTCATCCAACGCAAAACATAGATGCGGCTTTTGCTGCCCAAAGGGAGGCAAAAGCGCAGCGCCGGCAGGCGATGCTTTCCGGATATTTTGTTTCCTGAAATAGTATTAGTATGTTCCTGCATTGGGGGAGAAATACCAAAAGCCGCAGCGTGTCAAAGGTGTTTTTTTTGACACGCTGCGACCCTTATACGGTGGGTTTAAGGCTTACGCTAGGAAGCCTAAGATGTCTCCGCGTATTTGACCTGTGATCCAAGGCGGAAGGGGGATAAACAAGAGATGGGTATACTGGAGCTGCTTTTTCTGGCCGTAGGCCTATCCATGGACGCTTTTGCGGTGTCGGTATGTAAGGGGCTGTCGGCGCCCCGGCTTGCCGGCAAGCACTATCTGGCGGTGGGCCTGTGGTTTGGCGGGTTTCAGGCGCTGATGCCGGCCATCGGCTATTTGCTTGGCTCCACCTTTGAGCGGTACATCACCGCGGTGGATCACTGGGTGGCCTTTGTGCTGCTGGGATACATCGGCTGCAGCATGCTAAAGGAAGGGCTGTCGAAGGAGGAAAAGTCCACCGACGCCTCCTTCTCCTTTAAGGCTATGCTTTTGCTTGCCATCGCCACCAGCATCGACGCGCTGGCCGTGGGCATTACCCTGGCCCTGCTGCCGGGGGTTCACCTGGGCACGGCGGTAAGCCTGATCGGCGGCACCACCTTTATCCTTTCCGCCGCAGGGCTTAAGGTGGGCAGCGTCTTTGGCCAAAAATACCGGCACCACGCGCAAATTGCCGGCGGCGTGATTTTGCTGCTCATCGGGCTGAAAATCCTGCTGGAGCATTTGGGCGTGATCTCCTTTTAACAAAACCCCCGGCTTTTGCTTGGCAAAAGCCGGGGGTTTTATTGAAGGCAGCGGCGCTTTTCCCCGCAAGCACGGGTTTTCTCCGGCCGGGATCATCCCGCCGCGTTTTCCGCCGGGACAAGGTCGTTTTGGGTGGCGGCGGCAAAATACACATCGAAAATGGCCTTGGCCACCTTCCCCAGGTTGCCGCCCTGGGCGCCTTTTTCCACATACACCGCAACGGCAATCTGGGGATCGTCCGCCGGGGCGTAGCACACATAGGAGGCGTGGTCTGAGCCGGTAGAGCCATGCTGAGCGGTACCGGTTTTGGCGCAGACGGCAATGCTATAGTCCCCAAAAACCTTATTGGCGGTGCCGTTTGCGGCGGTGACCGCCAGGCGCATCCCCTCGGTATAGGCCGCGTAGGCCTGGTCGGAGATCTCCAGATGGCTGTTGACCTCCGGCTGGGGATCCTCAATCACCTGCTGATAATCCGAAGACAGGATCCGGTTGAGGAAGGTGGCCTTATACACGGTGCCCCGATTGGCCAAGGCGGCGGTATACATGGCCAGCTGCAGGGGCGTAAACCGGTTATCGCTTTGTCCAATAGACATAGACAGGGTATCGCCGTCCACCCAGCTGGCCTCGTCGGTGCCGGCATAGAGCTTGGCCTTGGTTTCCGCGTTGGCCCGGGTGCCGATTTCCTCATACAGCTCCACGCCGGTAGGCTCTCCCAGGCCCAGGGCCTTGGCTACGGCGTCGATTTGCTTCATGCCCGTGCGGCGGCCGATCTCGTAAAAATAGTAGTTACAGGATACCGCCAGGGCCTGCATGCAGTTGATGACCCCATGGGTCAGGTGATAATTGGTATAATAATAGCACTTGGGCTGATAATCGTCATAATAGGTATAAATTCCCTTATCCTCCACCCGATAGTTCCGGCTGATCACCCCGCTGTCGATAGCGGCAATGGCGGTGACCATTTTATAGGTGGAGCCGGGGGGATAGGTGGCCTGCAAGGCCCGGTTATACAGGGGGGCGTATTTGTCCGCCGAAAGGGCCGCGAAATCTTGGGAATAGGTGGAAATATCGTAGGTGGGATAGCTGGCGCTGGCCAAAATCTGGCCGGTGTTTACATCTACCGCCACCACGGCGCCGCCTTCGGCGTCTGTTCCCTCGCCGGCAATGCCGTTTTCCCGCAAATCCAAAATGGTTTCCTCCAGGGCGTCCTCCGCGGCCATTTGCAGGTTGATGTCTATGGTCAGCTCAATATTGCTCCCCGCTTGGGGCATGGTGGAATAATACTGGGAAACCACGTTCCCGGAGCTGTCGGTTTCCGTCACCCGCACGCCATCGGTGCCGTGAAGATAGGCCTCAAAGGCTTGCTCCAGGCCGCTTTTGCCTACATAGGCGTCCATGGCGTAGCCCTGCTCCTTATAGGTTTCGTATTCCTCCGCGTCCATCAGGCCGATCTGGCCCAGGATATGGGCGGCATAGTCCGTGTTATACACCCGAACGGTGGAGGACTCCACGCTTAGCCCCGGGGTGCCCAGCTCCATCACCGCAGCCAGGGTGGTGGTGTCCGCGTCGGTCAAGAGCACATAGGTATCCAAGGCGGTATAATACCGCAGATCCAGCTCATAGCGCAGACCCAGCACGCCCCGCACCTCCTGATCCGTCCAATCCTCGGGGATGTGGAACCTTTGCCGCATAAGCTTTACCAGCTGGGCGGCGGAAATATCCGCGTCCCAGCCATAGTGGTCAAGAAAGGTGTAAAAATACTGCACCCAGGTGTCGTTCTCGCTTTGGAGGGTATATTCATAGGGCTTGGTCAGGGTAAGGGGAAGGTGCTGGGTATAATCGATATCCAAGGCCAGGCACAAATCCACCAGTTGCCGCAGGGATTCGTTGGGATCCTCTCCGTTAAACAGGCCAACGTTGGTCAGCACCAGATCATAGCTGGCGCGGTTGCTTACCAGCACGTTGCCGTTGCGGTCTAAAATCTCCCCCCGGGCAGCGGTGACCCGGGTGGTATACACATAATGGTCAGAGCCGGTGGCGCGTCCGGCAGCCTGCACCACCTCCAGCCGGAAGAGCCGGTAGCCATACAGCCCCAGGATCACAGCCACCAGGGCCAAAAACACCCTCACCCGCAGCTTGGATCTATACTCCATAATCGCCTCCTATTTTCCCGATGACCCGGACCAGGCCATACACCGCCGGGTAGGCCAGCAAGGACAGCCCTACCTCCGGCAGCAACACCTGCCACAGGGCCGACAAGGTCACCCCGGCCAGGGTCATCTTAAACAGCCAAATCACCAAAGCGTTGGCCAGCAGCGTACAAAGGGCGCAGACGGCCCCAGGCCAAAACCGGTTGGGCAGCAAGCTCCTGCAGGCAAGGCCCGACAAAACCCCGCCGGCGGTGACCACAAAAATTTGCAGGTTGCCATAGTCCGCCCCGGAAAAATAGTGGGCGGTGGTGGCGATGAGGGAAAACAGGCCGCCCTTTTCCGGCCCCTCCTTCATGCACAGGCACACGCAGACCAACGGCAAAAAATTGGCCTTGATGCCAAACAGCGGCCACTGGGCCGACACCACCGACTGAAACAACAGCAGCAGCAAATACAGCAGGGCATACACGCTCCATTTGCCCAGACCCAGCCATTGGCGGCGGGTCAGGTGCAGCTGCTTGCGCATAAACGGTTCCCTCCTTGCTCTACTGGTTTTCATAGGCGGTAACAATAAAGACCTGCTCTAGGTTATCCAGGTCGGCGGCAGGGGTGAGAAGGGCATATTTGGCCACGCCGGTTTCGTCAAAATCCGCCCCGCAGATATAGCCGATGATCAGCCCCCGGGGATAGACGGTGGATCCGGTGGTCACCACCTGGTCATCGTTACGCAGCACCGCGTCGGTGGGCAAATAGTCCAGCCGAAGCTTGCCCTGGACGCCGGTGGCATAGGAGCCTTCGGCAATGCCGGTGTAGCCGGTGGAGGCCACAGAGGCGCTGATCTGCATAGAAGAATCCAAAATGGTGGTGACCGTGGCCCAATTGGCGCCGGCATCGGTGATCAGCCCCACCACCTGGCCATACTCGGTGATGGCCACCATGCCGGTATCTATGCCGGACTTGGTGCCCTTATCCAGGGTAAAGGTGCTTTTCCAATTGCTGGTATCCCAGGAGACGATATAGGCCGAGGCCAAGTAGTAGTCCTCATGCTCCTCGCTAAGAGACAGCAGCTGCCGCAGACGCTCGTTTTCCCGCTGGAGAGAATCTGCCGTACGCACCTCGTCCTCCATTTGCACCACCTTTTTTTGCAGCGCTTCGTTTTCCGCCAGCAGCGCCTCATAGCGGAACACATAGTCATAATACCGCTCCGCCTGGCGCACCAGGGTGCTGACCCCTGCCCGGAAGGGGGACAAAACGGTCTGCACAAGGCCTCCTTGGCCGGTGGGGACGATGACAGACAAGATCGTCAGCCCCAAAGACAGGGCCAAGGCCACCAAAAGGAGGATTTTCAGCTTGCCGGTAAATCCTTTTTTCACGGTTTCACCTCATCCGAGCCGGACTGGCCCATGATCTCAACGCCCAACTGCCGCAGGGCCAGGGTCAAGGCACACAGGGGCAGACCCATAACGTTATAATAATCCCCCTCCAGACGGGAAACAAACACCGCCGCCGGGCCTTGGATGCCGTAGGCCCCGGCCTTATCCAGGGGATCGCCGGTGGCAACATAGGCATCGATCTCCGCCGCCCCCAAGGGGCGGAAGGAAAGCTGGGTCTTTACCGCCTGGGCGATCTGCCGCCCTCCACGGCAGACCGTCAGGCCGGTGATGACCTGATGCTCTTTGCCGGACAGGGCCAGCAGCATAGCCTTGGCCCGCTGGGGGGTATGGGGCTTGCCTAGGATCTGGTTTTCCAGCACCACAATGGTATCGGCGGCAATCACCACATCCAACGGCCCCACCCTTGTACCTACGGCGGCCGCCTTTTTTTGGCTGACCCGGATCACCTCCCGCTCTGGCGGCAGGGCCGGGTCCATGGTTTCATCCACATCCTGGGTAAGGATGGCAAAGGGCAGGCCCAACCGGCCGAGCAGCTCCTGCCGCCGGGGCGATTTGGACGCAAGATAGATCATGCTGGGGGTTCCTCCTTCCCTTATTCCACACCCCGGAAGTACAGCCCCCGGGTATAGCCCGTGGGCACAAAGCTCAAGCCCTGATGCAGGGTGGAGAGGACGGCGTTTACCTCTCCGGGGTTTTCGGTGGTAAATTCCAGACGCTGCGCCCACAGGCCAAGCTTGCCCAACTCTGGCTGCTTATCCAAAAGATACAGCTTTTTGCCGTTATACAGCACGCTGCGGCAGGTATTTTGCTCCCGCAGCACCAAAAATTCCTCTCCCTTACGATCCAGCAGCTTGGCCGGGCCGTTTTGACAGGCGCAGCTGCCATGGCTGCTGCAGATGATGCAGTTTTCTGTGATCATCAAGGGAAGACGGCCATAGCTGATCATTTCCGTGGGCAGGTTTTTGGACAGATCCCGGATCTGGGGCAGGGTAAGCTCAAAGGACACGGTGGCGCTTTCCAGGGCCAAGCCCTGGGCTGCGGCCATGGCCCGGGAGTTGAACAGGTTCAGCCCAAAATCCCCCCGGGGCAGAAAGCCCCGTGAGCGCACAAGACCAATATGGCCCAGGTTCCCCACCAAGGCCTGGCGGATCCCCAGGGCGTAGGCCCGATCCAGCTGGGCAAGGATCCTGTTTGTCTCATCATCGGTAATGACCCGGGGCAGCACCGCCGCCACCTGGGTTTTTCCATGGACGGCGGAAAGCCACTGGGAATCCTCCTGCAGCAAGGACAAGGGCACATACAGCACCGCCGGCTTTTCCCCCAAAAGGGCAGCGGTGATCTGATCGCTGCGGCGGACAGAAACGGTCAGCAGCGGCGGCTTTTGCCGGCCCCGGTGGATATAAGGCGGGGTGCTGCTGTCTAAGGTCAGCCGATTTTTTTGCCGGCCCCTAATGGCGGTCAGGTGGGACAGCACCTCCCGGCGCATGGCGTTGATGGCGGCGGCAGGCAGGCTAAGCCCCGGCTCCACCGCGCTTTTGGCCTCTAGACAATAATAGGGAGTGCCGCCGGTTTTGGCCAACCGCTGGCCCAGCTCCTGGGCCGTCAGGGGGTGGTTGATGGCCCTTTGGGGCATCGGCCCCTCGGTTTTGCAGATGTTTCCCTGGTCGTCTTGCACCGCAAGAAGGGCGTTTTGCCGGCTGTTGATCACCGCGTAAAACCGCACCGGCACCAGAGGGGCCTCAGTATGCTCGAAGCTGGCCCGGGCAGCCTGGAACAGGGCCTTATTTTGCCGCTCCTTCTCCCGGACGCCAAACATCTCCAGGCCTTTTTGGTTTACATAATATCCTTGGGTAAAGCCCTGCCGGGAAAACGCGTCCCGCAACTGGGTCAAATCCTGGGGCCTGACCTTGCCCTGGGACAGGGCTTGGCGATAGATGCGGGTGACGGTGGCCACATATTCCGGCCGCTTCATTCTGCCTTCGATCTTCAAGGAGGCCACGCCCATGGCCTGCAGCTCACCCAGCCAGGGGATCAGGCAATTGTCCTTTAAGCTCAAGGGATACTGCTGGGCAAAGCGGCCATAGCCGTAGGGCAGGCGGCAGGGCTGGGCGCACTGGCCCCGGTTGCCGGAGCGCTGGCCGATGACGGCGGACATATAGCACTGGCCGGAATAGCACATACACAAGGCCCCATGGACGAACACCTCGATTTGGATGGGGCTATTGCGGCAGATATAGGCGATCTGCTCCCGGGAAAGCTCCCTGGCCAGCACCACCCGTGTAAGGCCCATGGCGGCGGCCTGGCGGACGCCGGAAAGGGAATGGATGCTCATTTGGGTGGAGCCGTGCAGGGGCATATCCGGCGCCATTTGGCGGCACAGGGCCACCAGGCCCAGGTCTTGGACGATCAGCGCATCCACCCCCGCCCGGACGGCTGTGGCGATCAACTGGGCGGCCTGGGGCATTTCCCTGTCGGTGACCAGGGTGTTGAGGGTAAGGTGGACGCTCACCCCCCGGACATGGCAATAGCGCACGGCGTCGGCCAACTCATCGGGGGCGAAATTTTTGGCGCCCTGACGGGCATTAAAGGATCCGCAGCCCAAATAGACCGCGTCGGCGCCGTTTTGTACAGCGGCCCGAAGGGCGTCCATTGAGCCGGCAGGACTAAGCAATTCCAGCATATGGTCAATCCTCAGCAAAGGGGTGGATAAGGTATGGTAAAGCGCCTGTGCGCCGGGGGCGATGGTTTTTTCCGCGACCGCCCAAATCGCTGCTTGGGCAGCAGGTAAACGTCAGGGAAAAACCGGAGCACAGCGGCAGGACAAAGCGAAGCAAATCTTCTGTAGAATATCATTATAACAAACCCCGGGAAAAAAAGCTATAGCTTGTCGGCGGATTTTCCAGGGAAAATCCCGGCCACTTTGGGCATTTTGAACAGTGGCCCGTTTTCTTTCCGGCAGGGGTTTTTAGTAGACATAATTTCCTGAAATAACGGCATTTTTTCCTGGGGGAGGTGGCAGGTTTTCCACACCCTCCACAGCTTTATCCACAGCTTTTTTCCCTTTGGCGGGAAAAATTTTGTCGAATTATGGAAACCAGCAAAAAAAGTTTGTGCGTTTTCCACAGAACCACATTTTCCGGGGTCATCCCCCAAAAACCGCCGGGTATTTTCGGGAGAATCCGCCCTAGGCCCGGGCCGGCCCCGTCCCGCCGGATAGGGGGGACGCAGTTATGTAAATCTCTCTCTTTTGCGGCAAAGCCGCGCTTTCCCCCAAAATCCAAACCTGTGGATAAATCTGTTGGCATTGGGGAAAACTGGTTACCATAATCTTGCAAGGCAAGGAACGGGAAGAAATAAGCCCATCTTTTCGTTGACATTTGGGGCAATCTCATGTAAAATAAGGAAAAATATCCGCGATGATGGAGAAAAGTAGCCGCAGGGCAGCCTACGCAGAGAGCAGGCGGTTTGGTGCAAGCTTGCAGGTCCCGGCAGTGAACGTCCCTCCAGAGCCGGCCGCTGAACCTGATCTGTAAGCGGCTGCGGGCGCTCCCGTTACAGAGCACGAGTGCCCGGCCGCCGCCGGGAATTCAGGTGGTACCACGGTCAAGCTTTGATCGCCCTGAGATGATCTCAGGGTGTTTTTTTGTCACCGAAAGGAGTTGAGGCACATGCCCAAAGAACTGCCAAAGGTCTACAATCCCAAGGAAGTGGAAGACAAAATCTACGACCTATGGGTCAAGGGAGGCTACTTCCACACCCAAAGGGATCCCCATAAAACGCCCTTCACCATTGTTATGCCCCCTCCCAACGTCACCGGCCAGCTCCACATGGGGCACGCCATGGACGCAGCTATGCAAGACATCCTCATCCGCTTTAAGCGGATGCAGGGCTACGCCGCCCTGTGGGTGCCGGGGGTGGATCACGCCGGCATCGCCACCCAGATCAAGGTGGAAGAGGAGCTGCGAAAGGAGGGCCTGACCCGCTACGATCTGGGCCGGGAAAAATTCCTGGAGCGGGTATGGCAGTGGAAAAACCAATACGGCAACCGCATTGTGGAGCAGCAGAAGAAGCTTGGCTCCTCCTGCGACTGGGACAGAGC